>CAYIMJ010000018.1:0-12966 GCA_964364605.1 uncultured Candidatus Saccharibacteria bacterium | reverse complement strand
CGTCGACGTCTTCGCGAAACGTGCTCTGGAGCGCCGTATGGAAATCACGCGTATCAACATGAATCTCGCGTTGATGAATGAGCGATTTTTTCGGCGTAAAGAGGTACTCGACCGGATCCTCAATCGTGAGAATGTGCTCGGCGCGAGTATCGTTAATGCGATCAATCATCGTGGCAAGTGTCGTCGACTTGCCATGCCCTACCGGCCCCACAACAAGGAAGAAGCCCTGTTTACGCTGAGTGAATACTTCGAGCACGGAAGGAAGATTGAGCTCAGCGAAAGTGCGTATTGCGTGAGGAATAAGTCGCAACGCAAGTGAAGTGGTTCCTTGAGCTCGGTATCCATTAATACGAAAGCGAGTGTCCGCTTTGTGCGCGTAGGATATATCAATGGTCTGATTTTCTTCAAATGATTTCCAACGATCTTCGGACACAATACTCCGCAACATATCCTCGGTCTCCTTGTTCGTAAGCGGAGGATATTTGGAGAGTGGCACGAGCGCACCCGAAACGCGAAGCATTGGTGGCCCGCCAGCAGCAAGGTGGAGATCTGAACCACCTTCTTTGACGACAACTTCGAGAAGTTCCGCGAGGCGCGTATCAGCAGTCATACTACGAATGGGATTCCCTCGCGTTAGATGAACCCGTTTCGGACGAATCGCCCTTAATGATGCGGACTGTCTCTGCGAATACCTCAGAAGGAATTGCGGACGCTTTTACGATGTAGCCATCGACGCCGAGTTGTTTTGCTTTTTCGATATCGGAAGGCTGGCCCTGATTTGAGAGGATGACAATCTTCGTTCCTTTTGCGAGATTCTCCTTGCGAATCGTCGCGAGCGCTTCAAGGCCGCCCACTCCAGGCATAATCAAGTCGAGCAAAATAACATCCGGCGCGGCGGCGCCTGTCTTTCGTAAGGCAGCGAGCAAGTCTTCGCCTCCGCCAAACGCAGTCACTTCATGTCCTGCATTCTTAAATTTAACCGCATAGAGATCGAGAAGAAATCTGTCATCGTCGACGATATACACGCGGTAAGCCATTGTGGAATAGTATACCCCGTGAGATATCAATCTCCCACTTGCATCGTCTAGTCTTGTGGACAGCAGAGAATAAAAGCGAATCAACTCCTTGGAGGAGCTACCTCACGGGGTATACTACGCCTCAGGGTCAAGCTACGTCCCCTTCGGGGAAAAGCTCTCCGCCAAGCGTATTGATCTCCTCAAACGGTATCTCGCCGGAAAGAGCTTTTACGATGGCATCTTCACGCATCGTGAGCATGCCTCCTGAGCGGGCCGCAGCATAAATCTTTTCTTCGACTGGATCCTTGAGCACCACCTCCTCAAGTTTTTTATTCATGCGCAATATCTCGAATACCCCAGTGCGACCGCGCGTCCCGTTCGGACATTCGGCTGTTCCTGCGGCACGATAGAATTCTTTGAATGGCGGGAGTGTTCGGCGATACTCTTCCGGGACATCGGAAAATTGCTGCTCAAGAGATACCTTGATGCTCTCAGTAATCGGAAAAGGCTTGCCTCCGCCCTCACAAAGCTTTCGAACGAGGCGCTGCCCGATGACAGAGACTAATGTCGGCGCGATAAGGAACGGATCAACACCCATATCGATGAGACGCGGAATCGCGCCGACAGCGGTATTAGTGTGTATGGTCGAAAATACAAGATGCCCCGTGAGCGCCGCTTGCACTGCGAGTACCGCGGTCTCCTTATCACGGATTTCTCCCACCATGATTACATCCGGATCCTGGCGCAAGATAGAACGCAGTCCGTTTGCGAACGTATAGCCAATTTCCGGTCGCACCTGGCTTTGCGATACGTTAGGAATCTCGTACTCAACCGGATCCTCGAGTGAAACGACGTTTGCCGTCTCACGATCAAGCTCGGAGAGCATGGCAAAAAGCGTTGTGGATTTCCCCGAACCGGTTGGTCCGGCGATAAGGATGATGCCGTAGGGGACCTTCATCATCTCGCGTATCTCGACAAGCTGGGCAGCAGAAAATCCGACTGACTCAAGAGTCGCCGTCGCGTCGGACTGATCGAGGATACGCATCACGACCTTCTCGCCGTTTTCTGTCGGGAACGTAGATACACGGAAATCTATCCGATGTTTTTCAACATTCGCTGAAAAACGTCCGTCCTGCGGCTTCCGCTTCTCATCGAGACGCAGCTTCGCAAGTATCTTTATGCGCGCAACAACAGCGTCATGCACTTTCGACGGAAGTTCGAGCGAGGTGTGAAGGTCGCCGTCCATACGGAAACGGACTCGAGTCCTCGTTGGCATCGGTTCGATATGGACGTCTGACGAATGCCCTTCGATGGCGTACCGCAGAATCGTCGAGACAATCTTCGTTACCGGCGCATCCTCCTTCAAGGTCTCACTCGGGCCCGAAAGATTGAGCGCCTCATCAGTGAGCGCGAGCGAGTCTTCGGTCAATGTGGGTGTACCGAGAGATTGTCGTGCCCCAGGAGAAACAGGCGTGGCAGACGTTTCGTATTCAGAAAGAGCTCTACCGACTTCGCCCGAAAGATTCTTGTAGGTCTCGAGTACGCGGTCAAAATCCTCTTTCGTGATAAGGAAAATCTTATACGGAATGCCGATCTTCCCTGAGATGAACTGGAGCGCATCGAGCGCCTCGATGTTGTCAGGATCGGTAATACCGATCTCGAGCGCGCCATCTACAAGGTCCAGAGGTACGAACCCATAATGACGGGCTGAGTCGATTGGAACATACGCAAGAATCTTCGATGAAGCAGGAGGGTCACCAAGGATGCGTGTCGGGAGTCCGTAGGCCATACCCGCCTCCGCAAGAGAGTTCGGGAGCGAGACGCCTTTTTCAGCGAGCGCGTCCGCAAGAGGTCGTTTCTTTGCAAGATCGGCCTCGACTGCAGCACGATCGCCTGCAGAGAGGAGTCCCTTATCGACGAGTAGTGCAAGAAAATTCATCCCGTTAGAAATAGGACGCAGACACTCGCGAGTGTCTGGTGAACCCTATGTAATTAGTTTTCATAAAGTTAATCTTTTGAAATCATATCAGTCAGGTAACGTCCGCGATTTCTAACGGGATTCATTCCATTAGACGCTGACCGTGATCATACGGCCTGCGGTGTGAACGAACGACGAATACATTTTCATACTTTCATTATTCTACTACACCTCATGCTGCTTCCGCCTGGAAGCAGTGCTCATTTCGTCCCGACACCTTGCACAGGAGCGAAAGGATCGAGACGTCCCGGAGACTCTGGAGAGATCTGCGTCGTGAGATCAACGAGCGCGCTGAAGCGAGCATCCGAAAATATGCCCGTATCAAACGAATTAGGAAGTTTACTGATGAGCGTCTTGAATTTTGTTTGCGCAGGATTCTCTGAGGTGCTCACCGTCAAGGGAGCATCATTCCCTGTTCCCGTAAAGAAGTACCAATAGAGACCTGCCCCGATGACAAGTGCGATGGCGACGATGAATGTGGCGTTTGGTTTCATGGTTCAAAAATATAATGCTCTGCGATTAGCGAAGCCAGAAAAGGCGCAGCTTCATTTGGTAGTTATACACTCCGGTATCTGAGCCCCTCACGACGATATCTCGGACATCAAGCAGGCGTTCGCTCTTCTCTACTCCCATAAGAAACGACTGAAGAGCCCCGTACGTACCGACCGCAGAAATAGAGAGGTCGATTGAGCCGGTAGGGTTAGCATGAGCAGCCGGTAACGTACCCGCAGCAGGTGTAGCGGCAGCATTCGTCGTAACATCGATGTTTGAGATCGAGAGTCCTGAACGTGCCGCGAGCGCGTTCAAATCAAGAATAAGCCCAACGTTGTCAACCGAGTCAGGTAGAAAAACAGCAAGACGTTCGAGGTTCGCAGGATCAATGGCATTTCGCGCATCGGCAAGAGTGTTCTGTCGTGCCGTATAGGTACTCGCCGCAGCCAAAGCTTGCTCATCGGAGGCAATAGCATCCTTCGTTGCGGCTATCGTGACCGTCCATGCCGGACGAACGTAGCCGAAGAATATGCCTATAGCGACCATCAGAGCAAAGAGAGGAAGGATGCGATTATTTATCATAATGAAGGGGTGCTAGACGCGCTTTCTTCTCGTATCGGAATGTCCGAAGGGACACGCGGAATCTCTGCACCACTCTCTACAGGCGCACTCGGCGAAAATGCAATAACCCTAGGATCGAGAGTGGCAGTAAGCGCAAAAGAGACAGAGTTATCTTTGGCACTAACGACAATGTTTGAAAAAACAGCATCTTTGATATGTCCGTCAGCAGCAAATGACGCGGAAGCAGCTGCAAGCGCATTAAAACTCTTGGCAAAACCCGCTCCCTCGATCTTCACGCTTTTTGCCTCGCTCAGCGTAAGATGTAGTGTGACAAAACGGACCGTAGACGGCATAAGCTTCCCAAGCAGGACAAAGAAGCCTGAAAACGCGCTGTGATTTTCGAGAAGCTTTGATCCAAAATCAAGACGATTGTGTAACCGAACGAAACTTTCGACCGTTGCTAACTCTATCGTCGCTTCGGCCTCCTTCAACTCAGTGTTCTTGGTAGATTGCGTATTCACAAGAATGCGACCGTAAAAAAAGACTCCGAGCGCGAGCATAAAAACAATAGCAAGCACCCCATAAGCAAAAAACCCGAACGCACCGCTCAAATCACTGTCGAATCGGCGCGCTTTGGTGCCGGAAGGACGAGGAACAAATGATGTGGGTATCGTCGGAGGGAGCATTTCGTTTTAAGTATACGCTACTCGTACAAGCACCGAGCGATGCCTCTGTGCAAAACTCTTACCGCATTGGTGAGAAGGTGTGTTATTTTCTTCGCAATTTACATTTCATCGAGCTTTCGCATCGCAAGACCGACAGCTACAGCAAATTCCGGACCGATACTTTCGAGAACCGACCGCATGAAAGCCGGTGCTTCAGTTTTCGCAAAAGGATCCGCGACATGCACGTCAATCGAAAAGACGCCTTTCGCATACGTACCAAGCTCTTTGGTCACTCCGCCGCCGCCAGTAAGTACAATTGAGGTAATCGATTTCTTATGCGATGTCTCATACTGTATAAGAACGCGTCTCGCCTCCGCAAAGATACGAGAGAAGACAAGTTCAGGAGAACCAAGCGCTCCGCCGTCCCCGAGCCCCTCTTTCTTCTTCAGGGCTTCAGCCTGAGCGATGGATACGTTACCAGAAATTGATATGGCGCGCGTAATATCCTGACTTCCGGTGCTTATAGCATGCGAAAGCGCCACCACCCCATGCTCGATGACGTACGTCTTGGTCGATGCTGCGCCTATGTCGAGAACCATAACCGGCTTTATCGAATTCTCAACCACAGCGCGGATGGTGCTGAAAATCTCAATCTCGTAAAAACTCGGCGAAAGCCCTGCTCCTGTGACGACACTCTGCAATAACGAGAGCTCGTCGTTATGAACGGCCACAAGAAGCACTTCAATCTTCTTCGCCTTCTGATCAGCACTTGGAGAAGCCTCTTTGGCGGGAGATTTTGGATCCTCCGTGGGCACGATGAACCAATCAAGCTGCACTTCGCTCGACGCTACGGGGATATACTTGCGCGCCTCAAGTTCGATAACTGTTTTTTGCTCCTTAGGATCGGCACGATACGGCAATTCGACAAGAGTAAGTAAGGAGCGCGAGAAAGGAATCGACACGCCGCAGCTCGAGGTCGTCACCTTCGCCTCGCGCAATAAATCTTTCAAGGATTCGGTGATCTGCTCAGCAGAAAGACTTGTCGCCTGTCCGACTTCTCCCCCACTATACGGAGCAAGAGCAAGTTCGCCGTACGTTTCGAGCACTGCCTGACCATGCTCCTTGCGCAGTTGCACAACCTTCAAAGATGAAGAGCCAATATCGACGCCAACAACACTCTTCTCTTTCTTCTTCGGAAAAAGACTATCGAGAAACGACATGAGAGAATAGTACCATGATGCGGATACGTCACTGGCTTGATTTCCTCTTCCCTCCGAGAGCGGATGAGGTGGTGCTGCGCGATGTTTCTATCGATACATTTCTCGCCCTTATGAGCCCACGCCTTGTACTTACTACAAGACCAGAGACGGTTGCACTGCTCCCCTTCCATAACACTTCCGTGCGCTCAGCTATCCACGAGGCGAAATATCACAACAACGAATTCTCTTTTGAACTACTTGCATCCGCACTCTCCGAATATTTGCGCGATGATGGGTTTACGAAACCCATCATCGTACCGATACCGCTCGGGAAAATTCGGCGGCACGAACGTGGATTTAATCAGGTTGAGGAAATCATACAGCGCGCCTCAGAGGGGCTCGATGTCGAAATAAATACTAGACTTCTCGAGCGTACGCGTGAGACGGCCTCACAAATCTCGCTCCCCCGCCACGAACGTGAAAAGAATATGCACGAAGCGTTCGAAGCGATGCGCCCTGCAGATCCTTCACGTACCTATATAATCGTCGACGATGTCATTACCACTGGCGCGACGCTCCAAGCCGCAATTGAGGCCCTAAAAGAATCGGGTGCAAAACATATCGTCCCACTCGCCCTCGCTCACTAGTGAGTCGGTCCGTTCGATATGTTAGGATGGAGGTGTGGTTAAAGCGTTTACAGAAATTGGGATTCCATCCAAGAATGACCGACAAAAACGTTCGTCTCGACCGTGCCGAAGATATGAAACGATACTTCTTAAGCGTTGGCAGCCATAATCCAAAGCATTTGAGAAGATACGGAAGTACAGTAGGATAGTGATACAAGGATGGGTGACTGAGCGGCTGAAAGTGGCGGATTGCTAATCCGCTATACGGTTTAAAACCCGTATCGAGGGTTCGAATCCCTCCCCATCCGCAGTTTTGAAACGCAGTGAAAAACTGCGGATGGGAGTCCTGCCGGGGCAGGACGTGAGGGATTCGAAAACCTTGCGAGCATTTTATCGAGCATTCCTATGCGAAGAGAAAATCCGCAAGGTGTACTGAAACTGTAAGTTTCGAAAAGCGTAATCGCGGTCCCTCCCCATCCGCAAAATGCTATTGACATAGGCATGCAAACATGCTATTATAGCAGCAGAGTCTATTTGAGCCCTAGTGACTCAAAAACAGTACATTTCCAACCGAAAAAGAGGAGGGTGTATGTATCACAATCTCGTTTCCCTGCCAACGAAGGAAGTCATGATTCAGCGACTACAAGAGGTAGAGAGAGGACTTTGGTATCAGATGCATCTCTATCCTGAGATCCTCAAATCAGCTGGACACCAGGTGGGGCCCACTGGAGTTGTGATTCGGCTGCAGTTTGCCATCCAAAAATGCAACGATGGAATGCCTCCGTTGTTAGCAGCCCAGATGCAAAGTCTGATACCGAAGTTCATAGATGCCCTCGTCATGACCACAGAAGTTGCAGAGGAAGCGAAGTTGTTATTCGAAAGGGAGCAGCGATTTATTCGAGAGGCAGAGGCCTCTTCATGGCTCTGAGTCGTACAACAGAATGGTAATCGATTTCTAAGAGAGCGCACGACCTTCGGGTACGGCGCTCTTTCCTTTTATCACAAATGCAGGAGGATCATGCTTAAATACTCTTGAAAGCGTTTTAAGGAGAACTGCTAGCGTTTTGCGCAGAAAAGAAATCGCGGCGCTTAAGCGCCGCGATTTCTTTTCTGTAATCTGGTAAGTCCAGATTACATCCCCATTCCTGAACCTGAAACCTCGCAGTGACGGCAATCATTCTTATGTGTGATCACAAGATGAACTGCCGAAAGACCTACGAGCACGTAGACGAGACTCTCAACTGATGACCACGAACCGAGGAGCATGTGTACGACATTCCAGTCAGCACCGCCCATATATCCTGAGAGTCCGACGAGACCCCAGTTGAGGCCGCCGACGATCACGAGGATAAACTCTACCATGTGTACTCCTTTCATGCGGAAAAATAAAAATGATTAAAGCGGGGTTACAGGTCGTCCGCTGCCCATAGTATGACTCTTTCTCGGATGATTTGGGGTGGCTTAGCGATCACCTGTGCAGAACGTGAAATTATCGAGAATCGGAGACGATTTTCCCGTCATCAAGCTTGACGATGCGCTCTGCAAAACGCGAAAACTCTTCTTCGTGCGTCACCATGATGATGGTCTGCCCTCCCTTGTGGAGCTCCTTAAAAATACTCATCACCGTTGCAGAAGACTCCTTATCGAGATTCGCGGTCGGCTCGTCGGCGAAGAGAACATCCGGAGTGTGCGCGATGGCGCGCGAAATCGAGACGCGCTGCTGCTCACCACCCGAAAGCTGACTCGGAAGATTATCGAGACGTTTCCCAAGACCGACACGTTCGAGCGCTGTAGCTGCTTTCGCGTCTGCAGCGGAGCGAGAGGCGCCCTGCATATAGAGCGGCAGTGCGACATTCTCAAGCGCAGTGAGCTCAGGCAGAAGCGCATAGTCTTGGAAAACGTATCCGAATTCTGCAAGACGAAACAGCATCTTTTCACGCTCACTCATCAAACGAGTATCTTTCCCGTTTATACGTATCTCACCGGACGTCGGTTCATCGAGAAGCGATATCTGATATAGAAGCGTACTCTTCCCTGCTCCAGAGCGGCCCATGATTGCAACGAATTCTCCGGAGGCCGCCGTAAAGTCGATACCTTTCAACACCCGAGTTTCATTCGGACCATCCCTGAACGCCTTAACGAGATTTTTTACTTCAATCATATTTAATTTCTACCGAGGATTGAGTCGAGCGTATTCCTGCGAACAATCATGCGCGACGGCAGGTATCCTGCGATAACCGTAGTGAGAACGAGCAGTCCGATGCGTATCGCTGTACCGTCGACAGGAGCGACAAGTATTCCGTCGCTAAATGGGAAATCGATCGGGTGGGCGGCGACCGCAGGGACGAGAATTCCATACAGGACGACCAATCCTATCGCCGAACCGATGCTCGCATAAAAGAGCGACTGAAAGACGTAAGAAATCTCTATCGCTTGCCCCGAGATGCCGATACCTTTGAGGATACCTATGAATTTTCGCCGGGTGATGGCATTAATGAAAATAACAATGAAAATGGTGATGGCAGCAACGACAAGGCCGATAGAACTAAAACCATTTCCGAGCATCGCGAACGTTGTCTTAATATCGGCAACGCCGTTCGGGATGGAGTCGGTGAACGTCTGTACTTTCGCTTTTTCTCCGATGCCGCTCGCGAGCAGGAGATTCTTGAATTCATCCGGGTCGCTCCCAGGTGTCAAACGTATCGCTATCTGTGCCACGTTTTGATCGGTACGATTCATGAGTGTGCGCAATTCAGGTGCTGAGATGAAGATACTTGTCGCGAGTAACGCAATCTTGCTCTTAATGACGCCTTTTACGATAACCTCACGCGTAGAGCCATTGATCGTGAGGCGCACCTTAGTGCCCGGCTCTACGTCAGTAAGCGGTGTAAGGCTCGGCTGCTGACCGAACGCATATTTCGCAAGGAGATAGTTACCGACAAGAATCTGATCGTAATCCCCTTCCTCGAGATAATCCCCATCAATAATATGGGAAGAGAGTCCTGTAAACGCATTTTCCGCCTCAGGATCAATGCCAATTACTTGAGCACCAGTTGCATTTGGCTTTTCCGTATCCGAAGTACGCGTAAGATAGTTCGCCTCAATCGTACCGCCCGACTGATACCGCTCCGTCAACATCGACACTTGCGGTAATGTTTTTATAAAAGCAACAACGCTCGGTGTGTCCTCTATATAATTTTTTGTCGTGAGCGCCGAAAGTATGACGTCGCCTGTGTATTGCGTACGATAACTTTCATTAATACCCTCAATGAGCCCGACAAGGATGCCGGTCACCACCACAAGATTAAGAAAAGTAAGGAGCATCACGAAGACGATGAGCCCTGTCGTCCACAAACTTGCACGGCGAAGCTGTCGCACCGCCAGATAGAAACCGACGCGAATATTAAGGAGAGAGAACATGCGCTAGAGCGCCGGTGTTAATAAAATAACGTCACCAGCGGAAAGACCTGAGAGAATTTGCGTCTGCCCAAGTGCAGGAGAAGGACCCGTCGTGACGGTACGCGAGACACTCTTGTCATGATTAACGACAGACACGTAACGCACTCCCTCCTTAATACCCACGGCACCAGCGGGAACCACTATCGCATCATGGAGCATACCGGTCACTATCGTGACGTTCGCGGTCATGCCGCTTCTGATTGCCGGATCCGCCTTAAGAAAAGCGAGCGTCGTCTTGTAGGCGGGCACACCGTCTTTCATTGTTTCTGCCGGATCAACCGCAATGACTGTCGCAGGGAAAGCGATTGACGTGCCATAGGCATCAAGCGTTGTTGTTGCTGGATTCCCCGGAGCAACACGAGCGATGGTTACCTCAGGAATATATGTTTCGATCTCAAAAATACCGTTACTCTGCATGGAGATTTCTGAAGTGTTCGGCGAAATGATCTCACCGACCTTCGCATCCATACGCGTCACCGTACCAGAAAATGGTGCAACAACCCTAGTCGCCGCGAGCTTTGCTTGTGCAGAACGAATGTCAGCCGCAGCGACTGCCACAGCAGCCTCTTGTGCAGCGACCGCTTCACTCGTCGAGCCAGCCTGTTTGAGCGAAAGAGTGCTTCGTGCCGCATCAAGCGCGGCGACGCTCGTAGTGAGCGTTGCTGCAACAGTATTCACATTCGTGCGCGCAGTAGCGAGTGTCGTTGCATACGAAGAAAGGGTCGCGGCAGATGTCGTCTGATTCGGAACACCCTGATTGAGTGCCGCATTTGCATCCGCAAGGAGCGTCGAAATCTGTATGAGGTATGCCTGCGCCTGTCTCGCCGATTCGCTGGCGCTTGTATTTGAAAGCTTTCCGATAAGCAGAGCCCAATTCGTAAGCGCGGTCTCAGCAGCGCTGCGGTCATTTTCAACCGTAGTCTCCAAATTTACATTTGCGACAGTAAATGAAAGTTTCGGGCTGGTGCGTGGATTCGTAAAGAACGAATCGATTCGGTTATGGACGGCGTCATCAGAGGCCGTATAAGCGTTTTGAATGGCATTGACGACTGCAGCTTCAGCACTCGTCACCGAAATGGAAGCTATCGCGAGTTCTTCAGGCCGTGTTCCTGACCGAACCGACGCGAGGTTCGCTTGTGCCTGCTGAAGCGCAGCTTGTTTCTGTGCGACCGCCGCGACAAGGTCGCCGTTTTCTGTCTCCGCAAGAATCGCTCCCGCCTCGACACGCTGTCCAACCTTTGCGTACGTGGCAGCAATACGCCCGCTTGTCGCAAATCCTAGGTCGACATCTTGAGTCGCTGTCACCGTACCGGACACACTTATCTGCTCTCTAAAATCGCCAGAGGAGACAGCAAACGTAGCTCCCAGACTCGTTCCACGACCTAAGTAGAAATAACCAGTAATTACAAGGATAAAAAAGCCCGCAACCGCGTAGCGCCACTGAGAAAATGAGAAACGTTCCAGAGAAAAATGCATGTTATCGAGTGTATCACTAGGTTATACTAGACGCACTATGTCACTCATGCCCCTCATCGGTATCACCCTTGCCGCCATTGGCATCGTACTTTTAGCTCGACCACGACGATTCTATCTCATTCGTCACGGAGAAACGCTTCTGAACGCCCAGCATATCCGGCAAGGCGAAGAAGGAGCACTATCGGAGAAGGGACAGCGCCAGGCGGACAAGGTCGGCCACTATCTCGAGCGATTCCCCATAAAGAGAATTGTCTCGAGCGCTTATCCGCGAGCGAAAGAGACTACAGCGATCATCAACACCCATCTTAAGGTGCCGGTCATTTATTCTTCATTATTTGCGGAACGGAAGAACCCGAGCGAAATCATCGGCAAGCGCACCGATGACCCTGGGGTCATATCCATCGTCGACAAGATGGACTACGCGTACCATGAAGACGAATATCGTTTTTCCGATGAAGAGAATTTCATCGACCTGAAGGAGCGCGCACGGAAATGCCTCAACCTTCTGGCGCGCCAAAGCACGTTTGAGACCGCGATTGTCACGCACCACCTCTTCCTCAAGATGATCGTGGCATACATGCTATATCGCGAACAACTCCACGCTGCAGACTTTACGAAGCTCACATTCTTTAACGTGTCGGACAATGCCGGTATCACCGTCTGTGAATTTCATCCGTGGAAGATATTCTCTAAGACGCGCGGATGGGAGATCGTAAGTTATAACGAGCAACCCGAAGACTAAGAACATATCGTAAAAACACCAAGTCCCGCATCTGCGGGACTTGGTGTTTTTACGACGCTACTTACATTAGTACCCCATTCCTTCCATACCTCCGCCACCTCCAGATGAAGCTGTTTTCGGCTCCGGAATATCAGCAATTGCGACCTCAGTAGTCAGAAGCATCGCTGCAGCGGAGACAGCATTTTCAAGAGCCATACGCGGCATCTTTACCGGATCGACAATACCTTTCACCAGCATGTCGTCAACCATTTCATCCGCGAGCGCGTCATACCCGGCATTCGCCTTGCCTGACTGCACTTTAGAGACAATCACGGCAGCATCATCTTTGCCGGCATTGATGGCAATCTGCGCAAGCGGAGTCTCAAGCGCCCGTACAACGATATCGAAACCGGCCTTCTCGTCCGCACTCATTTTTCCATCGTGCCCAGCAAGCTTTTTCGCAACCTTTGCAAGCGCCGTGCCGCCGCCAGGCACAATCCCCTCTTCGATGGAAGCTTTCGTCGCCTTTACTGCGTCGTCGATCTTATCTTTTAAATACTTCATCTCGGTCTCAGTCGCGGCACCCACCGAAATAACGGCGACGCCTCCCGAAAGTTTCGCAATGCGCTCTTCAAACTTCTCTTTGTCGAACTTTGATTCGGTAAGACCCATCTGTGCCTTGAGCTGCCCGATGCGCGCGGCTATATCCGCCTTCTTTCCCTTACCACCCACGATGGTCGTCGCGTCTTTGGTCGCAACGACTCGTGCAGCCT
>CAYIMJ010000017.1:0-13405 GCA_964364605.1 uncultured Candidatus Saccharibacteria bacterium | reverse complement strand
TTGTATCCGAGCGTGGGGAATGCACCGCTTCTTTCGCGTGCAGAAACGCTTCATAGTATCCTCGATGCGTGGACTCCGCCTCAGGGAGTATCGCTCTACGAAGTTGCCGGATGGGGAGAGGACACTTTGGCGACGATTGAATATTATGAAGGGAAGAAAACGATTTGCGGCAATCCCTCGGCATCTACCTGTCAGTATTACACCACTGTCCCCACGCTTCTGTATAATCCGAAAGAAGTTGTCGAGGGCGACGGGACCGTACTCGTGCCGAGCGCATTATGGGGCACAGCTTCAACGACTAAGAAGTATTGGGTGAATTTGAAGGAGTATGACAGATTCCGGCACGGAAACGTTGAACGTAATCACGCAGACATTCTTGAAATTTCCGAGCTTCACACTCTGATTCAAAATATTCTCACCAATTCCACATCAACAACTCCGCTAGCATTTATTTCTACCTCAACTCCGCCTACAGATTCTACTGAACGCCTCCGCTTCGTCCTTCACTCACCACTCAATCTCTCCGCCACCGACAACCTCGGCAACATCGTAAATTACGCGACCTCCACCATCCCCGGTAGCCGCTTTAAGCGCTACGGAGAAGTTCAAGTGCTTACGGTGCCCAAGAACACTCCTCTTACTCTCAATCTCGACGGCTACGCCACAGGTTCTTTCACTCTCGACATGCAAGAAATAGACGGGAGCAACGCCATTACCGCGTCAAGCACCTTCTCCGCCATTCCTTCGGCCACGAGCACCAATGCAACTATATCTTTCACCGACGGTACCCTTCAAAACGCTTCACCGCTTCTTCTGGACTATGATGGAAATGGCACCACCGATTTTTCGCTTGAGTCGGAAATAGGGAAGACGGCAGTCTTTGACATCACGCCTCCCGAGGCAGTCATAACCTTTAATCCGGTGTTGCAAAAACTCAAGATCGTTGGCATCGACAATCTCTCCAGTACCACGGTCTCAACTACAGCTACTAGCACCACTATTGCCGACGAAGCAGGAAATACTCTTGAAATTCTTTTCAAGAAACTTAAGCAAGAAGGAAAAGAAATCAAGCTGGAGATACAAGAGTTGCGCTACAATGGTGCGCTCACAACAGAACTGCCCAAAACCGTATTACAATATGAATGGTCTACCGATAAAATAGGCACTCTTAAAGAACTTGAAGAAAAGGCGACCGTTGGCACGTTAAAGATTGAAGGTCATTACGATGCCAAAAAGAATGTGACGAAGATTGAAAAGAAACTGAAGGAAGATGATAACGAGAAGAAGAAAACCTCGCCGGGGCCGGTGGTTATTGGAATCAGGACAGAGAATGGAATCGTTAGTATAAATTATTGATTTTTAAAATTATGAATACTAAAAAAAAGGTGTTGTTTGTTGGACTAGGGGGCACATTATTAATACTTGCTCTTTTTTCTCTTGGAATTAATGGTTGCAATACCAGCGTCTGGTGTAACAAAATTATTTATTTTGTGGATAATGGATTAGTGGGCGATGTCATAAATAGTGATACTTTTCTACTGATTTTTCTCACTATCCCTCTCTTCATCCTTTCCCTCATTACCTACAAAATGCATGATGAAGTCTTCCGCGCATGGTGGAGATTTGCGCGCTGGTGGGTGCCAGTGATTATGATCGTGACGTTCCTTCTTGAAAATGCTGGCGGCGGGGGCGGGTGGGGTATGAACGGAGGAGCATTTGACGCCTTCTTTATCGGTATCTTCTACGTCATCTTCATCGTTATCTCCCTGGTCAAAATTTTCAATGCGTACTTCAAGACAAAGGAGATTTGATTGAAAGTGTTAACAACACATTTGTGAAGGTCAGACCTTCACAAATGTGGGTAGATGTCGTATTTTAAAAGAATGAGGGTAGAGCCATATGCTAAAGATTCGATTATCCATGTAACGAAACGGGGCACGCGAGGAATGGATATTGTACGAGACAATAATGATCGTGAAAGATTTTTGCGATCATTATTTTATCTTAATGATGCTCATTCGGACGCGAATTGGCATCGGTTGACAGCGGAGTTACCCGTATTTGAGCGACCGTCGCATTGGCCCGAGCGAGAACCGCTTGTCCGGATACTCGCGTGGACCTTATTAACAAATCATTTTCATCTGCTTCTGCAAGAAATATCCAAAGGCGGGACGGCAAAATTTATGCAACGCCTCGGCGGGAGCTTGTCCATGTGTTTCAATTCGAAATATAAGGGAAAGGGAAGCATTTTTCAGAGTGCATACCATGGACGGGTCGTCGAAAGCGATGCTCATATGAATTATCTCGCGTTCTATCTTCTTGTGAAGAATGTGCTTGAAATGTACCCAGGAGGACTTACAGCGGCGCTTGCCGATTTTGACGATGCGTGGGAATGGGCGACTCGTTACTCATTCTCGAATCTGCTGGATACCGTCTCCGGGAAACCAAGGCCGATAACGGATGACCCTGACGAGCTGTTGACAGAGATTATCGGTAGAGGAAATTCGTTTAAAAAAGAGGCAAAAGAATTGCTTCAAGCACACATGCATTCGCGGGGAGAAGATTTCAAGGCTGTCATGATCGAATCTTGGTAGCCGCCTTATGTGAAGGTCTGACCTTCACATAAGGCGGAGTTCGATGACTACAGAGCCGTGAAGATCTAGACGGTACTAGAAATAGTCATCACAGTTTTTTGCAAGAGAGAACTGTTAGACTAATCTCATCCATGAATCGCGAAGCATTTGAGAAATTGGTTGAAGAGGGATTTCTTCTTATCCCAGAGAAATTCCGCAAGAGGATACAGAATGTTGCTCTCTTGGTCGAGGATGAGCCGTCAGATGAAGTGCGGGCGCAAGAGGGTCTTTCGACAGGCGAGACCCTTCTCGGGTTGTATCAAGGCATTCCGGCGACCGTGCGCGGCGATTCATACGGTATCGGTCCAACGATTCCGGACACCATTACACTTTTCAAATTGCCGATAGAGGAGGCAGCGGCTGGCGTGCCGGAAGAGATCCCAAAGATCGTCGCCGAGACAGTCTGGCATGAATACGCCCACTATTTCGGCATGGATGAAGACGAGGTGAGATTCCGCGAAGAGATGCGAGAAACAAAATAAAACAAAGTTGTGTATGTTGTGTCTATAGTTGTGGATAACCATATTCATTTTTAAAAACGCGGTGGTACTGTACTCGTATGGCACGACGAACCACGGTCACTCCCGCACAAGAAAAGACATTTTCATTCTTGAAGAGCTATATCGGCAAGAATGGTCAGGCGCCGACGATAGTCGAGCTCGGCAAGGAATTTAAATTACGATCGCTCCGCAGCGTTACTCAGCGCCTCGAAGGGCTTGAGCGCAAAGGATTTATCAGTCGGGATCGTTTTCAGCACCGAAGCATTCAGATTCTTAAAGGCGATAGTTCGGGCATCACCTCAGGCACTATTCGGGTACCCGTCATAGCGTCGGCCGGCTGCGATGCGATGGAAGTCTACGCGCAAGACGAGTTCGGCGAATATATCCTCGTCGATAAGAATCTCATCAACGTGCACACCAATATCGCTGCCATCAAAGCGGTCGGCGACAGCATGCAGGATGCGGGCATCCGTAATGGGGATTACGTCATTGTCGAAGTGACTGAGGACGTCGAGAATGGGGACCGTGTTGTCGCCATCGTGGGGAACATGGCAGTTATTAAGCAGTACAAGAAAGCGGACGGAGTCGTCTTCTTAAATCCGGAAAATAAAAGCGGGGACTATCATCCCATCATCGTCGGACAGGAGGACTCAAAGATATTCGGTAAAGTCCTAAGTATTATTCCTGGCACCGAATGGGTCGATGACATCAAAATTGAATACTATCCGGGATTTTCGCCGCGAAAGTGAGATGAACTAATCTGCTATGCTTCTAATATGAAAAGATACGCTGTGATTATCGTAGTGGTCGTCCTCGGAATAGTGGCCGGACTCTGGATGGTGAATGTGCGCGTTGCGAAGGCACCGACTGATGGAAAAGCATGCACCGAGGAAGCAAAAATTTGTCCGGACGGCTCTGCAGTCGGGCGTACAGGACCTAACTGCGAGTTTGCAGAGTGTCCAACAATCGGTCCAGCCACTCTCGAGGCTCGAATAGGTCAAGAAGTTAGCAGTCTTGGTGTGCGTATAGTTCCGATTGAGGTAGTAGAGGATAGTCGATGCCCTATTGATGTTACGTGTATTCAGGTGGGCACAGTAAGGATACGGGCGCGCCTCATAAGCGGGCTTGGCGAAACGGTGCAAGAGTTCAAAATCGGTCAGTCAATAACTACAGAGGCGGAGGAAATCACCCTTACCGAAGTATCTCCTTCGCCGGAAGCAGGGATTAAGATAAAAGATAGTGACTATCTATTCCGTTTCGAAATCACGAAACATGCAGCCAATATTCCCACGAGCGGTTCTGGCGTGCGTGGGATGGTCTCACTTAGTCCGACTTGCCCGGTAGAGCGCATGCCGCCTGACCCTGCTTGTGCTCCGAAGCCCTACGCGACAGCGATAATAGTGTATCGCGCGGGCTCAAAATCACCGTTTATCATCGGGAACTCAGATGCGAATGGGGTATTTGAGCTTGCGCTTCCGCCAGGCTCGTACACTCTTATCGCAAAAGGTGGTACGACACTTCCGCGCTGTAGCGATACAAGTGTGAGCGTTTCAGAGAACGCATATGCTACAGCCGATATTTCTTGCGATACTGGCATTCGATAATGCTCGCAGTCGATTTTGGCAGGTTATGCACTTGCTGCTGCCCGTGTGCGTGAGTCAGCGGTATCATTAAGACATTAACCAAATAACATTGCTGTTATGAATCACCATGTAAATCCCGCAAAAGCCGCATTGACTTTCGGCGCATTTCTCGGAGGCTTGCATCTCGTCTGGTCAGTACTTGTTTTATTCGGGTGGGCACAACCGATTGTAAATTTTGTTCTCTGGATGCACATGATCAGCCTTCCATATGTCGTGAAGGCTTTTGATCTGATAGCAGCAACAACTCTCGTCGTCGTTACTACGATAGTCGGATATATCCTTGGCTTTGCCTTTGCTCGCATCTGGAACCGAATGCATCACGAGTGATAATCAGCCTCTGCAAATAGAAGGTGGTATCATGAAGGCATGAGTGAAAGGTTGCCAATAGGAGGAGAAAACGAGCTCGAAATACATCAAAGGAAGGCCGCCTCTATACAGGAACTTCAAAAGCAAGATTTGGAAGACCCCGAGCGCGGACCTTCCGTGCGGATGGCACGGAAGGTCTGTCTCGCCGCCTATAGTAAACCTAAAGAAAACCCTCTTTTCGACGAGCTGGCTTCATTTCAGAGGTCGTTTATCGCGCATTTCGGCCGGGCCGATGCACAACGATACCGCCTCTTCCATTACATGACGGGAAGCACGCCAAACGAAGACGTTGATCTTTTTGATTTCGTCGATCCTGATGATGCCGAAGAAAGATGGTCTATCGCAACAGCGATGCAAAATCTTTCAGAAAAATACCATATACATAGTGAGGGGGTATAATCGGGGTTATGACTCAAGGCGAGGCGCTCACGATACTGAAGACAGGTGCGAATGTGTTTCTTACGGGTGAACCAGGAAGCGGCAAAACGCATACGATAAATGCGTTTGTCGAGTGGTTGCGTAACTCGGGCATCGAGCCTTCGGTGACCGCCGCGACCGGTATCGCGGCGACGCACGTCGGCGGGATGACACTCCACTCCTGGAGCGGTATCGGCATCAGTGAATCGCTTTCGAAAGCAGATGTAGATCGCATAGCGAGCAAGGAGAATATCGCGCGCAGGATACAAAAAGCGAAAGTGCTTATCATAGAAGAAATTTCAATGCTCTCGGCGAATACGTTTGAGATGGCTGATTCTATTTGTCGCGAGGTGCGACGCGTCGATAAACCTTTTGGAGGACTTACGGTCATTCTTGTCGGTGACTTCTTTCAGCTGCCGCCGATTTCTCGCGGTCGCGAGGTCAAGTTCGCGTACGCGTCACCAGTGTGGCGAGACCTGAGCTTGCTCACGTGCTATCTCACGGAGCAGTATCGGCAAGACGATACTGCTTTTCTCGATGTGCTTTCAGCGATACGCTCGGGCTCTGTGGAGGAACTGCACTATGAGGAGTTGATGCGGCGCCATAGAGATTCTTCTGAGCTCCCGCCGGATGCGCCGAAACTCTTTTCTCATAATGCTGACGTCGATCGCATCAATAGCGCAGAACTTACGAAGCTCAAGGGCGTATCAAGAAAATTTAGTATGAGCTCGAAAGGTAAGGATTCGATGATTGAGGGACTTAAGAGGGGCTGCCTTTCCCCAGAAATACTGGAGCTGAAGGAGGGTGCGGCAGTAATGTTCACAAAGAACTCTCCGCAGGGAAAGTTCGTGAACGGCACGCTCGGTATTGTAAGCGGATGGGGTGCGGACGGTATGCCGATTGTAGAAACAAAGGATGGCCTGAGTGTCACCACTGAGCCAATGGAGTGGCAGCTTGAAGAGCAGGGTAAGGTGAAGGCGAGCGTGTCCCAGATACCGCTGCGGCTGGCGTATGCGATGACGGTCCATAAAAGTCAGGGGATGAGCATGGACGCTGCAATTATTGATCTCTCTAAGGCATTTGAATACGGGCAAGGATACGTCGCATTGTCGCGCGTAAGGAGACTCTCTGGAGTGTTTCTTATCGGGCTTAACGCTCGTGCGCTCGAGGTGCATCCGGAAATTCTCGAGAAAGACAAGGATTTCCGCTCCGCATCTCTTGCTGCGCGTGATGCATTCGCAGAAATGTCTGCAAAAGATCCAATCGATATGCAAAAGAAATTTATAAAGGCGATGGGTGGAGCATGGCTCGAGGATGAGGGGCATACCAAGAAGAAAATTTCTCGAGAAGTTCGCGGGAAGCTCGTTAGAGGTTTGCCGGGCAGACTCGCAGAGACTCTTGCTGCTACTAGGGATGGTAAAACGCTCTCCGAGGTCGCGAAAGCTCGTGCGCTCGCCGTCTCCACCATCGTCAAACATCTAGAAGAACTTTCTGAAATAGGAAAATTGACGCGTACTGATTTTGCACATCTTCTCCCAGATTTGGGTGCGACTGATGAAATTCATGAAGCTCTTTCTGCGACTGGTGCCGAACTTCTTTCGCCCGTTTTCCATGCGCTTGGCGGACGTTACTCATTTGAAATGATCCGTCTCGTGCGGCTTGCACGCGGATAGGATTATAGCCAGACTTGTTCCGACCGCACGTTCCTTTTAATCACGTAGGAGAGTAAGTGCATTTGATGCACGCCTAGTTTTGTAGTGAGCCACTGTCATTTTCTGCAAGGAGTGTGCTATACTGCACATTCCTTATTTCATTTCAAAATGTCACTTCAAACGAAAAAAACTAAAATAGTTGCGACCATCGGTCCGGCGACAGAATCGCCGGAAATGCTTTCTGCTCTCATTGATGCCGGAATGAACGTAGCGCGACTCAACCTGAGTCATGGCGATCATGCTGAACATGGTGCTCGGATCGTGAATGTTCGCAAAGTCGCCAAAGAGCTTGGAATACCCGTCGCCATTCTTTTCGATCTTTCTGGTCCGAAGATACGCACGGGCGAGTATACGACTGAACGCATCACTATTGAGAAAGGGAAAGAGTTGATTCTCACGAGTGAGCCGATTGTTGGTGACGCCAATCGCTTCCATGTGAACTATCCTAAGCTTCCGCAAGAGGTTAAAGAGGGCTCCGTC
This sequence comes from uncultured Candidatus Saccharibacteria bacterium, assembly GCA_964364605.1. GTDB lineage: Bacteria > Patescibacteriota > Minisyncoccia > Phycocordibacterales > Phycocordibacteraceae > C7867-001. The sequence continues at coordinate 5,654 of CAYIMJ010000017.1, read as the reverse complement.
ATCATGCTCGACGATGGCAAGAAGAAACTCGTGGTGGAGCGCGTCCTTGGCACTGAGATACACTGTCGCGTTGTTGTCGGAGGAGAACTCAAGGGGCGTCGTGGAGTAAATGTTCCAGGTGCGTATCTCTCTATCTCCTCAATCACCGACAAGGATTTGAAGGATCTCGCTTTCGGTATGGCGAATGATGTCGATATGATCGCTCTTTCATTCGTGCGTCGTGTCGATGATGTGCAGAGGCTTAAGGAGCTTTTGAAGGAAGCTGGAAAAAAGATTCCGGTTATCGTAAAGATCGAAACGCAAGAGGCTATTGATAATCTTTCGGCCATACTTGCTGTTGCTGACGGCGCTATGGTGGCGCGCGGCGATCTTGCGGTGGAAGTTCCAGCCGAGCAGGTACCGTTGTACCAGAAACGCATCATTCGCGAAGCGAACGCGCTTGGAAAGCCGGTCATCACCGCGACACAGATGCTCGAGTCGATGATACAGAGTCCGGTTCCGACGCGTGCTGAAGTGTCGGATATTGCGAATGCGATTTTCGACGGTACAGACGCAGTTATGCTCTCTGAAGAAAGTACTCTAGGAAAATATCCCGTCGAAGCGGTGAAAATGATGACCCGCATTGCTGAGACTGTCGAAGCAAGTCTCCCAAGAGTGCCTGTCGCTGCGACGAGTATCGTCGATACTATCAGCACTTCGGTGGTGGACATTTGTGAGCATATCGGTGCTACTACGATAGTCGCGCTTACCGAGACAGGATGTTCCGCTCAGATGATTGCCCGCTTCAAGCCTTTCTGCCCCATCATCGCGCTTTCTCCAAATCAGGAGACGGTCGAACGGCTCACGCTCGTGCGTGGTGTGTATCCATACCTTGCTGATGCAGGGAAGACGACTGATGAGGTCATTGCTTTCGTATCGCGCTTCCTCCTCGAGAAAGGTCTAGCGAAGTCGGGGGACCATGTTGTACTTACGGCTGGTCACAAATTCGGCGTATCGGGTTCTACAAACATGCTCTGTTTGATCACCGTCTAAGACCAAAATATTCTCTGTTTAATACAGAAACAAAAAGAGGAAAGAAGCTGGTTAGAGGAGTGAGGTAGCTATGATCTTCATAGTATCTTGCGGGTTTGCGACCGCGCGGACCTGCACATCAGTCTTATAGACTGCCTCATCGTTCCCACCCGACTGAAGCTGATCGCCGACAAAGAGTGCTTCAGATTCTAAAATACCGATGCGTTCGCATAATTTGCGGATACCATACGCCTTGTCGATGCCATATTTCGTCACGTCGATACTCGTTCCGCCACCCATACTGACCGAGAACTCTGAGGCTGGTAGTTGCTCTGCAATTTTTGCTCGAAGAGCGTATCGTTTTGCATAAGTAGGATCCCAGGCTTTTTTCTCATCAATCGGCGCTTTCTGCCCGAGTGCGGAGAGTGTTACTTGGGCGCCGCGATACTCAATCCGTTCTCCATAGGCAGGTTTTGAAAAGTCGATAAGGCCCGTTGCAGCAGCTGCGTCACGCATAGCCGTCTCGATCATCTGCGCCTCCTTCTCCGATAGTCGTTCCTCATAAACTTTTTTCAATTCGCCATTGTTGTATTCGTAGAGCGCTGCTCCGCTCGTGGGAAGAAGATATAAATTTGAGAGATTCGCTCCTCTTGGCAGTTCTGCGACGATTTGCGTCAGGAATTGCGGCAAGGCCCCACCGGAAATGACAGCAACACGCATGTTCTCCATAAGTCGGGCGAGGAGTGTCGCCATCTCGCCCTCAAGAGGCTGCTTGCTCTCGGCAAGTGTGCCGTCGAGGTCGAACATAATAAGTTTAGTAGAGGGCATCATAATGTAGAGGGTCGCTCGGTATGCGTCTGCGAAGCGTGCGGTGTCCGCATCTGCTGATGCGGCGCCTTACTCTCGGACCGTCGTCCTGCGAGCCAACACGCTTCTCGGCGCATATCCTCACTCACCAGCAGCATTTTCGTGATCATACAAGCGCCTTAAAAATGTGCGAGAGCGAGGCAACTGCAACGCCGATGACTTTATCGGCGCCGCCATAGTAGAGGAATAGGTTGTCGTCGCGCACGATAGCTCCGCACGAAAAGACGACATTTGGAATTTCCCCCTCCTTCTCATATTGTTCGACCGGTTCAAAAATAGGATCAGCAGTGCGAGCAAGCACTGAGGTACCGGATGAATCAAGGAGCGCCAAGCCGAGGCGATACTTGTTGTGCCGCGAAACACCGTGGTAAATCATGAGCCAATTATCGCCGACCTTGATCGGCGGGGCGGCGCTCCCGACCTTTGCTCCGTCCCACATTCCGTGACGTGGCCCCATGATCTCAATGCAGCGACTGACGCGCTTTCCTGAAACAAGGTTTGGCAACAGATCAGCACAGATTCGGTTGCTGATACGGTGATAGAGCAGATAGTTCCCATCAATTTTTTCTGGTAGTAGTGAAAGATCCTTATCATCCACGCCTTCTGGCGTAAGGAGGAAAGGCTTGCTCCAGCGATCAAATCTCCGCGCAAGAAAATCATCGACACTTATGGATGAGACTGCGCCGGATGGTGCACGGACGCCATCATAGGCGGTATAGGTCATGAAGAGCGTGTCGTCGATACGCACAATACGCGGATCCTCGCAGCCAGAGTTTCCTGTCGAACTTCCTCGTTTCGCTTCAAAATCTTCTCGCGGCATATAGATGGGTTCCGGCAGACGCTCGTCGATAGTAATCCCGTCTTTCGAGATAGCAAGACCGATGGTGGAGGTGTTTACAGCGTCCATCGCGCGGTAGAGGATATAGACGGAGCCGTTAATATCGATTGCAGCCGTATTAAAGACCGCACGGCTTTCAAATCCTCCTCCTTGGGGCGTAAGAATGGGATTATGTTCCGAGCGAATAAATGTACGCGCAGGTTCTTTTGGATCAAGTGCTCGAAGTAAATCGGGCAACCGTACGCTTGCTTTGGCGCACACAGTGTCTGCTCCTCCATACCATATATCGAGCCGATCATTATCGCCTGCTGTTACGCCGGTGGGGAAGACAATGTCGGGCGCGATGCCATAACGTTCATAGATTTCTTCCGGAACAAGCAATGACTCGGTTCGACTGATGATGTTCGATGGGTCGTTACGGTCGAGGAGTGCCGCTTCCACAGAAAAGACACGGTCGCCGCCAAAATAGTCCTCAATGTACGAGTAGAAGATAATCCAGCCACGATCAGTAAGAATTGGCGGACTTCCGACCTCAACATGATCATTATCGCCCCGCTTCAAGGGGAGTTTATGCGACTGCCAGTTTGTGTGCCACGCGTTCCAGAACTCTGGCGACCAGAAGTCCTCGATGCGGTCTGCGAGTACAAGGCATATTTCTGTTGGCGGTTCGTCAGTATGGACGGACAGAAGCGCCGCAACCTTTCCATTGACTCGTTCAGGGAAGAGGGCAAACGCTTTTGCGTTAAACGGAGTTGCAAGATAGCGCTCGGTGAAATTTTTACCGTCTTTCGCAACAGCAATGCCTACTCGTATGTTGTCTTTCGAAAATGGATAGCCGCCAAGCGCAGTGTATGAGAGATAGGTGACGCCTTCAAAGATCGTCGCACGCGGGTCCTCGCAGCCGAAAGAATCCCAAGACTGTTCGGGAGCGAGTATCTGCCGCTGTGAGTGGAAATGGAGACCATCTTCAGAGAATGCTTCGCCGACAGTTGATTGTCCCACGTAAGGCGCGATGAGCGCTGCTGGGTTTGAGAGCGCACGGTAGTACATGCGCCAGCCGTTCTCTTCTCGGATAACCGAAGGATTAAAAGTCGCAAACGCTTCCCAAGGATGCTCTCGTTGTGGCGAGAGAATAGGATTATGCGGTTCTCGATGGATGACAAACATAAGCTTTAGGTGGTTTGCGCGGACAGTACTTCTCTGAGAGCGGGCTGGCCGCCCGCAGTAAGCGCATCAAGAAAAGTATCGAGCGGTGTTGTTGCGACGCAAACGACTTTGTCGGCTCCGCCGTAGTATACGAACAGTTCGCCATCGCGGATGACAGCTCCAGCAGCATATACGATGCCCGGCTTCCCGTGATTCTCATAGTGTTCGTCAGGTATCAATACAGGCGCTGCGGCACGATAGAGCACTTTTGTCGGATCAGTAAGATCAAGCAGCATCGCACCGAGCTTATAGAGATTTGGTTCTTTCGGGTCCATCGCGTGATAGAAGAGGAGCCATCCGCGAGGAGTCTTCAGTGGTGGCGGACCGGCGCTGCGCATCCGATAGTGCCACATGATCTGGTTGTCGGACATCTGTTGCGGGTCGGGGCTTTCAAACTTTCTCTGCGCAAGAGTCGCAAGGTCGTCAGTGTATTCGATACGCACATGCATATCATCTTCGCCGAACATACTATGGAGGACTGCGAATTGCCCATTGATTTTCTCAGGGAACAGCACCCAATTTTTATCTCTCTTGCCATGTGAAAGTATGATTGGGCCACTCCATCTATCAAAACGCTCCTCGAGGAAGTCTTTCTCACTCATCGATATGACGGCAACGCGTAACATCCAGTTCTCGAACATGTTAAATGTGACGTACACACATCCGTCTATCACGACCATTCGCGGATCTTCACAGCCGCCCCAACTGCCTCCAGAAGGGTACATGACCGGCGAATAGCGTCGTTGGTGCGGGGCGGGCTGGTGTGGACTTCGTGCGACGTACGCAGGTGTCGGTAGTCGTTTATCAAATACGAGCCCATCTGGACTGCTTGCGTAGCCCAAACGTGAGATGCCATCCATGCCTATAGCTCGGTAGATGAGGTGTGTGCGACCGGCAAGCACGGTAGCTGCCGGGTTCAGGACGGCCTCTGCTGTCCAGGGATGAGTACCAGGTTTTAAGATCGGGTTGGCTACAGATTTCGAAAGCAATAATTGCTTGAGATGTAGAACCTCTACGATCTTCTCTCGTATTGGTTTGGAGAATGCCGCGCCAAGAATCGCTCCGACAACGAAGAAAGAAAAGAGCAGAGCGATAATGTTCACCCAAAAAGGAAAATCCATAGAAAGATAACATCTTTAGAATACCACTGCCGTGCCGCATACTGCTGTGCTATACTCGCGGGATGTTAGTAAATGTCTGTATTGCAAAGCTTCATCGCGCGACTGTCACTGATGCCGACCTTAATTATGTCGGTTCGATAACCATAGATGAGACGCTCCTTGAAGCGGCTGGGCTTGTACCAGGACAGATGGTGCAGATTACGAATGTCAGCAACGCCGTTCTCTGGCGTACCTATATCGTGAAAGGCGAGAAAGGGAAAGGAGAGATTATTCTGAATGGTCCACCAGCGCGGCATTTTCAGAAGAGCGACAAGGTTATCATTCTCGGTGAAGCGTGGGTAGAAGCAGCAGAAGCAGCGAAAATGAGCCCCACTGTTGTATTTATGGACGATAAAAATCAGATAACTGAGGTTAAGAAAGGCTGGCGTCCAAATTAACCGTCGCTACGCGAATTAGGATACTTCGGGAACCGCATAATTTTCTACTGAAAATTTGCTCTGGCTCGTGCCGTCGCCCTCCGCACGTTCCCGAAGTATCCTAATTCGCTCCGCTGCTGCTGCATAAGGCCACATACATATGGCACTCCTTAAGCACTAAGGAGCATGAGAATA
>CAYIMJ010000016.1:0-13817 GCA_964364605.1 uncultured Candidatus Saccharibacteria bacterium | reverse complement strand
AACGGTGTGCCGATCTCGTCCTGGCGGCGATAGCGCTTACCGATGTTGCCGTTATCATCCCATGCGATTGCTGGGTGCACTTTCTTGAGCTCCGCGCGCACTTCGCGAGCTTTTGCTACGAGTTCGGGCTTGTTTTTGAGTAGAGGTGAGACCATTGCTTTTACTGGAGCGATTTTTGGAGCAAGTGCGAGGTAGGTGCGCACTTCCCCTCCCATAGAATCTTCCCGATAAGCATCCGTAAGAACCGCCAAAAGCATTCGTCCAACACCGACCGATGATTCGATTACGTACGGTACCAAACGTTCTTTTGTCTCCTCATTAAAATAACTGAGGTCCTGTCCGCTCGCTTGTGCGTGTCCCGTGAGATCGAAATTGGTCCGATTATGAGTACCCCAAAGCTCTTTGAAACCATGGGGAAACTTGAAATAAATATCATGCGCAGCAGCAGCATAATGTGCGCGCTCGTTCTCTGCATGTTCATGCCACTGCAGATTTTCCTCGCGAACACCGAGTTCCTTAATCATGAAGTCCCATGCGAACTTTCTCCAATCTTCGTAGACAGTGACTTGCGTTTCTGGATTGATAAAATACTGCATTTCCATCTGTTCAAGCTCCCGAACGCGGAAGATGAAGTCGCGAGGGGCGATTTCGTTCCGGAAAGCCTTCCCTATCTGCGCGATGCCGAACGGAAGTTTCGAGTGTGTAGTATCGAATACATTCTTGAAATTCGTAAAAATAGACCCCGCCGTTTCTGGTCGCAGATATGCAACGGAAGAACTGTCCTCAACCGGACCCACCCATGTCTTCATCATCATGTTATAGGTACGCGGCGGCATGAGCGCTTTTTCACCACACGTAGGACAAACCGTGTCCTTCAGAAGTTCGGTCAACTCGGCGATGTTTGTACTGTCAGTGCCAGCCAGATGATCCGCACGATGTCGTGCTCCGCATTTTTTACAGTCAACGAGAGGATCGGTAAATCCAGCGACATGCCCGCTCGCCTCCCACAATTTCGGATTCTGTATGATAGCGCCGTCAACACCAAAAATATCATCCCGCTCCTGCACAACTTTACGCCACCAAAGCTGTTTCAAATTATTGACTAACTCGACACCGTATGGCCCATAGTCCCAAAATCCTGCTAGGCCACCGTAAATCTCACTCGCCGGAAACACGAACCCTCGGCGCTTCGCAAGAGAGATGATCTTTTCCATCAAATTTTGATCCGCCATAAAGATATACGTTAAGAGTGCTTCATAAAGCCCTCGAATGCAAGGATTACTACCTAGCGAGCTGAGTGACAAAGCATGTCCGTATGCATTTGTCCGAAGCAAGCGCGGGGAGGAAGCTCGGCTTTGCGAGCTTATTGCACAATTGCGTTCGTAGCGACATACCCCGGATCCCCTCTCGTTTCGGTCGTTGCCGGATCTGCTGTCGCGGTAACTGTCACCCCTGCAAAACGATCATATCCAGAAAAAGACACCCCGCCAGTAAGAGTTGGTGCACTACCCTTCTGTGAGGTCGAAGGTGTGAGAGAAACTTGGAAGACACCTTGTGCAGAAGAGTTTTGGGCAATGTCCCCAACGGTCCATGAGACAGTGCGCGATGCTGAATTGTAGGAAAAAGATCCCGTACCCGCAGTTGCTCCTGTATAGGAAACGTAGCCCGGCAGAGTGGCGCTTACGGAACCGCCAGCGACGGCACTCCCTTTATTCTGTACGTTCCAAACAATATTATAGGTTGTCGGAGTATCGGCACGAGGAGGAATTGGTCCACTTGTCCCTAGAGGGCCCGAACTATGGAGAGAGGTCGCCCCGAGCGCGACTGTTGTGGCCACTTTTGCAGTCTTAGTTGCAGAAGCGCTCACTTGTTCCGGGACATTCGTCTGTCCCACACGCGTACCAGATACTGAAATGGAGAACGTTATCGTTGGCGCGGAAGTGACTGCACCAAGCGGTAGTGTTGAGAAAGTAAACGCGCCGATACCTGTAGCTCCTGGGGCAAGTGTTCCAAGAGCAGGATCAGTATCCCGACTAAAAACGATAGTGCGGTCGGAGGAACGATAGAAACCACTCTGAGCGCTAATACTATTATAATCAACTGCGGAGCCTGAAATCATAATTTCAACTGTCGCATTTGTAATGCTTGTTGTGAGTGTATTGGCATAGGAAATGGTCACGTTCTGAGTACTGCCAGGCGAAATGACGGCAGTATCTCGCGTATCACCGTTGATTGCGATACTCGTATTAATGAAGGGCGCGGTAATGGTAACTGGTGCTTCTTGCGTCACGTACGCAACCCCGAGCGAATGATCTTGCGCAGTCTTCGCGGTCCCGACGGTAAAGCGGAACACTCGTTGTTCTTTATCTTGTCCTGTAAGGACTCCGGTGACTGTTATGGTCTTATTCGCGCCAGGCAGCATGGTACCAATGAAAAAACCTGAGTTACTGAATGGAATCGAGGATGACGTAACGGAGAAACCAAACGGGAAAGCTCCGGTAAGAACGACGTTTGAAAGCGGAGTGGTCGCATTAGAGCGGACCGAGACGGTGAATGTAAGAGGCTTGCCTGACACCGTCTCGGTAAGAGAATCGACGGACAGGGAGAGCGGCGTCGAAGAAATCGCGAGAATATAAGAAGATTTTTTCACAAAAACAGCATTCGAACCAGAAGCACTGTAGGAAAGAGAGATCGGCAACGAGAGACTCTGTCCTTCCCCGCCGAACATAACCGCCTTTACCGAACGAGTTACTGTCGCGCCGCTGGCAATCGTACCGATATTTTCGACATAGCGAGGATACGCACTTAACACATCTGTCGCGCTTCTTGTACTGCTGGGGAAATCAATCTCGATAGCTGCGTTCTCTATTGCGACCGAATTCTTGTTTGTGATGGTAAGAAGAAGAGGTGCGATGTCCCCGCCAGTAATCGTAGTCGGGCCCTGGATATCAATAGTGACTTTATCTACCGATACTGAATTTCCTCCGTAGTAAAAAAAGTATCCGACACTAGCGAGAGAAATGAGAAAAAAAATAAGAGAGGCGATAAAAAAGATGCTCGCAAAATGTACATGCCGCCCTTTAGTGGGCGGAGGCACCTCAGGAAGAGGATCTTCTTTCCATGCGTGAGGTAGCGACTGTTCAGTAGAGGAGGTAAGCGGTGCGCGTATATCCTGCATCGCAGCACCGGGAGTATACAGACGCTCGCGAGCATGCTCAAGCGAGCCAATATCATCTTCAGGGCGTGGTGGCATTATGTACTAGTATACAAGAATCTAGAGGCCCGAGGCAGCAATTCCGCGATTAATGCGAGCTATGTAATTGGTACGTCCCGCCTCGACAGAAGCAAGCAGGGACTCCGCAAATCCAGACGATTCTCCTGGAATTTCTCCTGCATCAAGCCCGAGCACAGAGAGAGTCCGAAGAGCCGCGAGAGCCTCAGCAGCTTCATGTGCGCTGTTCGGAAGATCGGCCAGTGCCCCAAAGAATCCCCTGATGATTGGGAAGAGTCCGGGGTCATGGGCTTCACCTGCCACAAGCCGCACAAGAAGACCCGAGACACGAGCTGCTCTTTGGCGTGACGCAGACTCATTCATTTTCATGAACCAATTTTCTTCAAGAACGGCTCCCGTAACACGCCACCCCTCCTTCCCGCGCACGAGCACGAGATCACTCTCAGCAAACGTCACGAGTGCAGCTGCAAGCTTGGCTCCAGGGCGACGCAATCCTTGCGCACGAGCACGCACAAGACCGAGACTTGGCGTAAGTAAGGTGACAAATGCATTCGCTTCTCCGGAAGGAGCCCGGGACAGGACGATACCGCGCGTTTCGTATTTATACCGCATCCCGTTAGAAATAGGACGCGGACATCTCTGAGACGCCGTAGCCTATCCGATAAAAGCTGATAATAATAGTGATCATGCTGTTTTGAAATTAAAGCGTCCGCGGTTTCTAACGGGATGCATCGCGAATGAGATTGAATCTCACAAGACCCGTCGAGAGCTGTATCGAATGCTTCCCTTCCGGAGTCATTTCCGTGCGCGCTTTGTCTCTCGGAGAAAATCCCTCTAGCTTACGAGCTTCGGCGACGGCGCGAGCAAGATCACGCTCATCACCTTCTTTAATAAGTTCCGGCGTAAGTCCCGTGTCGAGAGCGAGTTCTTTTCCTGTGACTATTTTTTTCACATTCACTTCTTCAGCAAGGATCTGTGCAAGCTCTGCTGACAATTTGTCCGGTACAGTCAGAGTTGCGAGCGGTTGGCGCACCTTGATTCCCGCCTTCTGGCGCAACTGCAGCGCCTCCGATGCAAGTACGCGAACACGAGCCATCTCAGTAATAAGAACGGTATTTTTATCTCCACTAAATAGGTTCCTGAAACTGAATGATTTCTTTATCTCCGGCCAATCAGCGAGATGCACGCTTTGCGGATCGCCCGAATTACGTACGCCCCGGAAGATCTCTTCTGCGATGAATGGCATCGCTGGAGCCGTGATAATAGAAAGAGTGTAGAGGACGTAGCGCAATGTGGCGAGTGCTTCAATTTTCTCCTTTCCTTCTTCTTTAAACCGGTCGCGAGAGCGCCGCAGATACCACACCGACAAGTCATCGATAAATGACGCGAGCGGCCGAGTCGCCTTATCCAATTCATACTTCTCATACCCTTTTGCTGTCTCCTGTATAAGCCCATTCAGACGAGCAAGGATCCACCGGTCAAGAATATTCGTACTTCTATTCCCGCGACCAGTCTTGTCTTCGTAAAGTTTATAAAATGAGAGAACGTTATTTAGACGACCGATATTTTTCTTAGCCATTTCGTCAACACCAGCTTCCGAGAAGCTTAGGTTTTCGGATTGCATGACGGGAGAGGAGAGCAGGTAGAGACGAAGTGCATCAGCACCGTACTTCTCCACGATCTCCATCGGATCGGGATAGTTCTGAAGCCGCTTGGACATCTTCTTCCCATCCTCCGCGAGGACGATTCCGTTGACGATGACGTTCTGAAACGCGTTTTTGTTAAAGAGCGCACCAGCAAGGACGTGTAAGTAATAAAACCATGCGCGCGTCTGATCTATCCCTTCGGCGATAAAATGAGCTGGAAATGCCCTCTCAAATTGTTCTTTCTCTTTGAAAGGATAGTGAACTCTTCCATACGGCATCGAGCCTGAATCGAACCATGTATCAAGCACGTCAGGAATGCGCGTAAGCATTTCCCCCTTCTCATTTTCTAGAGCGATGCGGTCGATATATGGCAAGTGGAAATCAAGCTCATAATTTTCATTATGCGGCAACGGAACAAAATCAAGATTATGCGTGCCACCCGTTTTGAAACCAGATACCCGTCCAACCTCTAAGAATGTACTTACGTCCCCACCACAAGTAACGGTGGTAAGCGCTTCGAGACCCACAGCATGAGTCACGATAAGTACCTTTTTGTTTTTGAGTGTTCCGTCTATTTCATAAATGAACTCCCCGAAACGGCGCTTCACATCCTCATAGCTTTCACCGCCCATCATAGATTCTGTGGGGCCTGGCGGATGCGCTGCACGATACGCAAGGAATTCTGCATATGATGCCCCAGAGAGAGAGCCGAAACCAAGCTCTCGTAATCGCTCATCGAAGATGATAGCTGAGCGTTCTATACCGAGTGCGTCGGCCATGATTTCCGCAGTCTCTTTTGTGCGAAGAAATGGCGATGCATATATCGTATCTATGCCAGAGTCTTTAAATACAAAGGAAGATTGCAGGACCTCTCCTTTCCCCTTCTCGGTAAGATGACTTACAAGAGGATCGGAACTCACTATTTTCTTCACATTATTTTCAGACTCACCATGTCGCATCGCGACGTACGTGTTACCGGACTTCTTCGTATGCTTCTTAAGCTCCTCCAGAGAACCGATGACGGTCACATTTCCTTTTGTGTCCTTCCATATAGGAATCGGATTTGCCCAAAAACGCTGTCGAGAAATAGACCAGTCACGTGCACCTTCGAGCCACTTACCGAACCTTCCCTCTTTTATGTGTGCTGGAGACCAGTTTATGCTTTCTGCATTCTTGAGCAAATCTTTTTTAATCTTCGTAACGGATACGAACCACGACGTCGTTGCATAGTTAAGGAGCGGCGTGTCGCAGCGCCAACAGTGCGGATACGAGTGAACAATATTTTCCTTTGCAAAGAACGTGCCAGTATCCTGGAGATATTTCAGTATCGCAATATCCGTACCGAGCCGGACCTTGTCGTCATCCGATCGCGGCTTGACCTCCATCCCTGCAAACTCTTTTACCTCGGGATTGAAAGCGCCATCCATACCCACATGCTGAACGAACGGAAGATTCTCTTTTTTCCCAAGAGCCATATCATCTTCCCCGAACGCCGGGGCAATATGCACGATCCCGGTTCCAGTTTCAGTAGTTACGAAATCTGCCGCGTAAACTTTCCACCCGTTCTCGCGATTTTTGAGCGATTCATCTTTGGCGTAGTAGTCGAATAGTGGTTCGTATTCAAGTCCAACAAGCTTTTTACCTAATACTGCTTCGGATGTAAATGATATCTTCTCGTTTATTAGATTGCGTAGCCCTTTCGAAAAACCGCCTTCCAGAGGCTCATCTTTAAGAGAAAATCTAGAATGATTGAAAAAGTGATTCCCTGCGATATATGTCTCATTTGCTTTGAAAGCTCCGTAATCAGTATCGGGTCGAACAGACCAATGTTTATGTTCTGGATGTACCGCAAGCGCGACATTCCCAGGAAGAGTCCACGGCGTTGTCGTCCATGCGAGCAGATAGACATCCCCAGACAATCCTATTTTCTCAGGATTCTTCACTTTAAACTTCACCGTGACGGAAATATCTTTTACGTCCTTATACCCTTCCGCGACCTCTTGCTGAGAAAGGGTCGTCTCACAGCGCGGACAGATATGCATCGAGCGATAGTCCTCATACACTAATCCCTTTTCGTATATTTGCTTGAATACCCACCACACGGATTCCATATACGATTTGTCCATGGTGCGATAGGCATGCTCCATGTCTACCCAGCGACCGATACGCGGGATTATTTTTCCCCACTCCTGCGCATACGTAAGGACCCGTTCGCGACAGAGCTCGCCAAACTTCGCGATTCCGTATTCTTTTATATCCTTCTTGTGCTTAAAGCCGAGCTCTTTTTCTACAATATTTTCTATCGGTAAGCCGTGACAATCCCAACCCCAAACCCGTGGGACATGATAGCCTCGCATAGTCCAATAGCGTGGTACTGCATCCTTAATAACGCTTGCAACGATGTGACCATAATGAGGAAGTCCAGTAGCAAAAGGCGGCCCGTCATAAAAAATGAATTCACCTTCCGGAGATTTCTTCTGAAGTGATTTCTCAAAAATATGCTCTTGTTCCCAAAATGCAAGAATCGCCTCTTCGCGTTTGGCGGCATCTGACTTTCCCGGAATGTCTCCCATAGTCCCTCTATCCTACTACAAAAATGGAAACGGCTGCAGGAATAAATCCCTGCAGCCGCTATTGAGGCGGGCCTGTTTACCTACAGGGCCGCCGGTGAAATTGTGGATTGAATGGGTCTCCGTTGACCCTGCAAACCTCGAAAGAAATGTTTTGGGCAGTGATGACTTGGCAGAATTTCTCCAAGCACCTTGTCCGCAAGAAGGCGGACACATTCCGGAATCTCATAACTCTCCGGAAGCTTGAGAATGTCGCCGGACTCAAAAGCCTTGAACCACTCGACTTCCTGAACTGAGTTGAATTTTTCTTGGATTTGCGCACTTTTCGTCGAAACATCAAATGCGGTGGCGAAGAAATCACGATCTCCGCAATGGCACCTTGTTATCGCGGTTCTCACGCGACTGGCGGTTGTCCGACCATTCGGCTTCCCGTGTGGATGACCCCCATTTGGAACGACCAAGTCTTCGTGAAGAAAAACCTTCTTACCGTCCAGACTTCTTCTCGCTTGAGGCATTCTCGTCATGCTTACCCTCCCTACAATTTCAGAACGCACGAAATTGTGCATCTGAGCAGTCCAGGGAGAACTTTAGCACAGGGTACATTTACTCGCAACTGTCAACTGTTCACCCAGTAGGTGATTGTGCTCAATCACATCCTTTCCGGCGTGGGAATACCAAGAATAGTGAGACCGTTCGTCATTGTAGTGACAAATGCTCGTGCGAGCATGAGTTTATGGGATTCGTAGTCGCCCCCTACGATACGTTCCTGTGCATAGAAAGAGTTCCACTCGCCTGCAAGCTCGGTGAGATAATTCGCGAGAAGATTCGGCGCGAGTTCGCGCGCGGCGCGAGCGGCGACTTCGGGGAAATGCAGAACGCTGCGTTCCAGAAGATACGGGACCTCCGGCGCACCCGCTACGGGTGCGCCACCTTTCTCCGCTGCGGCAACCAATACCGACTTCGCGCGCACGAGTGCATACTGCAGATACGGCCCAGAGTCGCCTTCAAGCGAAAGTGATTTCTCTTCATCAAAAATAATGTCTGAGCCCGGCGACTGGCGCAGAATCATGTACTTAATCGCGCCAAGAGCGACCTGTTCCGCTATGAGCGGATCTGGATTTTTCTCACTCGCCTTCTTAAGAACATCTTCGATGAGTCCTGCGGCCGTAATCACGTTCCCCGCGCGTGACGACATTTTGCCGGAGGAAAGCCGTAAAAATCCGTGCGGTACATGCGTGGTCTTGGCCGCAATCAGGGGCGCAATCTCGCCAAGGGCAGCGAGCACCACATTGAAATGCCCTATCTGTTCGGCAGCAGTGACGATGATGGCGCGGTCCGTTTGAACTCGTTCCTCTTTCAAAAATGCGAGACCAATATCTTTCGCTTCATACGTCGGCGTACCTTTGCTCGTGATGAACACGAGCGTGTGGAGCCCCTTCTTCTCACCACGGTAAATCACTGCACCTTCACTCTCTTCAAAAACTCCGTTCTGAAGACCATCCTTTACGATGCGTAATCCAGACTCTGCGGTTTCGCTCTCAAAAAAATAGTAGTCGAAATGCGTTCCGAGAATTTTGTAGAGCTGCTCGAAAGCGGCAAGGGATACGTCGCGACCTTTGCGCCAAAGCTCCACAATCTCATGATTAGTTCCCGCGTAAATTACTTGATTGAGTGCGTCGATCTCTGCTTTCGCCTCAAGAGACTCCTCGTACGCATGAGAACCTACTGCATAGGCTTCTCCGATTTCTTTTGCTGTTACTGGTTCCAGTATGCCAGCTCTCTGTAGGCCCCAGAGAGCCTTTGCGACATGCGGACCGACATCGCCCTGATAGTTGGCGCGAATGACCGTCGCACTCTCGTTCTCAATAAGCCGTGAGAGCGCCTCGCCGATGACATTACTCATCAGATGCCCGATATGCATTTCTTTAAATGGATTTGGGTCGGTGTATTCGATCATCACGCGCTGTCCGGCATCAGCGCTACCCTTTCCCCACTCTTGCCCTTGTACGTCTGCTTCCGCAACCGCGCGCGTTACCGCTTCTCTTGAAAGAGTGATGTTCACGAAGCCTGGACCAGCGACTGCGACATGACTTGCGATATTATTTTCCCCAAGAACTCCAGTAAGGAGACGCGCGATTCCATCCGCGATGTCATGCGGCTTTCTTCCGAGTGTTTTTGCAGCTGCTAACGCAACGTTCGTCGCATAGTCCCCATGAGCAGGATCGCCCGGACGCTCGACCGCAAAGGATATTTCTCCAGCGCCCATGCTCCGTAGTGCCTCCTGTATTGCTTTTCTGATTCGCTCCTCCATCCTCGCAGTATAGCCGTTTCCTAGAATGAAGCGAAGGTACTATAGTTCCCCTATGCTCACTTGGAATGAGATGCGTGATCGTGCAACTATATTTTCCCGCGCATGGAGGGACGAGACGCGCGAGATGGGAGAATACCAGACATTTTGGAACGAATTCTTCGACATATTCGGCATAAAGCGCCGCTCTGTCGCTATTTATCAGCAACAGGTGGAAAAGCTCGGCGGTGGGCGCGGATTCATTGATCTCTTCCAGCCGGGGAAACTCATCGCCGAACACAAGTCCGCGGGGAAAGATCTCGATGAGGCATTCATGCAAGCGATTGAATACTCTGCAGCTCTTCCCGAAGACATACGTCCACGATACATCATCATTACCGACTACGCGCACATGCGCCTCTGCGACCTCGAAGGCGGAGATGGAAAGGCTGAGAAATACGAGTTTCCCCTCGCGGACCTTCCAAAGCATATCCGGCACTTCGCATTCATCCCCGGCTACGAAGTGCGCAAATACCGCGAACAAGACCCCGTAAATCGCAAAGCGGTGCGTGTCGTCGTAAACCTGTATCAGACACTCGCGAAGAGCAATTATCCGCGAGAACATCTTGGTCACCTTTTAGTGCGGCTCGTCTTTTGTTATTTCGCAGACGATGCTGGTATCTTCCCACCTGGCGAACCGTTCCGCTATTATCTCGCCCTTGGAAGCAATGAGGACGGTAGTGATTTCGGCAGCCGTCTCGATGCTGTCTTCTCGACACTAAACACGCCCGAAGAAAGACGGCAGACGACACTCGATGAACGGCTCGCTGAATTACACTATGTAAATGGCGGCCTCTTCGCCGACTATCTGCCCGTTGTCTTCTTCAATCGCGAGATGCGCCATGCCGTACTTGATGCCTGTGAATTCAATTGGAGCGCAGTATCACCCGAAATATTCGGCTCGATGTTCCAATTTGTACTTGAGACCGAACCGGGTGATACGCGCCACGACTTCGGCGCGCACTACACCTCCGAGAAGAACATCCTGAAAGTTATTGACGGACTCTTTATGGATGACCTCCGTGCCGAACTCTCTGCGGCTGGTAAAAACGCAGCGAAGCTGAATGCGCTCTGGGAGAAAATCGCCCGCATCACGCTCCTCGATCCCGCGTGCGGCTGCGGCAACTTTCTTGTCGTCGCATATAGAGAGTTGCGCCGCCTCGAGCTTGAAATCCTAAAACGCCTCCACCCGCAAGTAGCCGCACAGATGGAAGGCGGCGGGCAAACCGCACTTCCGATAGACATCCGCCATCTTTCAAAACTTTCTGTGGAGCGAATGTACGGCATCGAACTTCTTCACTTCCCCGCGGAAATAGCAAAGCTCTCACTCTGGCTCACCGACCATCTTGCAAACATAGAGCTTGGCGATTATTTCGGCGTGCCGTTTGTGAAGCTTCCCTTGACCGAGTCCCCGCACATCAAAGAAGGCAATGCGCTCACGCTCGACTGGGAATCTATAGTCCCGAAAGAAAATCTTTCCTACATCCTCGGCAATCCGCCGTTCATATCCAAGCAAGACCGCGATGCCAACCAGAAAAGCGACATGGTGCTCGTCTTCGAAAAATTGAAAGGGGCGGGCGAACTTGATTATGTAACCGCATGGTACGAGAAAGCGGCAAAATACATGCACGGAACCAACATTAAAACGGCGTTTGTTTCGACGAACTCCATAGCGCAAGGCGAGCAAACAGGGATTCTGTGGCCCGAACTGTTCCGGCAGGGTGTGAAGATATTTTTCGCACACCGCACATTCAAATGGAGCAACGAGGCACCTGGTAAAGCGGCGGTATTTTGCGTCATCATCGGCTTTGGACTTCAGGAGCCAGAGCATCGTTATCTTTTTGATTATGAAGACCCCGCTGGCGAGCCGCACATCCTTGAAGCGAAAAACATCAATCCCTATCTGGTAGACGCGCTAGACATCGTCGTTATCGCGCGCCGCAAGCCCCTCTCAAATGTGCCTCCTGCTGTGTTCGGCAGTATGCCGAACGACACTGGGCAATTCCTTTTTGAAGATGCGGCTGAGAAAGACGCGTTCATTGCGGAAGAGCCTGGCGCCACAAAATTCATCCGCCCGCTCCTCTCGGCGAAAGAATACTTGCAAGGCGGCCTCCGCTATTGTCTGTGGCTAAAGGATGCGGCGCCGGAAGAACTTCGTACGCTCCCACTCGTGATGCGCCGTGTGGAAACAGTTCGTATGAATCGCGGAGCGTCCTCTCGTGCCGCGACACGAGCACTCGCCGAGACTCCCTACCTTTTCGGTGAAGACCGCCAGCCCTCGACAGACTACATTCTCATTCCTCGCGTAAGCTCTGAACGTAGACGCTATGTGCCCATGGGATTTTTCGGTCCAGAAAACATCGCGGGAGATACCTGCATCGTCATACCGAATGCTATCCCATACCACCTCGGCGTACTGCAATCAGAAATGCACATGACATGGATGCGCTCCGTGGCTGGTCGCTTGAAATCCGATTATCGTTATTCAAACGAACTCGTCTATAACAATTTCCCATGGCCGGAACATCCCTCGGCAGAAAACGCAAAAGCGGTTGAGAAAGCGGCGCAGGCAGTGCTCGACGCACGCACTGCGCACCCCGGAGCAACTCTCGCCGACCTCTATGACCCGCTCACGATGCCAAAAGACCTGTTAGACGCTCACCACGCGCTCGACCGATCTGTCGATCGCGCCTACGGCATCACGAAACCCTTCCCTTCCGAATCCGCCCGCCTCGAATTTTTATTCGACATGTACCAAAAACTTGTGAAAAAATAATTGTCAATATCCTTTACATATTATTGACAAGATGCTTGACACTGCTAGCATAGAGGTATGACTACTACCCTTCTGAAGAAGCTCCGCGAGGAGCAGGGATTGTCGCAAGAGACAGTGGCGAAAGAGCTTAAGATGTCACGCCCGACCTATATAGCCCTTGAGCAGGGCAAACGCGAGCTCACGCTTCGCGAAGCCGAGCATGTGTCACGGATATTCGAGCTCTCGCTCGACGAACTCGCGTTGGGGAAAAAACACAGCACGACCGTTTCCCTGCCCAAGACGAAGCATACGAAGAAATTCGCGCACGACATACGCATTTCTGTACCGCAGAAGCACATAGATAAATTCAAGCAGGTGTTGCTCTATGTGCTTGGCAAGACCGCCGGCAAGCCGAACATCGGCATGACCGCGCTCTACAAGCTTCTCTACTTCATCGACTTCGACTACTACGAGAAATATGAGGAGCAGCTTATGGGTCTAACGTACATGAAAAATCACCACGGTCCTACACCGCGCGAGTTTGTTAAGGTCGTTACTGAAATGAAAGAACATGACGAGGTCGAGGAAATGCGAAGCAAATATTTCAAATATGACCAGCGAAAGTTTCTACCTCTCAAGGAGCCCAACCTGACACTACTCAACGCACAAGAGCTCGAGATGATCGATGATGTGCTCGCCCGCTATGGCGATAAAACCGCGACGGAGTTGAGCGCGCTTTCGCACGAAGACACGCCATGGGCAGTCGCCAAAGACAAAGAAGACCTGCATTACAATCATGTATTCTACCGGTCAGACAAACTATCGGTCCGAGAATACGATCCTCTCTAATCGAATCGCTCATGGAGTTTATCGCCTTGCCGAGCTTCGCACGCGAATTCAAGCGCTTGTGCAGAAAATACCAGTCTCTCGAACTGAACATCGAAGAATTGAAGCGGGCGATTGCACAATACCCACGCGGGCGGGGCGGGAAGCACTGGAACCTGCTTCATGAGTCCGATACTGTCGCGATATTCAAGACGCGCTTGGTTTGCGATTCGCTTAAGGGCGGCTCTCTACGACTAGTCTACGCCTATCTCCCTACCGAAAATCGCATCGATTTCATCGAGATTTATTTCAAGGGTGATAAAGAGAACAAAGACCGCGAGCGAATCAAAGGATACTTGGACGAGTTAGAAAAATGACTCCGGGATAGGATGTGCGAGTGAGAGCTTCTTCACCTCCTGTTTTGCGTGTTCGACGGTCGCGT
>CAYIMJ010000015.1:0-14489 GCA_964364605.1 uncultured Candidatus Saccharibacteria bacterium | reverse complement strand
AGGGAGCATTTCGCCGATCGATTTCATCCCGTTAGAAATAGGACGCGGACGCGCAGGCAAAGATGCGTCCAAACCCTATCCGATTATGGCTGGTAAGCGAACTCGTCTCACGATTTTTATAGAAGCGTCCGCGATTTCTAACGGGATTCATATCATTACCCAGTGTGCGCTTCGATGGAAGCGCCGAGTTTCTGCAGGCGGGATACAATATCTTCATATCCGCGGTTGATGCTGTAGACGTTGCGCAAGAGGGATCGACCTTTTGCGGCAAGCATCGCGACGAGGATGATGGTCGCAGGCCGAAGTGCAGGCGGACAGATGACTTCAGCAGCCTTAAGTCTCTTCGGACCTTCAATCGAGATGCGGTGCGGGTCGTGCAGGATGGTGGTTGCCCCAAGACGATCAAGGTCGGTGTAGTAGATTGCGCGCTTCTCGTACACCCAGTCATGAATGAGCGTCGTACCTTTCGCCTGTGTCGCGATAACCGCGAAGAAGGGGAGGTTGTCGATATTGAGCCCGGGATATGGGCGCGCATGAATTTTTTCCGGGAAAGCGACAAGTACCGAGGGCTTGAGGGAGATGTCAACGAGTTTTGTGATGCCGTTCTCCGAAAGACGCTGTTTCGATAGCTTGAATTTTAATCCCATTTTCCCGAGTATGAACAATTCGACTTCGAGAAATTCAATCGGCGCGGCGTTAATGGTAATAGCAGAACCTGTTACTGCTGCCGCAGCGATAAAGAACATCGCGTCAGTCGGATCTTCCGCGATGCTGTAAGACACCTCTTTTGCAATATTGGCGACACCTTGCACAGTGAGTGTTGTTGATCCGATGCCTTCGACCGAGACGCCGAGCGCGCGCAAGAAACCACAAACTTCCTGCACCTGATAATTAGCTGATGCGTACTTAATGATACTTGTGCCGTTCACTCGTGCGGCGGCAAAGAGTGCATTGATGGTCGCAGTGTCGCTTGATTCATACAAGACGACTTCCGTTGGAACGAGTTTTTCGTGTGTGATGCGATAGCTGTCAGAATGTGCCTCGATGTTCACGCCAAATTTCTCGAGCGCCATGAGGTGCGGGCGTACTGAGCGGAGTCCGAGTGTGCAACCGCCCGATTGTGGCAGCTCGAATTTCTTAAACATATGAATCAGTGGACCGATGAACATCAGGATACTGCGGGTCCGAGTTGCTGCAGCGCGGTCGATTGTCTGGAGAGAAATCGTTTTCGGTGGGATTATGACGACGTTCGCGCCCGCCCACTCGACCGAGACACCGATTGATTTGAGGACTTCGATGAGGCGATTGACCTCCTCGATCCTCGGCATGTTTTCGAGGGTCGTCGCTCCGCGATTCAGGAGGGAAGCGGCCAAGAGTGCGACTGCACCGTTTTTGGAACGACTTGTTTCGACGCTCCCGGTGAGTTTCTTTCCACCCTCTATGACAAAATTAATTTCTCCTTGCATGCGAAGTATCTTAGCCTTAAAGGACTGGTGTTTGCAAAGGATAGTATTGAAGCTCTTGGGCAAGTGCAGAGCGTTTGCTACTATGCGGGCAATGTCATTCTTTTCTCCGAAGCTCGGCATCGATCTGGGGACGACCAATGTGCTCGTTTTCGTGCCCGGGAAAGGCGTCGTCATCAACGAACCGTCAGTCGTGGCCGTGGGGAAGACGCAAGGGAAGCGGGGAGGCAATACCATTCTTGCTATCGGTGCGGAAGCGAAGCAGATGATAGGTCGTACGCCGGACGACATCATCGCGTACCGTCCGATGAAGGATGGCGTCATCGCGAATTATCGGGTGACCGAGGCGATGCTTCGTTATTTTATGAAAAAAGCACTTGGCCGGAACCCATTTAAGCCGACGGTGCTTGTCTCGGTTCCTGCAGGAGTCACTTCCACTGAGAAGCGTGCCGTCATTGAGGCTGCCATGAAAGCGGGTGCAAAAAATGCCTATGTAGTGAAAGAGCCGATACTTGCGGCAATTGGCGCGGGTATTCCCATTCAAGAGCCGATGGGGCGCATGGTCGTCGATATTGGCGGAGGCACGATAGATGTCGCGGTGATTTCGCTTGGCGGTATCGTCGCATCGACGAGCGTGAAGTGTGCTGGCGATCGTCTTGACCGTGCGGTCATTGATTACGTAAAGAAGCAGCACAATCTTGCGATTGGCGATAAGACTGCGGAAGAATTAAAAATAAAGATTGGTGCCGCGGTGTCGATGAACGAGGAACTTTCTATGCCGGTCAAAGGGCGCGATCTTGTTTCCGGTCTGCCGCGTACTATTGAATTGTCGACGAATGACATGGTGCAGGCGATGACGCGAGAGTTGCGTGAGATGACACAGGCGATACGCAAGGTGCTTCAAGAGACTCCGCCAGAGCTTGCTGCGGATATCATTGATAACGGCATCATCCTCACTGGCGGCTCTTCGCAGTTGCGTCAGATGCCAGAACTCGTGTATCGCCGCACAGGTGTCATGGCAAAACTCGCTTCAGACCCTTACTATTGTGTGGCGCGCGGCACCGGTATTGCGCTGAAGCACCTGAATACCTATCAGAAAAGCATTTTGGCGAAGCAATAGGTCTCACGAAAAAATTTTGTATAAAAACAGAAACCGCCCGAGAAGCGACGGCTTCCGGGCGGGTTAAGGCTTGATTGAGATGTGAGTTGCCCCTTTTGGAGCGGTTGCCCATCTCCACAAGATAATCAGCGGCATGAAGTATTCGATCACCGCGTCCTCTATCATTTTCTTCATAGAGTTCTCCTTTCGTTCAACCGTTCGCACTATAACATAAAGACGTTATAATTGCCTCATGCGGCACCAAGCATTCGTGATTGAAGCGGAATCGGAAGAGGGAATTGAAATAGCAGAAGCATGGGTCGAGCGCGAGCTCAAAATGAAAGTGAAGGGGAATCCAGACATCGTCGTGCTGCGGTACGGACTCCTTTCGGTTGAAGATGCGCGGCGAGTAACGGAGCTCGCCGCGGGGGCGTCTTTCGCGGGTGAGCACAAAGTGCTTATTATTAGTGCAAGTCGTGCGTATCATGAAGCACAAAACGCTTTGTTAAAAATTTTTGAGGAACCGCCTCCCGGGACGTACCTTTTCCTCGTATTACCTACACTGGGCGGATTGTTACCGACATTGCGTTCGCGCGTAGGCATTCTCAGTGCTGTTGAAGTTACGAAACCCCTCATTCCAGAGGCGGCAAAGCAGTTTATGAAGGCAACTCCTGAAAAACGTACAGCGATAATTAAAAAACTTACGACCGGCAAGGATGAAGAAGAGCGGCGAGAGTACCGCGACGAGGCGATACAGATTATAAATGGTATCGAAGCATCGGCGTATGGAGTGATGAGAAAGGGAGGAGATAAAGCGATTAGCGATTTGCTTTCGGATATCGCGGTCTTGCGAGGACATCTCTATGACCGCAGTGCGCCGGTGCGGATGATTCTTGAGCATCTTTCCCTCGTTATTCCAAAAAATTTGGTATGATATAGCGCATATGGCATACGATTTTTCAAAACTGAAAGTAAGCATCAAAGAAACTGAAGAGTGGCTCTCACGCGAGCTTTCGGGCGTACGTACCGGACGAGCGACCCCGACTCTGCTTGATGGCGTGAAGCCCGAAGCCTACGGCACTCGCACATCGCTGCGCGAGCTTGCCAATATATCGGTCGAAGATGCCCGCACATTGCGCGTCATTCCGTGGGATATGACACTCGTGAAAACGATCGAGAAGGGGATTACTGATGCGAATCTCGGCATCGGGGTAGCGACCGATTCTCAAGGATTACGAGTTTCGTTTCCCAAGCTTACCAGCGAGCGTCGCGCACAGCTCTCAAAGATTGCAGGCGATAAGACCGAGCAGGCGAAAGTAACGCTTCGTTCGCACCGGACTGATGCGCTCCATGCGCTCGATGCCGCAGCAAAAGAGGGCGGCATGGGAAAAGATGAGGTTGTGCGCCTCAAGGGTGAGGCTCAGAAACTTATCGATGCTGGGAATGATGCTCTTGCAAAAATTCTTGAGAAGAAGGAAGCGGAAATATCACAGTGATGAGTATCTTAATTTTCATTGCCGTCATCGTTGCACTCATTGTCGTGCACGAGTTCGGGCATTTTGTCGTGGCAAAGCTCTCGGGCATGCGCGTGGATGAGTTTGGGCTCGGCTATCCGCCACGGGCGCTCACTATCACGACTGTGGGCGAGACTGCGTACACGCTTAATTGGCTGCCTTTTGGCGGCTTTGTAAAAATTTACGGTGAAGATGGCCTGTCTCCCGATGCTCCGAGGGACCCTCGCGCGTTTTCTTCGAAACCGCGCTTCGCACAGGCGCTTGTGCTTGTCGCAGGTATCACCATGAACCTTCTCTTCGCGTACGTACTCATTACGGGAGCTCTCATTATGGGAACTCCGCGAGCGCTCTCGGAGGGCGAGCTTGTGACTGCAAAGAGTATGGAGCTCATGGTGGCGAACGTACTTCCGGGTACGCCAGCAGCTCTTGCGGGGCTACTCCCGGGCGACTCTATTTTGAGTGCAAAAAGTACTGGAGGAGAATGGCACGCCACTGATCCGAAAAGCTTTACGGCATTCATCGCGTCAAGCGGTGGCAGCGCGATTACTCTTGATGTGAAGCGCAACGGAAGCGAGCAAGCCGTCGTCGCAACACCAAAGATAGGTCTCGCGACAAACGACCCTTCTCGCCTTGCTCTCGGAGTCGAGGTTGCGACTATCGGTGTCGTACCGCTTTCGTTCAGTAGCGCACTCATCGAAGGTGCATCGCTCACGTGGGGTGCCACAAAAATGACTGCAATCGGACTTGCACACTTTTTCTATTCCATATTCACATTTACCGCAGATCTGTCGCAGGTTGCAGGTCCTGTCGGTATTGCAGGCGCAGTGGGCAGCGCCTCGGCAGAGGGTTTCGGTAACCTGCTCTCAATCATGGCAATCATTTCCATCAATCTGGCGCTCATCAACCTCATCCCCGTTCCTGCGCTTGATGGTGGCCGGCTTCTCTTCGTTATTATAGAAAGCATCATCCGCCGCCCAATAAAAACGAGTATTGCGAATTCCATCAACATGGTCGGCTTTGCCTTTCTCGTCCTCCTTATGGTCGTCGTCACCGCACACGACATTTTCAAGATCGTTGGCTAACAGACTGTCAGGATCTTTTGCCGAGCAGGTTTAGTGGGCGTATACTGTGGCGCATGAGACCCCAGTTGGAAAATCCTTACATCGCGCGGCGGGTAACATCGGATATGGCCGTTCGGTTAAGAGTAAACTGTTGAATATGAATGCGGCACGGGGGATTTCCAACGGGGTGCGACAGTCGAAGCTCTTCAGTAAAGCTCGGCGCGAAGCTCCTGCGGATGAGGTCGCGAAGAATGCGCAATTGCTTGTCCGTGCCGGCTATATTCATAAAGAGATGGCGGGTGTTTATGATTATTTGCCGCTCGGGTTGCGCACTCTCAATAAGATCATCGCCATCATCCGCGAAGAGATGAATGAGATCGGGGGAGAAGAAGTTCTTTTAACGACTCTCCAAAATCCCGAGATCTGGAAAAAAAGCGAGCGATGGGACGATGCAGTCGTCGATGTATGGTTCAAGACGCACTTGAAGAATGGTGGCGAGCTTGGGCTTGGCAATACGCACGAAGAGGCACTTACCGCTCTCATGACGGAACACATCTCCTCGTATAAAGATTTGCCGCGGTACGTATACCAATTTCAAAACAAGTTTCGCAATGAGACGCGTGCGAAGTCTGGCATCATGCGCGCGCGAGAGTTCATCATGAAGGATCTCTATTCATTCTCAAGCAATGAAGCAAGTCACAATGCGTTTTATGAAAAAGTCGCGGCGGCGTACGAAAATATTTTTAAGCGTGTCGGTATCGGTGAGAAAACTTACCGGACTTTTGCTTCGGGAGGTTCGTTTAGTAAGTATTCCCATGAGTATCAGACCGTCTGTGATGCAGGTGAGGACATTATTTATATTGATGAGGCAAAGCGACTTGCTGTAAATAAAGAGGTGTATGAGGATCCGGAGGTCTATACGACTAGCGGTATTGATAAGGAAGGTCTCAAGGAAGCCAAGGCTATAGAGGTCGGAAATATCTTTACACTCGGTACACGCTTCTCTGACGTTCTCGGTCTTTCGTATAAGGACGCGGAAGGAAAGGCCACTTCAGTGTTTATGGGAAGTTACGGCATCGGCCCAGGGCGGCTCATGGGCACTATTGTCGAGCTTATGGCTGACGAGAAGGGTCTCGTATGGCCGGAAAGTGTTGCGCCATTTGCGGTGCATCTCGTCTCTCTGGGGAAATCGGGAGATGAGGTTTCGAAGGTTGCGGACGCACTCTATGAAGATATGGTGAAGATGGGTATCGAAGTTCTCTATGACGATCGTGATAATTCTGTAGGTCAGAAATTCACAGAAAGTGATTTGCTCGGCATACCGAAACGGATCGTGGTCGGGAGGGATGCGATTGCATCAGATGCATTTGAGGTGGTGAGTCGCGCAACCGGTGAGATGGTGAAGAAGAAGCGCGCCGAGCTTCTCGCCTAGCGGTATGTCTAGATTCTCAAAAAATGCACTCTTCAGTAGCGACATCGCGATTGACTTAGGGACTGCCAATACGCTCGTGTATGTACGTGGGCGTGGTGTTGTCATAAATGAACCATCGGTCGTCGCAGTCAATGACAAGACGCATCAGGTCGTCGCAGTAGGGAAAGAGGCGAAGACGATGCTTGGGAAAACCCCGGCGCACATTCGCGTCGTGCGCCCGCTTTCGCATGGCGTCATCTCCGATTTCGAGGTGACCGAGGAACTACTAACTTACTTCATCAATAAAGCGCAGAGTGGGCGAGCGCGACTATTCGGTCCGCGAGTCGTCATCGGCGTGCCGACTGGCGTAACAAATGTGCAGAGTCGCGCGGTGCGTGATGCGGCGAAGAATGCCGGTGCGCGGGAGGCAATCATTCTTGAGGAACCTGTCGCGGGTGCCATCGGTGCGAAACTGCCAGTGAACGAAGCGGTCGGTACGATGGTGCTTGATATCGGCGGCGGTACGACTGATATTGCCGTCATCGCACTCCGAGGTGTCGTCGCGTCTAAAAGTTCGCATATCGCTGGCGATCGTTTCAATGACAACATCATCGAATTCGTACGAAGCGAATTCAAGCTCGGTATCGGCGAGCGGACGGCTGAAGATGTGAAGATATCTATCGGTGCGGTCATCCCGCTCTCAGAGACTCTCTCGAAGAGTGTGCGGGGGCGTGATTTCGCGACTGGGCTCCCGCGCGAAATCACACTTACTGACACGCATGTCCGTGAAGCGATTATGCCGTCGCTCGACGCGCTCATGGACGCCATGAAGGAAGTCATCGAATCGACACCGCCCGAACTCCTTTCTGATGTGTTGCAGCACGGAGTGACCGTCTTTGGCGGAGGAGCGCTCTTGCGCGGTTTGCCGCAGATACTTGAGAAAATGCTTGGGGTGCCGGTGAAGGTTACTGCAGATCCGCTGACGGCCGTCGTGCGAGGTGCAGGTATCGTGACCGAAGATCCAGAACCGTACGTAGATTTTTTCATCGATGAAGAGGACATTCTTAGCGAAGCGTAATGCGCTCCTTTCTTCCACGAACATTTCGTGGGGGGTTCTCGCTCTCGCGGGCGTCATTCTCATACTCATTGTTCGACTTTTTGCCCCGAACTTTTTTTGGCAGGTATTTTCTCCGGTATTTCGCGGCGCGGATGTGCTTGCGTCGAAAAGTCATGTAGTTTTTTCCAGTTTCGGCGATACAGCCACTCTTGTGTTGCAAAATGAACAGCTGAAGAATGAAAATACGGCTCTCGCAAATGAGAATGAGGCATTGATAGCGAAAGTGACGACTCTTTCTTCATTACTCGATTTTCCCACGAAAGGAAAGAGGGATGCTGATGGCATTCTTGCCGGTGTCGTCGCTCGTCCGCCTATGAGTCCCTACGATACGCTCGTACTTGCTGCTGGCGCGAAAGAGGGTGTCGCTCTGGGTCAGGAAGTCTACGGCACCGGGGGTGTGCCGGTCGGCGTGGTCTCATCCGTTCTTACTGACTTCTCTCGAGCAACTCTCTTCTCTGCACCGAATATGGTAGTGCATGGGTGGGTTGGACGCGCGAATACACCTCTTACTATAGAAGGGGATGGTGCGGGAGTGATGAGTGCGTCGATCGCGCGTTCATCGAATGTCGCGGTGGGCGATACGGTATTTGCTCCGGGTCCGGGAGCTCTTCCTATCGGCAGTGTTACTCGCATTGATAGCGACCCGACAGCGCCCGAAGTGGTGTTGCGCATTACGCCCGTATTGAATCTCTTTTCAATCACGTGGGTCGTAATTCGCGACACGGGTGCAGAACTCCTCAATCCTCTTTCTTCAGCAACTTCAACTCGGCCATGATTCGGGGAGTGTTTACGTTTTTTACATTTATTTCGGCCGTACTATTCCCGTGGACGTTTACCGCCATCCTTGCTATCGCCGCCGCATCCGTGGAGCCGCTCATCCCTCTCGCTGCTGGGATATGTGCCGATATGTTCTACTACGCTCCCGGAGCGCATTTCCTGCCGGTCTTCACATTCTACGGCGCTGCTCTTACTATTTTTGCATTCGTCGTGCGGAGTCGCCTTAGGACAGGCCCCGTTAGATAATCATTTTATAGTATTGGCTATCGCTTTTTGAGCGAAGCGGTCGTATCGGGCATGTGAGCAACTTTCAGTTACCTAACGGGGCAGGTATCATGAGGGAATGATGTGGCGACGCACCAGAGTACGAGATGCGGAAATCGCTCCCGATGAGATATTTCTCGATGCTTCGAATGCTCCGGACTTCGATCGGTTGCGCTTTGAAGGGAGGATAGAGAAGCCGCTCTCGCACAGGATGTTCCTGTCGCTCGGCGGAATCCTCGCCATCCTCATGCTCATCCTCGTCGTCCGCACATGGAATCTCCAGGTCACCAATGGCACCACCTTCGCTGCCGAAAGCGCGCATAACTCGCTCGAAGTGAGGACGCTTTTTGCACCGCGCGGCATCATCACTGACGTACATGGGGTCGTTATCGCTGAGAATGTCGAGAAAGAAGATGGAAGTGTAAAGCGCAACTACTCGGTACCTTCCCTCGGACACATTATCGGTTACGTTTCGTACCCGAAGAAAGACTCGAAGGGAATTTACTACGATACGAAACAGACTGGACTTGCGGGACTCGAAGCGAAGTACGATTCGCTTCTGACAGGAAAGAATGGCCGACTGCTTACCGAAACAGATGCGTTTGGGAAGGTCCGCTCCGAGGGCACTATGGTCCCGGCAGAATCAGGGAAAACCGTCCAGCTATCGATAGATGCCAACCTGCAAAAGCTTTTTGCGCGGGCGATTGAGGACATTGCGCGCAGCAAGCATTTCATCGCCGGTGCTGGCGTGATACTGGATGTTCAGACGGGTGCCGTGCGCGCCATCGTCTCGTATCCAAGCTACGATCCAAATGTCATGGCGAGCGGAGGACCTTCCGAAACGATTGTTGGCTACTCTGCGGATCCCGGACATCCTTTTCTTGATCATGCTGTGCAGGGCGTCTACGCACCGGGTTCTATCGTGAAGCCGTTTGTCGCCTCCGGCGCGCTCACCGATGGCATTATTACGCCAGATACTAGCATTGATGATCCGGGCTTCCTCTCACTGCCCGACCCTTATCGTCCAGGGAAGTCGTTCATCTACAAAAGTTGGAAGCCGCTCGGCATCGTTGATGTGAAAAAGGCAATAGCTTGGTCTTCTGACGTCTTTTTCTATACTGTCGGCGGCGGATTTGGAAATCAGAAAGGTCTCGGCATAGATCGGTTGGAATATTGGTATCAGCAGTTCGGCCTAGGGAAGCCGACCGGCATCGACGTGCCAGGGGAGGCGAGCGGTCTCATTCCAAATCCCGCATGGAAGCAGGCGACCTTCAACGAACCGTGGTATCTCGGCGATACATACTTCACGGCGATTGGGCAGTATTCGGTGCAGGTAACTCCAATACAGATGGCGCGAGCGACCGCGGCGGTAGCTAATGGCGGGAAGCTTCTCACGCCGACATTACTCGCGGGACAGGAGCCGGTGTATGTCACTGTGCCAGTTGACGGTTCCGCACTCAAGGTCGTGCGAGAGGGTATGCGCCAAACGGTAACGAGTGCATTAGCGGGCGCAATCAATCTTCCGTATGTGGCGGCCGCCGCGAAAACCGGTACTGCGCAGACTGGAACGCGCAATCAGTATGACAATTCCTGGGTCATAGGATTTTTCCCCTACGAAAATCCGCAGTATGCCTTCACTGTTGTACTTGAGCGGGGACCTGAAGGTACCGGGTCGCAAGCGGTAAATGTGATGCGCGATCTTTTTGAATCACTGCATGCAGCCGATTCCCCGTATGTCGGCCAGTAGTGAAATTCAAAAAAAATTGACAGAGATGACTATGTATAATATGATTTTACTGGATGATGAACATTCAGGTTATGGTGTTTTGAGGCAATAAAACAGTTCCTATTTTAACAAGGAGGTTATCATGGGTGGCGGAAACGTGGCACGAGATGGTAGTTACTTATCGTTTTCTTTCATTGAGATCGAGAATGCGAGAGGAGAAGACTCTCACGAGCCTCGTCAGGAAATGGAACGAGGAGAGGAATTCATTTGCCATTTAGGCAATTATAATTCCATCAGAAATACCTACAGCGTTGCTATTGGCAAAGAAAAACTTCGAGACGAGGCAGTTTTGAAGGCGAGGTACCTAGCAAAAGTGGACGAAGACGAAAGAGAATCGCTTCAAAAAGAGATCATGAAGTGTCATGCCGAGCACGAGTTCTTTATGGATCTCTTCTGGATGGAGGTCAAGAAGAGGCTTGAAGAAAATCATCCGGATGTCTGGGTCAGAGGTATCGGTATGCGAAAAGGATGGAAAGTCGTTTATACCGATGCGGGTAAATCGATTAATCTCCTTGATCTTGTCAGAAGAATACTTGGAGGCTGAAATTGTCTCTCTCAACCCCTCGGTCGGCTGTTACGCTGATCGAGGGTGTTTCTTTTCCGGAAGTTTGGTGCGCTCAAAATCGGATTTTGCAGACCGTCCCTCATTCGTTTTGACAATAACCAGAATGCTCATTATAATCCCCGAGGGTGAAAATAAGGTGTTCATTGTTAAATAAATGTATAACGATCAAACCTAAAACAAACTATCGAATGAAAGGAGGACGTATACGACGTCTATTCTACAGAGAGTCATAGTGTCGTTTGTCGCGAGTTCGAATTGTTGTTCATGCATTCACACTTCACACTAAGGAGGGCGAGATGCCGATTCAGGAAAAAGAGGGAATCGTATTTTCGGAACTTGCAGATCCAAAATCAGAACGGAGTACTCCGAAATGGGTGTATTTCTTCGGTGATGGGAGGGCAGACGGTGCATCAAACATGAAAGAATTGCTGGGCGGCAAAGGTGCCGGCCTGGCAGAGATGACCAATCTCGGCATCTCCGTTCCTTCAGGATTTACGATCACAACCAAAGCTTGTGCCGAGTATGCCGCATTGGGAAAATATCCGGTCGGCATGTGGGGCCAGGTGCTCGCAGCTCTTAGGCGCATCGAGCAATCGATGGGCGCAGGGTTTGGTGATTCGGGAAATCCGCTTCTCGTATCAGTCCGGTCGGGTGCACAGGCTTCTATGCCGGGCATGATGGACACGGTGTTGAATGTCGGCCTCACGACCAAGACGGTCGAGGGGTTGGCAGCCAAGACTCGCAACGAACGGTTCGCGCAGGACAGTTACCGCCGGTTCATTACTATGTTCGGCAGTATCGTCATGGGAGTGCCGCGCGAGCGTTTTGAGGCAATCCTGAATCGCAAAAAAGAAGAAATGCGAGTTGCACATGAGACGCAATTGGACGCAGAGGCTTTACGCGATCTTGTGGAAAGTTTCAAAATCTTGGTGAAAGAAGAGACGGGAAAAGATTTCCCGGATGACGCGAACGATCAGCTGAGGATGGCAGTTCATGCCGTGTTCTCTTCTTGGAATGGCGCACGAGCCGTCACCTACCGACGACTGAACGGCATTCCAGATTCTTGGGGGACCGCGGTCAACGTGCAGTCTATGGTCTTCGGGAATATGGGAGAAACGAGTGGCACAGGCGTCGCATTCACTCGCGATCCCAGTACGGGTGAGCGGAAGTTTTTCGGTGAATGGCTGACGAACGCTCAAGGAGAAGATGTGGTCGCGGGCATCCGAACGCCACTGGCGGTGAGCGAGCTTGCTCGCATCATGCCAGAAGCGTATAGAGAGCTCGAAACGACCTATCAGAAACTGGAAAAACATTACCGCGATATGCTCGACTTGGAGTTTACGATCCAGGAGGGCAAACTCTTCATGCTGCAAACGCGTGTGGGCAAACGAACCGGTATTGCTGCAGTGCGTATTGCCATCGACCTGGTCCAAGAAGGACTCATATCGAAACGCGAAGCGCTGTTGCGTGTCAGTCCTGATCAGTTGGCTCAGTATCTCTATCCCATCTTCGATACAAAGGAAGAATCTAAGGCTGTGGTTCTTGGTAGCGGTTTGCCGGCTGGACCGGGGGCTGCTGCTGGAAAAATCGCCTTAACGCCGGAGCGTGCCGTCGCAATGAAGGCCGCTGGTGAGCGGGTCGTGCTGGTGCGTGAGGAGACAAGTCCTGACGACATTCATGGCATGGATGCTGCAGTGGGCTTTCTTACTGTCCGTGGTGGCATGACGTCGCATGCGGCAGTAGTAGCAAGGCAGATGGGGAAGGTCTGTGTGGTCGGTTGCGAAGCAATCGAGGTCATTGGCGGACAGTCTGTCAGGATTGGCACGAAGGTGTTTCGCGAAGGCGACTACATCTCTGTGAACGGTACGACGGGTAAAGTCTATGATGGCGATATTCCCGTGGTGGAGTCTGAAATCATTCAGATCATTCAGGGAAAGTTTGACGCGAAGACATCGGAGAAGCACCGGCTTTTCTCAATGCTGCTCTCGTGGGCGGCCGATGAGAAAAAATTGAAGGTGCGAGCGAATGCCGATGGTCCAGATCAGGCGAAGATTGCGCGGGGCTTTGGTGCGGAAGGGATTGGTCTCTGTCGCACTGAGCACATGTTCTTTGCCGAAGACCGTATCCCAATCATGCAGAACATGATTCTCGCGCGAACCACGGAAGAGCGGGAAACATTTCTTGCACAGCTCTTGCCATTACAGAAGGAGGACTTCGTCGGATTGTATCGTGCTATGGAAGGCTTCCCGGTAACCATTCGGTTGCTTGATCCTCCCTTGCATGAGTTTCTGCCGAAGCGCGAGGACCTGATGGTCGAAATTGCGAAAATGGAAGTGAAGGAGGCGAAGTGGAACGACGGCACCAAGCTCGAAAAGCTGCGCCGTCTTCTCTCGCGGGTTGAAGAGCTTCATGAATTCAATCCAATGCTCGGGTTGCGCGGTTGCCGGCTAGGCATCACGATGCCGGAAATTACGCGAATGCAAGTTCGCGCCATCATGGAGGCGGCTTGCGAGTTGGAGAAAGAAGGAAAGAAAATCGTCCCGGAAATCATGATCCCCTTGGTGGGTATGATGTCCGAGATGAGGTCGCAGAAGGATCTTGTGCGCGAAGTCGCACAAGAAACCATGGATCGGTATGGGGTCACGATAAAGTATTTGGTTGGAACGATGATCGAGTTGCCACGCGCATGCGTGACGGCCGATCAGATCGCGACCGAAGCAGAGTTCTTTTCGTTTGGAACCAATGATCTCACGCAGACGACATTCGGGTTTTCCCGCGACGATGCTGCGAAGTTCATTGACTTCTATCGAACCGGCAAGATTATGGATGCGGATCCCTTCGCGACACTCGACCGAGGAGGGGTTGGTGCGTTGGTCAAGCAAGGCATTGTCGGCGGCAGGGAAACACGCCCCGGCATCAAGCTCGGTATTTGCGGCGAGCATGGCGGAGATCCGAGTTCGATCGAGTTCTTTCATGAACTTGGATTGGATTATGTGAGTTGTTCGCCGTATCGCGTGGCAATTGCAATATTAGCAGCGGCGCAGGCTGCCATTAGAGAGGAGGAAAAGAGAAATAACGTCCACGCGTAAATTCGTGGGCAGGGGGGATGGGTCATATGACTCGTCCCCCTTTTTATTTTATTTGAGTACGCTATTGCACTCTCACACCGCTCGCGTACAATGCGCACACATAACACCCTACATATGCCCGATGCAAAAAACACCGTCGTCTCTCAAGAAAAATTCGACGAAATGATTCAAGAGCTCGAGCATTTGAAAACGGTTCGTCGTACCGAGATCGCGAAGAATCTCGAATACGCACGTTCACTCGGCGATCTTTCGGAAAATGCAGAATATGAGGAGGCTCGCGATTTGCAAGCCGCGACTGAAGAGCGCATCAAGAAGCTTGAGGAGCTCGTGAAGTACACGAAGA
>CAYIMJ010000014.1:0-14618 GCA_964364605.1 uncultured Candidatus Saccharibacteria bacterium | reverse complement strand
ACTCTGAATCTGAGTATCTTGGTTCGAATCCAAGTCTGGCAGCTCGTTTGGACTAAGCACGTAAGAGGGTTCCATTTGCATTGCAGTGGAGCCCTTTTGCGTTGGTTCGAACGGAGAAATAACGGATGCAGTGGCTTCTTTGACTTTTTTAATCGCAAAAAGCAAATCATCGGCTTGAATACTGATCTTTTTGTCTTTCAAAGTGTAGTTCGAACCAAGCGTTGCAAACACCTCCTTACGCACATGTAGGTCCTCTGAGGTGTCCGCATTAAACCGCTCACGAGCAGTCTCTGCAAAATCAAAGCCTCGTTCAGCAACCTCCAGCCAATTCTCGATTCGCTTATCTGTCTCACCGAGTAACCCATTAATCCGAGCCTTCTCAGCCAGAAGTATTGCCTTCTTTCTACGATACTCATCCTTGTCTATTTCTTTGTCAGCGCGCATGTCGATAAGGTTATCTATCTTCTCCACAACATTGTCATACTCCTTTCTTTGCGATTTTATAATCGTCTCACGGTCAGCAGACTCATTTGCGTTTTGTCGCTTCATGACACCCAATGCCCAGTCCTTAAACCGTGGTGATACCTCGAGTTGTGTGAGCTCTGTAACGAGTTGGCGCTCGAGCTCATCCTCATTGATGCTTCCTTGTGAACAGTTTTTGTTGACCCTTTTTGTGCAGTGATATAACACGTAGCTCCTTGTGACCGGATTTTTCATATTCTCCATGTCAGTGTGGCACTTCGGGCATTCAGTCTTTTGGATGTAGGAAAACTTATGTTTGCAGTTCGTGCATACACAGTGATGTTTTACTTCTGCTGTCACGGAGCCACCGCATTCACCACAGTGGATTGGCCCACGATACGTAAACGTACGTGTCTTTGGTCGTGGTCGTCCCTTACGCCCCAGCAGTACCTGCACGCGGTCAAACTCCTCTCGTGTGATCATTGGAACGTGATTGCCTTTGTAGTGATTACCGCTCCCAAGGGGAAACTCAAATTCGCCGTAATAGAAAGGTCGGTTGAGAATGTAGTACGCCAGTCCTTTCGTGATTTTCTTATTACCTGAGCCGTTCTTTCTTATGGGTGTACGCAATCCAATATCATCATTAATTACTTCCATTATTTTAGAGACGGAGTAATTGCCAGTGAGCATGAGCGTCCACATCTTCCTAATGATGGGAAAACGCTCCGGATCGGGGACGATGCTTTTCTTTCCTTTCTCATCGCATACGTTTATGTACCCCAAAGGGGCGGGGCCTGAACGCCCGCCCCCAATGGCTTTTTCCTTTAGTCCACGCACCACGTCGACTCCTTTACTGTCATTCTCTTGCTTAGCAATGCTGCAATACAATGCTAGCTGGAATTTGTCATTGGGCGTGTTCGTGAATACTTGGCCGGGAGTGCGTATCTCGAGCAGAAGCCCGCGGTCCATCAAGTCAATAATGTATCCAGTGTCTACGGCATTGCGGGAGATGCGATTGAGACTCCATACGAGCAGTGCATTAATCTTCCCACGCTCAACGAGATCAAGGAGTTGTCCGAATACCGGCCTTCCGGGCCTCTTAGCTGAGTGTGATTCCGAAAGGTTGTATTGGTCTGGAACGATTATTCCTTCGCGTTCTGCTTTTTCTACCAACTCACGATCTTGCGAGTCGAGAGAGGCAACCTGCCTGTCGTCGGCCTCTGATGACTTTCGACGGTATTTGCCCCACTTGAATTGTGTTTTTGTCTTGCTCATAGATTTATGATTAATTATGCCTTATCTCATTCTTAGTACTGAGGATAACCTCACGTCAGAAAGGTATTTCATCGTCCACATCGTCCAAGTCGCCCTGCTCGACATGCTCTAGGTCAGTCTGGACGATCTGGTCGGTATTATCCTCAATCTTTCTGATGAGAATCGTTCGTATACCGCCTTTTTTCTCTGGTGTTATTTCAATACCTTCTTTTCTCAGGTTGGGTTTTAACTCGTTCAGTCGCCTCATCAGTACCTGCGGTTGTTTCGGTAGCTGTCGCGCACCAATTCTCTGGTTGTGATTCCCAACGTCGACCTGTATGAAGTCCAGCTCGCTAAGTAGTTCCTGTGCTGTACCGGTCCACTCCGACTTATCTTGCATGAAGGTAAGTAGTGCAGCTGCCTCAACGCTCGATGCGAGAGCTTCTTCACTCTGCTCCTTTATTTTTGCCCCGTATGCCTCCAGGAATCGCTCTTTTGTGTATCCAAGCGCTTCGGCGACAGCAACACCCCATAGCGCAAAGTCTGCCATACGTGGTTTTGCTGTCAGTGTGACGCTAGGACGTATAGCAAGTGCACGCGAGACTACGTCGAGAATTGCGCCAAGTATCTGAGGTCGTACTGCCTCAAAACCCTGATAGATCTCCGATTCATCTCTACGATTACTTTCTTCAACAGGTTTTAGCTCAAGAAGTAGGCTGCGCTCAAGCAGATCTGCTTTAACAGCCGAGACATTGATTCCATTGATTCCGATATTCAACTGAAAACTGAGAATGTAATCCTCGCCGTTGGTGAAGTACAACCGTTCGCTGCTACTGCCACCGGTTACGCCGATGCACAATACTGTCGAGATGGCGTTACTTATGCCGTCTACATTCTCATAGAAGACTAGGTGATGCCGAGAGAGCTGAAGCTTGAGTTCTCGCTCGTCTCTGGGCATGTGCAGCACCTCGGTTTTCGATGGGTCAACCAGTCTGCGCAGTATTCGAGACAATGTGCTTTTCGCAGAGCCCTGTTGTCCATGGATGTAGAGGAGTGCATGTGGGAAGTCCGGGATGAAGCACTCCACGAGATACACGAGCAGCAGGAGTCGTAAAGACGGATCCGTCACATTGATAAATCCGAATAGGTCCTCTATCTTTCCACCTTTCTGTGGCTCTACTTGAGCGCTTTGATGGGCGTGTCGTCTGAATAGGATAGGAGGTTCGTTAATTATTTCCCATCCGGCAGCAGTAATGCGAACTGCGCGGTTACGCTCGTCTGCTAAGTCTAGCCATACCGTA
Source organism: uncultured Candidatus Saccharibacteria bacterium (assembly GCA_964364605.1). Classification (GTDB taxonomy): domain Bacteria; phylum Patescibacteriota; class Minisyncoccia; order Phycocordibacterales; family Phycocordibacteraceae; genus C7867-001. The sequence goes on along the minus strand of CAYIMJ010000014.1, from coordinate 11,601 downwards.
TCGCCGACCTTAGCCACACGGTTATGGAGCTTGTACTCCTTACCCTTGAACGCTGCGGTGCTCTCCACGCTCTCTATCGCCGCCTTAAGAGCGCCGGGGTCCGCGATATTGCCGTATTGCTCCAGATAACTCTGACTGAGCCATTGCCTAAAGCGTCCCTTGTCGCACTCCATAATCTCTTTGTGATTACCTACGACCACTCGTACGTGGCCTTTTCCGTAGTTATCACGGAAGAGCTCGGTGTTCGGGTCAGAAGTAACGAGCCTCAGTAGCTCCATCTTTTGAGATGGTTTCTCTTCTATGACTGGTGGGTCGTCTTGTTTCTTCTCTTCGGCAGAGGCGATTGATTCGTAGGTGGTTCGGAGTTCCTTTTCTGTCAGTGGTTCTGGCCTGCATTGCTCTTGATTCCACTTCTGGAGACGTGGCCATGCTTCGGTCTCCCAACTTTCACGAGGAGTCGTGTGTAGAAGTCCACCCGCGATAACTGCAGCCGCAGAATTGCGTGCACCCTCAGACACTCTTTGCGTCATTGCTGTTCTCCAACTGGTCTTCTCATTTTCGGCATCCCGCAGCTTATCGATTAACCATTCAGGTGCGTCTGCGATACCGTCTTCTGGCGGGATTGTCCATTCATAGGCCTTTCCACTACTGTGTACCGACGGTGCAACGACTATGTATCCACCATCCGTTTTGAAGTCGACTCCTTCTCCCATAATGTTGCCGGAGTGATTCTTGAAGCGATCTTTTGGATACTTATAGAGGAAGTGCTCGCCACCTCCACCAGTTCGGGCACAAGCAGTAGGCGGGAGACTCAAACCGCTGTCCCTTATCTCCTTCGATGAGCGGTTGTGTTTTGCATCTAGGTCGAGCACGACTAACCCAGAGATCTTTCCGGTAATGATTGCTATGCCTGCATTTGGATTTTGCGTCCACCACTGTCGTATCTCATCTTCAGTCGGCAAACGATCCTGATATTCCCTCCATGAGTTTATGGCTGGGGTCTTGCTCCGCGGTTGTATTGGTATCACCGACAGACCAATAGAACGATAGCGAAGTGCTGCACTCAAAAACTCATTTTGAGAGCTCATACCGATTTTGGGTTATTCTGCTGGTGTTGGGAGCTCTTTTTATATTCCGCGACAATCTCGCTTATCTCCTCCAGCGAACTATCAGCGGATTCCACATCGGTAACAGAGAGAACCTCGACCCCTTCTTTCAATAGATCGACTTTGCACTTCAAATATTCTGCTGTATTTGTGCCAAGTCGATCTCTGCTAGCCACAATCAGCACATCAACCTCGCCTTTATGACTTTGACAGTATTCAAGAATAGGAGCGATGCCCCAGCTTTTGAATTCCGCTGGTTCTGCCACATCGTCACCAAGGTACTTGTATGTGTCGATGACATCGATGTTATTTTTCTCGCTAAAGTATCTGCAGAGTTTTTCTTGGTCTGGCAGGTGGTCTGTCCAATGGTTGGGACGCAGGTAGATTACACCCCGTCGACGTTGTTTTGCCGGCTTTAATTTTAGTGTCATTACTTTGTTTTGTTTTTTCTGATTCTTTTTCTTCATAAATTTGCGTATTAAGTGATAATGTCTTTCGGATTTCCCTCCAACACCACACGCAAAAGGCGCACGAGACGGAGACCCTTCTCGAGCGCTTGATCCTTAGTGAGCTCTATACCGAATTCAGCCTTAAAGAGCCGCTGGTATTCAGCGATCTCTTTATCGGTAAGGGTTGCTCCCGTTGCGCGTGGTGTATCGACCATGCGTACAGTAAGAAACAACCCACCACCTACTTTCGTAGATGGTGGGTTCTCAAAAAACGCTATCAGTATTTAAGCCCTTATTTCTTGGTTACTTTCTTGCTCCTAGTGGGTATTGCCACTCTTGCAAAACCCACAGTGGGGACTCCGCGGCTAATGCGTAGTACAGCATTCCAAAGACTGTTACCCCAGATGATACCGATGGTTTTGGGCCAATCTCCAATGCGCTCCACGCGCTTCTTACAGCCCTCGTATAGAGTCTCGTTAATCTCCTTCAAATGCTCCCTGATTTTTTCAGGCGAATGGTTGCCCATTGTACGCATGTCTTTTACGCGGCGATTCAATTCCTCAAGAACGTATTCAACGCTCTGAAAGGTACCCCACCTCCTGTCCTCGGTCATAATTGCAAACAGCTCTCCCTTTAGAGAGCCTTCTTTGCCAACGCGTATAAGTTGTCTCTGTCCGGGGAGAGACAAACACCAGTAACCGTCGTGCCTACTGATCGATGGTTTCTTCGTAGCTCGCGCTTCGCGAGAGAATGTTTTCGGATTAACCCGGACGGGGTAATAATCTCGCTTTACGCGCACACTGTTGTCGTTGAGTGGCTGTACCTTTATCTTGCCCTTATATTCCTTTTCGATTTCGATCAAGAGTGAGGCGAGATCCTCAGGTGTTAGCTTTAGAGTCGGTGGAAACTTGTCGAGATATATCTTGACGGTCAAGGCGTGTTTTGGCGTACCGCCGTAGAACCGGCCAGCCCGACTATACTCTTTCTTCAAAAGCTCGAGAATTGCCCTTTTTTTCATCTCCCCATTAACCATTCCTAAACATTACAGGAAATCGGCCCCGAATGGTATTAAATATATTTTTTCTCTGTCCTTGACCTGCAAGTTGGGTAAATTGTCTCGATAAAAAGGGATCGCTTAATTAATTGAATTAATTCGAATTAATTGGCGGTGGCGGCATAGAAGAAAGTGCTTTGGCCTTCTGACCATTGCGGATGAATTGCCTAAAGTCCTGTCGTGGGTAGAACTTTAGTACCTCAAGGCCATCAATAATGCAGTGTGCTCGCCCAAGCCATGCGGGGCGACTCTTCTGTCTCACGGTTGCGAATTCCCCAAGTATCGGAAGCCGTATGTATTTATGTGCACGCAATTCATCCACTATCACCATTGTTAATGCCAAATAAACCTCAACGACTGCTTCAGGGGCCATGTAATTTGAACGTTGCGAAAGAAGGCGATAAAACCGCTCATTATCCATTAACTCCTTCTTCCGCAAATGCTTTAGAGGTGGTGTCCATGCCATATCTCTTATCCTACCTGAGTCCCTTTAGACAGAGGCGAATTTTGAAAAAATTGCGGGAATTTTTTGCGACCATTGATATTCTGGGCTGAAAAAGGACCCAATTCCTATTTATATCCGCCCCGCGTGAGGGTAGCCTATCCTACCTCCTCCTCCTATCTACCACCCCTAACCGAATCACCCCCCATAGCCCAAATACCTACTACTTGATTGGTATAGAAGGAATTAATTAATTAAGCCAGCTACCTTCATTAACACGCACTAGTCGAGGCGTGTTTGGCATGCAAATAAGTTATGAAAAGCATTAAAGAGATCGCCTTTACCAGCCCGTACAAGGGTAGTGAAAAAACATACGAAATGGTTAAGGAACAGATACAGACGCGCTGGGGAGATGAGTGCGCGGAAGCATTCGATCCTCATACCGACGCGATGCCCTATAGCTCGTGGGTTGCTCACGGTTATGTCGTCAGCAAGGGACAGAAGGCTCTCAAGTCCATCACCTTTGTCGAAGTGAAGGATGAGAAAGACAACGTTGTGCGCAAGATAAAGCGCACGGTGAACCTCTTCCACAAGCGTCAGGTAGAGAAAGTCGCATGACCGGCAAGCGAATGACCGTAGTACGTGCTCCGAGCACGAACGACAAAGCAATGATCCGCATCGTAAACAACCTGCTCCCACGAGCAGGTTTCTCGATAGGCACTGCTATAGAAGTCAGTTATCAGCCGGGCATTATCATCATTAAAAAAATAAAGAAACATCATGAACGCAACAGCATACAAAAATAGAATTCCTTCACCGTTCCAAGTGAATAGGAAGAAGCCATTCGAAACAAAGAATGTCGCCGAATCAGATACAGTCCGCGAGGAGATAAATAAACTCTTAGGGACGTTCGAATTCAGCGCAACATTCGAGGTCGATACTCAAACTGCCACCACCCTCAAACACATACCGGGGCTTATCGCTTTCCTTTGCACCATCAAAAAGGGTGACAAGGTTATCGGCCAAGGCAGGGGGACGACTGTCATTAATCAGGTCAACCGCTTCATCGTAAGGACAATTAATTTTGCCTTTAACGCGGCACTAATAGACGCGGTGGTGAGGTCAACAAAAATACTCGATGTGTTTCGTCCGGATGCGGTCCAGCACCCATGGACTGAAGCCAGCCCTGCTCCATCAAACACTTACAAAGTGCAGGAGGGTGAAGCTTCAGACATTGCGACACCAAAGCAAATTGATTATCTCCGCCAGTTGATACAGATCAATGTTGAAGGAGATGATGAGCGCGAAGGTATGGAATCACAGTTGAGTGAGCTCACTAGGTCGGAAGCTTCGAAGATGATCGAGTCGTTTCGGCGGTAGGTATTGTTATGAGATACCGAATATGGCTTTCAGAGGCGGAATTGCTTCCCGTAGAAATAGAAGCAGACACCGCAGAAGAAGCTCGAAGGAAAATTGAGGCACATATCTACCTCGGTACGCTTTGGGAGGAAACTTCAATCGAGATGAGCGAAGGCTCTCTCGAAGTCCATAGCGTCGAGAGGGTCGAATAGAGAAGTCTTCAACATTAAGGCAGTATCCATATCGGGTACTGCCTTTTTTGTTTGGGTCCAGTTGTAATTAACGCTTTGTCAAGTTATAGTAACTCATGTATATGGAGGAAAATCCGGACATTTTGACGCTCGAGCAGGCCAGCAAGCTCCTGAATTGCCACCCCAACACGCTCAGGAATTGGGACAACAAAGGAATCCTAAAGGCCATTCGCTTTGGTACGCGAAAGGATAGGCGGTATCGAAGAAGTGACATCCTGAAGTTGCTCAAGCACAAATAAACTTTATGAACAAAAAAGAACCCAATGCAAATATGACCAAAGAGCAAGAGCGCACTGAACTGCATCGTGCTATTTGGCAGATTGCTAACGATTTGCGCGGGAGTGTAGATGGATGGGACTTCAAACAATACGTACTGGGCATACTCTTTTATCGCTTCATCAGCGAAAACTTGACCAATTATATTAACTCCGACGAACGCCGTGCTGGTAAAAAGGATTTTGATTACGCCACGCTTACTGACAAAGAAGCTGAGTTCGGTCGAGCTGATACCGTAAAAGAAAAGGGATTTTATATCTTGCCTAGCGAGCTATTTTTCAATGTCAGCAAGAAGGCTCGTAACGACGCGAATCTCAACGAAACTCTCAGGTCAGTCTTCCGTAGAATTGAAAGTTCTGCTAAAGGTGCAAACAGTGAGGACGACCTTAAAGGTCTTTTTGATGATCTCGATGTTAACTCCAACAAACTTGGAAGCACGGTGGAGAGGAGAAATCAGACACTCGTCAAACTCTTAGAAGCCATCGGTGATCTTCGTTTGGGAAATTACTTCGATAACACCATAGATGCTTTCGGCGATGCATACGAGTTCTTAATGACCATGTATGCCGCGAATGCAGGTAAGTCAGGCGGTGAATTCTTTACCCCACAGGAGGTCAGTGAGCTTCTTGCAGAGATAACTACAGTCGGTAAAAAGGAAGTCAATAAGGTCTATGACCCTGCTTGTGGCTCCGGCTCTCTACTCCTCAAGTTCGTTAAAGTCCTCGGAAAAGAAAACGTGAGACAAGGGTTTTTCGGGCAGGAAGTAAATCTTACCATCTACAACCTCTGCCGCATCAACATGTTTCTTCACGACATTAACTACAATCATTTCAATATCGCTCACGGTGATACGCTCACTGATCCGAAGCATTGGGACGATGAACCCTTTGACGCTATCGTCTCGAATCCTCCTTACTCAATCCACTGGGAGGGTGATGCGAATCCACTGCTCATAAATGACCCACGCTTCTCTCCGGCAGGAGTACTCGCACCAAAGAGTAAGGCAGATCTCGCATTTACCATGCACATGCTCTCGTGGCTCTCTACGAGCGGTACGGCAGCGATTGTTGAGTTCCCTGGAGTGCTCTATCGCGGTGGTGCGGAAGGTAAGATTCGTAAGTATCTCGTAGACAATAACTACATCGATGCCGTCATTCAGCTACCGCCGGACCTATTTTTTGGAACGACCATCGCCACGTGCATTATCATTCTGAAAAAGAGCAAGAAGGATAATAAAACCCTGTTCATTGACGCCTCTGCCGAGTTTGTTCGTGGAGGCAATAAGAACAAGCTGAGCGAAACAAATCGTCTCAAGATTTTAGAAGCATTCAAGGCGCGTAAAGACACAGCATACTTCGCCAAGCTTATCGACAACAAAACCATCGCCGAAAATGACTACAATATTGCCGTTTCAAGTTACGTAGTTGCAGAGGACACAAGAGAAGTCGTGGACATAACTGAACTGAACACTAGGATCGCTGGTATCGTGGCGCGACAAAGTGAACTTCGTACGGCGATTGATGGAATTGTGGCTGACATTGAAGGAACAAAATGACAAAATCCATGAGCAAAATTGAGGAACTAATTGCCAAATATTGCCCCAAGGGGGTTGATTTTAAGACGCTGGGAGAGCTTGGCGAGTTTTATGGCGGGTTGTCAGGCAAAAGTAAAGGTGATTTCAGTGACGGTAACGCAAAATTTGTTACCTACATGAACATATTTTCTAACATTGCAGTAGATACTGATATTAAGCACTTTGTAAAAGTGGATGGTGATGAAAATCAGAACAGAATCGAATATGGTGACGTGCTTTTCACCGGTTCATCAGAGACTCCTGACGAATGTGGCATGTCGTCTGTTTTGACAAAGAAGGTCGAAGAGCCATTGTATCTGAATAGTTTCTCTTTTGGTTTTCGACTTAACGACAATGATTTATTGATGCCCGAATTCTCCAAATATTTATTTAGGGATGAACAAACTAGAAAACAGATTGCAAAGACCGCGAGTGGTGTAACGAGGTTTAATATTTCCAAAAAGCGTTTTGCAAAAATAAAGATTCCACTCCCGCCACTTGCGGTACAGAAAGAGATCATCAAGATTCTTAATAGTTTTACAGAGCTGGAAGCAGAGCTGGAAGCAGAGCTGGAAGCAGAGCTGGAAGCAAGGAAGAAGCAATATGAGCATTACCGCTCTAGTCTTTTGACGTTTAACGAAGAGGGGGGGGTAAGATGGGCAACGCTCGGCGAAATAGGAACCATGATTAGAGGTAACGGATTACAAAAGAAGGATTTTACAGAAACCGGTGTCGGTTGTATTCACTACGGTCAAATCTATACCTATTACGGGACTTTTGCCGATAAGACTAAATCATTTGTATCGCCAGAATTTGCAAAGAAATTGAAGAAAGCTCAAAAAGGTGATGTATTGATTGCTGGCGTCAGTGAAAACATTGAAGACGTATGTAAGCCGTTGGGCTGGTTAGGTGATGAGATTTGTATCAGTGGCGACATGTTCGCATTTCGACATAACCAAAACACTAAATTCATTACTTATTTACTGCAGACGGCAGATTTTCAAAGATATAAGGAACGATTCGCCCATGGAGCTAAGGTGATTCGTGTAAAGCAGGAGAAGATTTTGGGCTATAAGATCCCTGTGCCGCCTCTTGCCGAACAGGAGCGCGTTGTTGCCATTCTCGATAGGTTTGATGCACTCGTAAACGATATCTCCATAGGTTTACCGGCTGAACTCTCCGCTCGTCGGTCGCAGTATGAATACTATCGAGGCAAGGTACTGACCTTCAATGAATATGTCCACTAATAACAAATACAATCTGGTTGCTGAAAATCCGCAGAGCACTGTGGTGGCAGAGTATACGCCGAACACTTTGCGCGTCGCCCACTATCAGAGCGAGGCTGAACTGGAACAGGCATTTATCGAGCAACTTCAAACACAAGCCTACGAGTATCTCGCCATTACCTCTGAAGAGGATCTCGTGGCCAATCTGCGCAAGCAACTAGAGAAGCTCAACGATTTTGAGTTTAGCGATACGGAGTGGGAGCGTTTCTTTGTGAGTGAATTGGCTAACCCCAATCAGGGCATTGCAGAGAAAACAGCGACCATTCAAGAGGACTACATTAAAAACCTTACCCGCGACGACGGTGTAGTGAAGAATGTGTACCTACTCAAAAAGGATAATATCCACGACAACAGCCTTCAGGTTATTAATCAGTACGCGACAGAAGATGGAAAGCATGCAAATCGCTACGATGTGACGGTCCTTGTAAACGGTCTCCCCTTGGTGCATATCGAGCTCAAGCGCCGTGGTGTCGCCATTCAAGAGGCATTCAACCAGATCAACCGATATCAGCGTGAGAGCTTTTGGGCAGCCGCAGGACTCTTTGAATATGTACAACTTTTCGTGATTTCAAATGGCACACACACTAAGTATTACAGCAACACGACACGTGCAGAGCATATTAAAGAAGCGAACGAGGGCGCGGTAAAGAAAGGTAAACGCTCGAGCAACAGTTTCGAGTTCACGAGCTGGTGGGCAGATGCCACAAACAGACCAATAACGGATCTGATGGATTTTGGTAAGACCTTCTTTGCTAAGCATGCACTGCTCAACATCTTGACCCGCTACTGTGTGTTCACCACTGAAAAACAGCTCCTAGTGATGCGCCCGTATCAAATAGTGGCTACGGAACGCATATTGAGCAGAATCGAAGTCAGTACCAACTACAAGAAGCTTGGCACGATTGAGGCGGGTGGATATATCTGGCACACGACTGGATCCGGAAAGACTTTGACCAGCTTCATAACTGCACAACTCGTAAGCAAACTCACCTTTATCGATAAGGTGGTATTCGTCGTAGACCGCAAGGACTTGGACTATCAGACGATGAAGGAGTATGACAAGTTTGAGAAAGGTGCGGCAAACAGTAACACCAGTACAGCAATCTTGAAGCGTCAGTTGGAGAATCCAAATGCACGCATTATTGTTACGACCATTCAGAAGTTAGATAAGTTTATTGGCCGGAACAAGGAACATAGTATTTTTGACGGCCATGTTGTGCTTATCTTTGATGAATGCCACCGTTCACAGTTCGGTGATATGCATGCCGCTATAACAAGAGCTTTCAATAACTATCATATCTTTGGCTTTACCGGCACTCCGATTTTTGCAGTCAATTCATCTTCTGGTGGACGGCCAGATCTGAAGACTACCGAACAAGCTTTCGGTGAAAAACTTCATACCTACACGATTGTGGATGCGATTGCCGACAAAAATGTTCTGCCATTCAAAGTTGATTATGTTTCTACTGTTAAGGAAGCGGAGAATATTGAAGACAAGAAAGTTAGCGATATCGACCGCGAATCAGTACTTGCGGCACCGGAGCGTTTAACCAAGATTGTGAGCTACATTCGGGATCACTTTGATCAAAAGACCAAGCGTAATACCTTTTATAAACTGAAGGATCGAAGATTGGCGGGCTTCAACTCCATCTTTGCTGTTTCATCCATTGATGTCGCAAAGAAATACTATGCGGAGTTTAAGAAACAACTCGCGGATGTGCCAAGTGACAAACGCCTCAAGGTAGCAACTATTTATAGCTTCGGTGCAAACGATGAGGACGCCGACGGGATGATAGATGAAAACTCGGAAGACACGAGCGGACTTGATGCCAGCTCGCGAGACTTCCTGGATGGAGCTATCGCTGACTATAACGCGATGTTTGGGACTTCGTATAGCACGTCTTCTGAAAAGTTTCAGAACTATTACAAGGATGTCAGTCAGCGAGTGAAAGATCGCGAGGTGGATGTGCTCATTGTGGTCAATATGTTCTTGACCGGCTTTGATGCTACCACTCTCAACACTCTGTGGGTGGACAAGAATCTACGGCTACACGGCCTTTTGCAGGCGTATTCGCGCACTAACCGCATTCTTAATAGCGTGAAGACATTCGGGAATATTGTCTGCTTCCGTAACCTTGAAAAAGCGACCAATGAATCCATTGCTCTGTTCGGCGATAAGGAAGCCAGCGGTATCGTGCTCCTCAAGTCATATGCGGAGTATTACAACGGCTACAAGGATGGTGAAAAAGAAGTCCGAGGGTACGCCAGTCTGGTGGCAGAGCTTATGGAAAAGTTCCCAGTTGGTGAACGGATCATCGGTGAACAGAGTCAAAAGGATTTTATTAAGCTGTACAGCGCGGTCCTACGTGTGCGTAATATTCTGACGACCTTTGACGACTTTGTTGGTAACGAGATTTTAACTGAGCGCGACGTTCAGGATTACCACAGTGCGTACATCGATTTGTATAACGATTTCCGTAAAGGAACAGAGGAAGCGAAAGAAGACATCATCGACGATGTGGTATTTGAAATGGAGCTCATCAAGCAAATAGAGATCAATATCGATTACATCCTAGGACTGATTAAGCAGTATCACGAAGACCACATCAAGAACCGCGAACTATTACTTGATATTAATAAGGCCATCGACTCCAGCGTTGAACTGCGCAACAAAAAGGATCTTATCAACCAATTTATTTCCTCGCTGGATGTCCATTCAGTGGTGGATGATGATTGGCAAAAGTTTATGGAAAAGAAGAAGATTGAAGAACTTGAGCGAATTATTGCCGATGAGAAGCTTGATCACGATGCGACATATACGTTTATCCGCAATGCGTTTCGTGACGGCAATGTAGCAACGACTGGGACCGCTATCACCAAGGTTCTTCCACCGGTGTCTCGATTCTCTCCTACTGGTGAACGCACTCAGAAGCGCGAGAGTGTTTTAGGTAAGCTGACAAGCTTCTTTGAAAGGTTCTTCGATATTTCTGGCGGCAAGTTCCAAGAATGATGGTGAATAAATATGCTATGTCACTTACAGATAAGAAAGCAATCAAAGACCTCCAAGCGATCCTGAAAAAAGATTACGGTAAAGATGTGTCAGAAGAAGAGGCCGCGGAGCTGGGGTATGACCTGCTTCAGCTAACCCGCGTGGCGTTAAATGCCATGCTCCGCAAGCATCGAGATGCCTAATCTAAATTAATTATGGCAAATCCAAAAGTAGAAAGTTTCAAAACATGGTTAGAGTCAAAACCGTATTGGGAGCAGAGCTTATGGCGACTGCATATAGAAAAAGACACTCTGGAGGAGACGGATATTGCTAGATGCTATCAGTACCTATTGGAGGACTCGGGTGTTATTAAGATGCGATCTGGTAGACCCGCAATAGATTTTCCTGTTTTTGACCTCGATGGAGCAGAAGTACCAAAAATAAAAAGCACGCTCGACAAGATCGAAAATCTCAAGAATGTGAATGCCATAGACGATGAGTGCGTCATCGGGTTTGGGAAGAACCTCACAATTATTTATGGAGACAACGGTGCTGGGAAGTCTGGGGTCGGTCGTCTTTTGAGTAATGCCTGTCTTTCCAGAAAGCCGAGACAACTATTGCCGAACGCGCGAACAGCCTCGTATCCAATCCCCATACCTACCGCTGATTTTCATATAACTGATGCGACTGGTGCAAAAACAATTACCTACGTACTTGGTCAGGTGCATGAGGCACTCAAATGCTTCTCAGTCTTTGACCATGAGTGTGCACTTATTCATCTCAATAGTGAGAATAAGGTCGAGTTTGTGCCGTCAA
>CAYIMJ010000013.1:0-14648 GCA_964364605.1 uncultured Candidatus Saccharibacteria bacterium | reverse complement strand
TATCAAGAATGGCGAGGGCTGCTGTTTCATCGACCCGCACGGCTCCGATATTTTGGATATTCTCGCTGCTGTGCCGCCCGAGCGATATAAAGACGTCATTTATTTCGACCCCGCAGATCTTTCGCGTCCCTTCAGCCTCAACTTCCTCGAGTACGATCTTTCGCGTCCCGAGCAAAAGACGTTCATCGTGAACGAACTTCTGATGATTTTCCGTCGTCTGTACGGCGATGTGCCGGAGAGCATGGGTCCGGCGTTTGAACAATATTTCCGCAATGCGACCCAGCTCGTGTTGGAAGACCCGACGAGCGGCTCGACCATTCTCGACATCGCGCGCGTGCTTTCCAACAAGGAGTTCCGAGAGCAGAAGCTCGCGAAGAGCATGAACCCCATCATCAATCAATTCTGGAACGAGATCGCGACGAAAGCTGGTGGGGATGCGGCACTCGAAAATATCGTGCCATACATCACCAATAAATTCGATGACTTCACTGCAAACGATTTCATCCGCCCTATTGTGGGGCAGCAGGAGTCGTCGTTTAAATTTCGTGAGGTCATGGATACAAAGAAGATTCTTCTCATCAATCTCTCAAAGGGTCGTCTTGGAGAGAAAAATGCGAACCTCCTCGGCCTCATCATCGTCGGGAAGCTCTTCATGGCGGCGCTTTCCCGCGCGGATAATCCGCGAGCGCCGTATCCGCCGTTCTATCTCTATATCGACGAGTTTCAGAACGTCACAACCGACTCTATTCCGGGCATTCTTTCGGAAGCACGTAAATATAAACTCGCGCTCACGGTCGCGCACCAGTTCCTCACCCAGATAGAAGAGAAGACGCGCAACGCCGTGTTTGGAAACGTGGGCAATATGGCGGTCTTTCGTACCGGCGAAGAAGACGCCGAGTTCTTTGCGAAGCAATTCGCACCAGTGTTCGAGGCGCTCGATTTCGTCAATATAGAAAACTACAATGCCTACGTGAAGATTCTCGCAAAAGGCATCCCACAAAAGCCTTTTGATATGAAAACACCTCCTTTGCCGCAAACAAACCCAGCCCAGATAGACGATCTTGTCCACCTCTCGTCGCTCACCTATGGCCGCGACCGTGCTACAGTCGAAAATATGATACGCGAACGATATCTCGCGAAATAATCTATGTCCGAGAAACCTCCACGAAGAAGAAAAAAAGAAGAAAATCCGGAACCTGCTCCCAATCCAGAATTGGAACGACTCATTGCTCAAGCGCCAAAAGGTAGTGTTTCTGGAACCAAGCAAGAAATTCAGCCGGAACAACCGGAAAAGCATATTGTCGGCGGAGACGACGCATCAATAAAAGAAAGTCTCGACAAAATTGATACGCTCAACTTCAAACCAGGATTCCCACCCGAGGAACTTTTCAATCAAACTCCAGCAACAAAAGAAACGATAAATGACAATCCGGTCGACACAGTTCTGTCAAAAATAACTGCAGAGAAAAAACTCTTTAAAGCCGATGTTCCCGGCATTCTCAAAGCTATAGGTGGCAAGAACGCAAGTCCTGAAGCAATTGAAAAAGTCACCAAATTGGCTGCGGGGAAATTCTCTGGGACAGACTACAATTATTTTCTTGAATCCGTCGATTCGATGTTTTCATTACAGGATGAAAAAGTAAGAGAATCGACACCAAATCTTAATTTTATAAGAGAAAAGCTTGGGAAGCTAAACGGTGCTCAGATACCTGTTGCCGAGGAAGAAGTGTCAGTGAAGGATAATGGCGAGTCCCAGCCACCAGAAAGTATTTCTTCAGAAAAAGATCTAAAAGAAGCGGCGCCAGAGAATCTTCCCGGTTCTTCACCGGAAGAGTTGAAGGAATTTGAAGAAAATCTCCAGAAGAGCGTTGAAGACTGGCAGGAAAAAAGAAAGACAATTGAATCAAACGAATCTCCCGAAGGAAACATTCCGGCAGTTGTCGCCGAACCTTCTTTTGTTGATGCTGAATGGAAACCCGTATCGGCACCGAGAATGATAGAGAGTACTCCAGAGACTGAATTGTCGCGTGTAAACAAAGGAGCGTTTTTCACTCGGGCACAGAAGGAGAGTCTAGCTAGAGATTTTGGTGTGGATGCGTCCATAGTGTCACATGAAGAAGCTCCAGAAGGTGCGTTTTTTACTCCGGAGCAGAAAAAATATCTATCTGAATTGGATGTACCTATGTCTGCAGGGGAGAGGGGTGGCACATGGAAGCCTACGACACGTGCGGAGTGGATCGAAGAATTGCGCAGCCTTGTTCTCGGGGAAAAGAATAGTGAGGGAAAGAGAGAGTATGTCGAGAGTTTGAAGGAGTACGTTGCAAAACGTTCGGAGGATCTGGGGGAGAAAGCAAAAGAATATGGCCCATCTATAGCCGGAGCAATCAGTTCGGTCGTCGAGGGATACAATAAATTGAAGGGGTGGCAGAAACTTGCTATCACGGCAGCTCTTATGACTGGTTCCGCGCTTTCTGGAGGGGCTCTGGCAATTGGATTTTCCGCTGCGTTATGTGGTCAGCGCGGGATCGCAGGTGCCGGCTTTGCGATGACTGCAGGGAAAATGTTTAAGAACCCAGAACTTCTCACTAAAAAACTTTCAGACCTCAAGAAAAATCCATATGCAGTAGCTATGGGTCTCCTTTACTCAGCCGCGACTTCATATCTCGTTTACAAGGGCGTCGAAGGACTTAAAGTAGCGGCGAATAGCGAGTGGATCAATCATCCGGGTGAGTGGTTCGGCAATACGCGCGAATGGCTTGGCGACATGCTCGGGCATGATTCTATACAGCCTAGTGGTGATGCTGTAGAAGCATTGGTACCGACGCCCGACATTTCTTCGGTCGAAGTTCCTCCCGACCAGGCGCACACTGTACAGACACTGGACCCGACACTTTTCGCCGAAGCGAAAGGCGATGATCAATTGAGAATTCTTGCAGAGAATTCTTTGAAACATCTGACACCGAATGAACAGGCCGTCCTCGATAATCACATCGCGAGTCTTACTCCTAGAGAACGATATTTCTTCGACCAGTTCACAACCGAATATTCGAACAAAATTAATGCACCAGAAGCTCCTCTCTATGATCCAGAGGTTGATGAGCATATAGCCAAAGCTCATGAGGCTATAGATAGAATGCAAAAATTAGTTGATGAGCAGGCAAAAATACTGAACACCATGCCAGATGGTTCCGAAACACCCTCTTCCGACCTTCCTAGTCCAGAAGCGGATACAGTCGTTCCTGATGCAATGGATAATAAGCTGCGCACACTCGCAGATTCTCTTGCTAGGTCTGAAGCGGGTATACTTTCGCGGGGCGAAACAGATATCCTTAACGATACTCTGAACACACTTACACCAGAACAGCTGAAGATAGTCGACACCTATCTGCAACAGATACCAGGAGATGCTCATATCGATCAAGATGAAGCATTGGGAAGAATTATTGAGAAACAGCAACAGCTTGGTGAGCAATCAACAATAGAAGGGAAGATAGGTTCAGATAGAATGTTTGACGCTCAGGAACGTGTGGAGCAAGGACTTTCGCCTGGCGAGAGCGGTAAGTTCACAGGGTTAGAACATCCGGACGGGATGAGTGATGTTGAAAAGGCTACGCATAATCCGACAGGAACCGATGCCTTTCCTAAACCTCTGGAAGAAACTTCGGGCGAGTCTCATTTTGAAACGAATGCGGCAGGGCTGGCAGTTGATACCGCCCACGCGCAGGCGTATCTGGATGCTGAAAGCACCAAAATAATTTTTGGCGGGTCCTCCGAAGTTCGTGAAGCGATGTCCCGCGTTCTCGTGTCCAATGATCATTCCGCCGTTGTCTTTTATGACTCCACACCGCCTTCTACGGGATGGTTCTCAGGATTGTTTGGAGACCGCACGCCGCAACTTAGCAGAATGTTCTGGGTCGACAATGAAATTGTGATTCAGAACGTGCCAAACCATCCGCTCCCGAGCATTGATGATCTGAAAGAGGTCTATAAACCTGTTAGTAAATAATATTGAGTTGTCCTTATTATGCTATGATTCCACCTATGCAAGATGAATTAACAGCTCTCATCGCGACTGATCTTGGGATTAAAGATCTTCCGTCTGAAGAACAGCATGCGCTCATCGCGCAGTTTGGTGAAATTGCACTTAAAGCCGCAACACTCGCGGTGGTAGGGAAACTTTCCGAAGAAAAACGCGATGCATTTGCAAAGCTAGCGCAAGCAGGTGATGCGGCAGCACTCAAAACTTTTCTCGATAGTGAGATTCCCGGGCATGAAGACATCGCGAAAGCCGCGGTTGCCGAAGAGGTAAAGCGGTTTAAGGCTTTCCAGGCCCCGTAGTATACCCCGTGAGATATCCCATATTCATCACGTTGTGCACTTAAAGACTGTTATCTCATGGGGTATACTTACCTTGTAATTATTATTTATTGAACATGAAGCCAACACAGACCGGTATCGCTGTCGCGCTCGCACTCGTCGTCATCATCATCTTTTTTGTTCTTCCGGGCCTCTCGCCGTTCGGCTCACCAGCTTCGTCGGCTTCATCAACCGCGGCCACGGGGAATTCCGAAATTAACAATACTCAAACAACATCGACCACTATGCCTACTGAAACTGAACTTAAAGTGACTGATGAAGTGGTGGGCACCGGCGCTGCTGCCGCAGCTGGCGATAGTGTGACCGTGAATTATGTCGGCTCGCTCACGAACGGCACTGTCTTCGATGCTTCTGCAAATCATGGCACCACGGGCTTTACCTTTGTTCTCGGAGTGGGACAAGTGATTAAGGGTTGGGACCAGGGTATCGTCGGCATGAAGGAAGGAGGGAAGCGTAAGCTCGTGATTCCTGCGTCGATGGCATATGGCGATCAAGCAATTGGAAATGTCATCCCAGCGAATTCCACACTTGTCTTCGAAGTTGAACTCTTGAAAGTGCAGAAAGGGGCTCGCTAACATTGTATAAAAATAAGAATTGCGTGGCCCCCATGGGAACCACGCAATTTTTGTTACCCCCTTTCCTTTTAGAGTTTGTTACCGAGAGGATCTCGAAACTGGTCCATGCCAGTTCATATGATCTGCCATGTCTGAGGACGGCCCATTCTGGGTGTTGCCGCTTCGAATAAAAGCGGCTACAACGTGAACTCCCTTAAGGAGTTCACTGTACTTAGGATCGTACTTCTCATAATCCCGTATGGCCAGCTCGGTTGCCTGTGCGACTCCGTACACGTTTGCATACGAGGCCGTAATCAGTCCATTGACCATATACCCGAGACCATACACTGCTGCGGTATACGCCGCAGCTGAGCCAGCGGAAGCACCTGCGTAAATGATGCCCTGGGTCGATCCTCCGGCAGCGCCTGCGGCTCCACCTGCAAGTGCCGATACCACGGCCGATTCAGTCGCTGAAGAAAGCTGCCAACCAATCATCTCAGCTTGGCGTTTGGCAATTTTGGCGACTTCGCGGTATTGCTCTGGGGTCGGCGCCTGACCGTTGTAGGTCGTAACAGCAAGCATGGACATTTCGTCGCTGCCGAGACCGTTAAATGGACCAAGTACCGTCGAGCAGCCAGTTGTTGATACGGCCAGTATGATCAAAGCGATCAGGCCGGGCAACATCCTTCTCATAGGGCACTCCTTTCAGAAGTAGGGATAGATGGTTGTAAGTACAAAACTCTCTATCTGCGATGATACACGATTATTATAGTTTGTCAATACCTTTCCGGAATGGGCCTGTAATAAAAAAGAATCGCGCGGTCCCTCCATAGGAACCACGCGATTATTGACACTAGAACTCTCGTACTATTTTCTGATTAACCCGCGTGCGGGCTCCTCAACGGTATTCTTGGTACGAGTGAATGCCGCTGATGCATGGAGTCGATGATATTGCGTATTGCCGGCTGCCTCCATGTCGCGAAGAGTTACTTCTGTGATGTCCGCGACTAGCCATACGTTAGCATATGATGCGGTTTGCCATCCGCTGACCAGACCACCGAGGAACCCTGCTGTACCAGCAACACCAGCAGTAATCGCACCGTCGATGATTCCTCCGGCAGCACCAGCAAATCCGTAGGGGAAGGCAGACGAAGCTGCTGCTTCTAGCGACGAAGAAAGCTGCAGTCCGACTTGACTGCTTGCTCCCTTCGCAATTGCAACGACGGATTTATATTGCTCCTGAGTAATTGATTGATCATCGGTGCGGTATACAATGAGCATACTCATTGGATCTTCACCGCTTCCGTTGAGGACTCCGGGCATTGTGGAACATCCACCGAGTGTGAGGGTCGCCAAAATGGCGATCAAGAGTAAATTCTTCATGGCAAAGACCTCCATTTCGGGGCCGGCTCGAAATGAGCCGGCTAAACCCATCTGGATGCGAGAATACACTATAATACGTATTTGTCAATACTGACCGAATACGCTATGGTGAGGTGTAATGAGTGCGATTAATTTCAAAATACAAAAGAGCACGGCCGACAGAGTCGGCCGTGCTGGCGTGCTCTCTACGCCCCACGGCGACATTCAGACACCCGCTTTCGCTCCAGTTGGTACGAAAGCGAGTGTGAAGGGTATTTTGCCGAGTGCTCTTACGGCACTCGGTGCCGAGGTAGTGCTTGCAAATACCTACCATCTCTATTTGCAGCCGGGCGAGAAGATCGTCAAAGACGCCGGCGGGCTTGGGAAGTTCATGGGCTGGAAGGGTCCGACCATGACTGATTCAGGTGGATTCCAAGTATTCTCGCTCGGTGCTGCATTCGGCAAAACGATTTCCAAGTTCGTGAAAGAGGACGCGCCACAAGAAGAATCGGTCGCCGTCTATGACGAAGGCGTTGCAAGTCAGCACGGGCAGCTCGCAGTTATCGATGACGAAGGTGTCTCATTCACTTCACATCTCGATGGCTCCTTGCACCGCTTCACTCCCGAGCGTTCGGTCGAAATCCAGCATGCGCTTGGCGCGGACATCTTTTTCGCGTTCGATGAATGCACGTCACCGACGGAGCCGTATGAGTATCAAAAAGAGGCGATGGATCGCACACATCGTTGGGCAGAGCGCTCGCTTAAAGCACATCGTCAGAATATTAATGCCGCGAAGACTCAAGCACTCTTCGGTATCGTGCAGGGAGGTCGCCATGAGGATTTACGTAAAGAGTCCGCACGCGAAATTGTCCGACTAGGTTTCGACGGCATCGGCATCGGAGGGTCATTTTCAAAAGAGGATATGCGCGGCGCGCTCTCGGCTGCAGTAGGCGAGCTTCCTGAAGAATTACCGCGACACTTCCTCGGCATCGGCGAGCCCAATGATA
Source organism: uncultured Candidatus Saccharibacteria bacterium (assembly GCA_964364605.1). Lineage (GTDB taxonomy): Bacteria > Patescibacteriota > Minisyncoccia > Phycocordibacterales > Phycocordibacteraceae > C7867-001. Next base: position 7,348 of record CAYIMJ010000013.1, on the reverse strand, counting down.
TTTTGGAAGGCATTGCGGGCGGCATGGACCTCTTCGACTGCGTCGCAGCGACACGCCTTGGTCGTCACGGTTCTATCTATACGAATCGCGGCGTCGTGCACCTGAAAAATGAAAAATATCGTACTGAATTTTTTCCTCTCGATCCGGAACTTTCTATACCAGGCACAGAATCATTCACTCGGGCATACGTGTCTCATCTTCTGCGGAGTGGGGAAATGCTTGGAGCTATCATTGCTTCGACGCATAATGTCGGATTCATTTTGAATCTCGTTGCGGGCGCGCGCCAAGCGATACTTGATGGACGATTCGAAGAATATCGTGCAAACTTCACCCATGATTACTACAGCTAGTGTTACTTGGCGGTGAAACCGCCAAGTAACCAGTAAGTAAATTTGACTTATGGCTAATTTTAAACTGCATACTCCATTTCCACCTGCTGGCGACCAGCCGAATGCTATTGCCGCACTTGAGAAAGGTCTCAAGAAAGGTCTGCGGCACCAGACGCTGTTCGGCGTGACCGGAAGCGGAAAGACGTTTACCGTGGCGAACGTCATCGCGAGCTACGACAAGCCGACGCTTGTGCTCGCGCACAACAAAACGCTCGCTGCCCAGCTCGCGCAGGAATACAGGGAGTTTTTTCCCAAGAACGCCGTGCATTACTTCGTTTCGTACTACGACTACTACCAGCCGGAAGCATACATCGCGCACTCGGATACCTATATTGAGAAAGAGGCGATGATCAATGCTGAGATAGACCGTCTGCGGCACGCTGCGACGCAGGCGCTCCTTACGAGAAAGGATGTCATCATAGTCGCTTCAGTTTCTGCTATTTACGGTCTCGGTTCGCCGGAAGAATATGAGAAAGTGCATGTGAAGATTGTTAAGGGCGCCGTCGAAGATCGCGCGACTCTTATACGAAAACTCATCGGCATCTACTTCGAGAGAACAATTGCCGATCTTAATCCAGGGCAGCTGCGCGCTATCGGAAACTCGCTTGAGTTTATGCCGGTCAACGAGCGCTCGATTTACAGAATTACTTTCGACGGCGACACAATAGCTACGCTCGATCAGCTTGACTCGGTCTCGCGCGCGCGTATCGCGACACCGGAATCGGTCTTCGTCTTTCCGGCTAAACACTTTGTTACAAACGAGGAGGATCGTTTGCGCGCCATTGAAGACATCAAGCTTGAGCTTGCGGAGCAGCTTGCCAAGTTTAAGCGCGAAGAAAAGCCGTTGGAGCATGAACGCCTAAAGCGCCGCACGCTCCACGACCTCGCACTTATTCGTGAGCTCGGGTACACAAGCGGCATCGAAAATTATTCCCGCCACTTCGACGGCAGAAAGCCGGGTGAACCGCCGTACACGCTTCTTTCGTATTTCCCGAAAGATTTCCTTACGGTCATCGATGAGTCGCATGTCACCGTCCCTCAAATAGGTGGCATGTATGCAGGCGACAAGTCGCGCAAGGATACGCTTGTCGAGTACGGCTTCCGTCTCCCTTCGGCGCGCGACAATCGCCCGCTTCGGTTTGAGGAGTTTGAGCAGCGTACCGGACAGGTCATTTATACGAGCGCGACGCCGGGGCCGTATGAACGCGAGCACTCCGAACAGGTTGTGGAGCAGATCATACGTCCGACTGGTCTTATCGATCCAGAACTTACTGTTCGTGCAGTAAGCGAGACAGGGAAGTACAAGGGGCAGATTGCTGATTTCATACAGGAAGCCGACATAGTCATCAGGCGCGGCGGTCGGGCGCTCGCGACGACGCTTACCAAACAGATGGCAGAAGACCTTTCGAAATTTTTACGCGAAAAGGGAATTAAGGCCGAGTACCTCCATTCAGACGTAAAAACAATAGATCGTATTGATATTCTCACTAATTTTCGTAAGGGCATATTTGATATCTTGATTGGCGTGAATCTCTTGCGTGAAGGGCTCGACCTGCCGGAAGTGGAACTCGTGGGGATTCTGGATGCCGACAAAGAAGGCTTCCTGCGCTCTGAAACCTCGCTTATCCAGACCATCGGACGTGCGGCGCGTAACGTCCTTGGTCGTGTCATTCTCTACGCCGATACCATGACAGGTTCGCTTGATCGGGCTATCGGCGAGACTAATCGTCGTCGTGCGATTCAGATGGCATATAACGAAAAGCATGGCATTACACCCTTGACGATTAAGAAAGAGATTCATGATATTGCAGCATCGATGCGCACTGAGCATCAGAAGACTATCGACGAACTCCTTGTGCTCGACACACTCGCGTACAAAGACGATCCCGCGTCATTCATTAAGCGTAAGCGCGAAGAAATGGCCGAGGCAGTGGAGCAGTTGGACTTTGAAACTGCAGCACTCATTCGGGATGAACTCTATAAGCTAGAAGGGAACGGTCCAAAGAAAAAACCTCGCGCACGCAAAGCATTAAGTGGATCGTAATCCACTCTCGTGAGTTATTAGTTATCAACACTCGCGCGAGTTTCTCTCTCCCCTCTTCTTTTTTGCAGAATGTATACTGCAAACATGAAAGAAGAGACGAATTACTACACAAAATCTTTCTTTGAAAGAAGTACGTTTGGCCTAGTCCTTTTAGGTGTTGTTGCTCTTGCGGTAGTGTGGCTCTGGATGAGTTGGCTTCGAGGTGTGTTTCCGTTCTCATCAGGCGTTACTGCCACAGTGCCGGGGAAAGTGGAACAGCAACTATCAGAAAAAGACGTTCTTGACTCACTCACATCGCCTACTACCTCTTCCACGGCACCGAGTCCCTCTGTACTCAAAAGTCTCACCTCATCCCCGGCAAAGAAAAATGCAAAAACCGTCGATACTGCAGTGCTTGACTCGTTGACTTCAACAGAATAACAACATATTTATGCTTTCCTCATTCATCTCCCGCCCCTTTAATCTCTCGATTCTTATAGGCGTAGCGGTATTTTGTTTTGCGGTGCTCGGAGGTATTTCCGCGCGGGCACAATCTGGCGGCCAGCCTGTAACTGGTTGGGCTTGGTCTTCAAATATCGGCTGGATTAGTTTTGACGGAGCAGGATATGGAGTGTCTGAAAATCCAGGCACTGGTGCGCTTTCTGGCTATGCATGGTCTTCAAATATCGGCTGGATTACTTTTGAAAATAATAAACTTTCCGGTTGTCCAACGGCTCCTTGTCGGCCAATGGTTAATTTGTCGACTGGTCAGCTGTCTGGGTGGATACGCGCTTGTGCGGCATTTATCGACAAAAATGCTTGCAGCGGAGCGCTTGATCCAAATAGTGGCGGATGGGATGGCTGGATTTCTCTTGCTGGTACCGCGACGGACGGTTCTGTATATGGTGTTACGCAAGATACCGCTACGCATGCATGGAGTGGTTTCGCATGGGGCTCTGATACTGTTGGGGCTATCAGCGTAGGAGGCACTGTTCCGAACAGTTCCTCTGGCGGCTCGTCCTCGTTCGGTGTCTTTGGCGGATGTTCAGGATCAACTTGTACCGGAGCATTAGTGCCAAGTGCCGCTCTCTACGCTTCGCCTGCCACAATTGTACAAGGTAAATCCACAAAGCTTTTCTGGTCTTCCTCTAACGCTACGTCCTGTACTGGCACAGGTTTCAGTACTGGCGGAACTACCGCAGGGAGTCAAACAACGAGAGTTTTCGACACTGCGGGAGAGTTCTCATATCAGGTTGTTTGCACAGATGATGATGGCGTACCCTCTCGTCCCTCATTTGCCAAGGTCGAAGTGCTCGCTGTGCTCGCTCCTGTGAACGTACTGATCTCAGCGAACCCAGTGCGTGTTAAGAAAGATACGAATACGAGCGTGTCATGGAGTGCATTCGGCGTAGACTCCTGCGTGGTCTCGGGCCCTACGGGTACACTCGCTAGCGGGAGTTCGGACGCTCAAAAGAGTTTCGTAACGAGTTCTCCGCAAACTGTTACTATAACCAAGCAGTCCACCTTCACGATCACTTGCCAAGTGAATGGCGCTCCTGTCACCGATACTGTCGTCGTGAATTTACTCCCAATTTTCCAAGAATTTTAAACCTTATACCATATGAATTACCACCGCATTCTTTCTCAAATCGCTCTCGTCGCAGGAACTCTTCTCTTTTCCGTCGGGCTACAAACTTTTGCGGCTGCTACTTGGTCTGAACCAACGGCACTTCCACCAAACGCCAACGCGGAGGCGCCACTCAATACCGGTATAGACGGACAAATAAAGAGTGGAAACCTCCAAGTTAACGCCCTCGGCATCCAGGGCTTAGGGAATGCGTTTCTAATACCGAACGGAAACGTCGGCATAGGGACGACTAATCCCCAGTATCGTTTTGCAGTCGGTAATCAGAACAATCCATTCCAAGTTTCAGATTCTGGCGACGTATTGGTAAACGGCGGTTCGGACGGTCTTTGGGCGCTTTATTACCCGGATGCTTCCCGTGGAGCGTTAACCATCAACCCGGGTGGATTTGGTGTGCATTCGAATTTACAAGTCGATGGGAATGCGACTATCAATGGAACGATTCGAGGGGCGAGTTATGGATTTGGAGGGATGTATAGTGAATATTATGATACATGGTGTGGGCAGGCACCATCACATGCGAATCCGTTTACGGGAGGCTGTAGTTGCCCGAGTGGTTTTAACGATTACTTGGTTGCTGGCGGGGGAGGCAGCAACATTGAAACACGGATTCATATGTGTGTAAGGTAGCGGAGAGGTACATTCAACTCTGAAGTACAACGCCCTGATTAATTACTTCTAACGACCTCCGGTACCTTAATCGCTTCCTTGGCCTCGTAGCTTAGACAAGGACAGAGTGATATATTCATACCGTACCTGCCCCGCCACGGGCAGGTAGTTGCGCTACAATCGACATAAGCGCGACTACAGTAGTTACAAAATTGCATGAAAAAGCCCACTAAAAACGAAGAACGTAAACATACCCCCCGTGAGATAGCCGAAGACGGCATCTCACGGGGCAGGCACGAAAGCCGTGACCATCGTCACGGTAGTGATTGGCTGTCTGTCCGTGGAGCGAGGACGCATAATCTCAAAAACATATCGGTTGAGATGCCGCGCGGCGCGATGACCGTTATCACGGGCCTCTCGGGAAGCGGGAAGTCGTCGCTCGCGTTCGATACTATTTTCGCCGAAGGACAGCGCCGCTATGTCGAATCGCTTTCTGCATATGCTCGGCAATTCCTCAATCAGATGGCGAAGCCGGATGTCGATGAGATCACCGGCCTGTCTCCAGCTATTTCCATAGATCAGAAGAGTCGTTCAAACAATCCGCGTTCGACAGTGGCAACTGTCACCGAAATTTACGACTATCTCCGTGTTCTCTATGCTCGCGCGGGGCAGCCGTATTGCATTCATCACGATGTGCCCATCGTACGACTCTCAAAAGAAGAGATGATCAAGATGGTGTTCACTCGTGTGGAAGCAAAACGCCGAAACCAAGGTCGAACCTTACATCCGGATTCCCAAGGTTCGACCTTGGTTTCGGGCGGTACCGTCATGGGCGTGGCGGTAGACAAAACAGCGGTCACTATCTACGCACCAGTCGTCGTCGGAAGAAAAGGCGAATATTACCAATTACTCTATGATCTTCTCGGTAAGGGCTATGAAAAGGTAGTCATCGACGGAAAGCAGCAGTCACTTCGCGAAAAAATAGTATTGGATCGCAATAAGCAGCATAGTATCGATGTGCTTGTCGACTCCATTTTTGTTTCTGAATTCGCTCGTACGACAGTAGGTGCCCGCCCCGTTAGAGACAGTGTGCCTCCGGCACATGGCCAGCCCTCGGCTGGCGTCTCTAACGGGGCACGTGAGCGATTGTCAGAAGCTCTTGAGCTCGCGCTCAAGCAGGCGGACGGTCTTGTGAAAATTCAGCATGCTGATGGCACACTCGAAACTCTTTCATCGAAGTTCATTTGCCCAGAGGACGGTGCTTCTTTCCCAGAGGTTGAGCCGCGATTGTTCTCTTTTAATTCGCCGTATGGCGCATGTCCGGCGTGCCATGGTCTCGGAACGGAATCGCTCTTTTCAGAGGAAGTCTGCCCGGTGTGCGAAGGTAAGCGGCTTCGCCCAGAGGCTCTGCGCGTATTTCTCAAATCCAAGAAGGACAAAACACTCGGGAAAAGCATTGTGGACTTCACTAATTTTTCGATCAAGGAAGCAAAGGATTTCGTCGATTCCATCGAACTATCTGAAATGAAGAAGGATATCGCCGCACCCATTCTTAAAGAAATCGACAGTCGTCTCATATTCATGCTGAATGTCGGACTCGATTACTTGACGCTCAATCGTTCGGCCGCGACGCTCTCCGGTGGGGAAGCGCAGCGCATCCGGCTTGCTTCACAGCTCGGTAGCGGGCTTACGGGCGCTCTCTACGTACTAGACGAGCCGACCATCGGGCTTCATCAGCGCGACAATGATCGCCTTATCAAGACCCTGCTTGTCCTCAAGGAGCTCGGAAATACGATCTTGGTGGTGGAGCATGACGAGGATACTATTTATTCTGCAGACTATCTTGTCGACATAGGTCCTGGCGCCGGTATTCATGGCGGTACGGTCGTTGCTGCTGGCTGGCTCGATGACCTCCTTACCGCAAAAGAGAATACGAGTGGCTCTCTGACTCTTTCATATCTGCGTCAAGAAAAAGAAATAGAAATTCCAGAAGCGCGAAGAACGAGTGAGAAAGGGTGGATAAAAGTACGCGGCGCAACGCTTCACAATCTTGTGAATCAGAATATCGACGTGCCGCTCGGGAAACTCGTCTGCATCACGGGTGTCTCAGGGAGCGGGAAATCGACTTTCCTCTATGACATTTTGCACCGCAATATCGCTGGACGATTTGCACGCCGCGAAGCGAAGCTTCAGCATATCGCGTCCTTGACTGGCACTGAATACGTCGGTCGCGCGGTCCTTATCGATCAGTCACCCATCGGTCGTACGCCGCGTTCTAATCCGGCGACGTATACCGGAGCTTTTACGCACATACGCGACCTCTTCGCCGCGACCCCTGAAGCGCGCGCTCGTGGATGGAAGCCTGGCCGGTTCTCGTTCAATGTTCCGGGTGGTCGCTGCGAAGCGTGCCAAGGGAACGGCTCTATAGCGGTTGAAATGCACTTTCTTCCGACAGTGTATGTGACCTGCGATATCTGCATGGGTAAACGCTTCATGAAAGAGACTCTCGAAGTCACGTTTCGTGGCAAGACCATTCACGAAGTGCTTCAGATGACTATTGAAGAAGCAGAGAAATTTTTTGGTGATATTCCCGCGATCGCTGATCGTCTGATGAGTCTGAACTCGACCGGGCTTGAGTATCTCACTCTTGACCGGAGGGCCGGAACGCTCTCGGGCGGGGAG
>CAYIMJ010000012.1:0-15174 GCA_964364605.1 uncultured Candidatus Saccharibacteria bacterium | reverse complement strand
ATCGGGCGCTGTATGCTCTGTGGCGCGAAGACTGAATCCTATGTGAACTGTGCCGATAATACGTGCCATCTGCACTTCCTCGCATGCGAAGTGTGCCAGAAGGAGAACGGGACATTCTGTTCGGAGACCTGTTCGCAGAATATCATACGTACGAAGGTTGCTTAATAATTTTGCTATACTGTGCTAACACGACACGCTATGTCCAACCTTGAAAAATTTGAAACAGACGCTTTATCACATGAAGCACATGAGCTCTTCACTGCACACGAAAAAGCAGAAATTGATAGGAAACAACGCGAAGGAAGAATTTTGTTCGAAGCCAAGGCGGCACATAAATCTATACTGGAGCTTTTAGAGTACGGTGTCGTTTCAAAAGACATGCCGATTGACGATGTGCTGGGGCGTCTCGAGGAGGCTATCAAAGAAATCGACGCAAAATTTCATAAAAAGCAGGACGAGCAATAAAGTCGTCATATGTAAAACAAGCCGCCCGCCCAATGCCCCGGCAGCTCTGCTGCGGGGATGGGACGGGCGGCTGCCGGGGTGTTTTGCTGGATAAGGATGCGGCCTCCGCCGCGCACATTTTAAGTTCGGCCAGTCATCCTCGCCGCAAAGCGAGCGAGGCATTCTGGCCGATTCCAGTAAAGGCGAGAATCCGATGATGGGCAGGAAAGTACGAATGATCCTCGTGAATGAAAGTCTCGGGTTTTAAGGTCCTACATTTGCAAATCACCACTTAAAAGAATATTGTTCCGCCAGGCGTACAAAGGAGGTAGCTATGAAAAAGGGCGTGGATTATCCGGGCGTCAGCATCGTTTTCGCGTGCCATGATGGAAAGGGGAATTTCCTGTTCTCCAAGCGGAGTACTGCATGTCGAGACGAGCACGGCACGTGGGACCCGGGCGGCGGAGGATTGGAGTTCGGCGACACCGTTGAGCACACTCTACGAAAGGAGATTGAAGAAGAGTATTGCACCGATGTCCTAGCGTTCGAGCGGCTCGGGTATCGCGATGTACACCGAGAAAACTGCGGAGAGAAGACCCACTGGATCGCATTAGATTTCAAGGTGCTTGTTGATCGATCGAAAGTCAAAAACGGCGAGCCGCACAAGTCAGAAGAAATAAAGTGGTTCACTCTTGATGCTCTTCCAAATCCTATGCACTCGCAGTGGCCCGTATTCCTCAGTCTGTACAAAGACCATCTCAATACACCGTCTCCATAAGGAGACGGTGTTTGCTTACGTATGTCTTTACATACGAGAAAGGGTTACACTGTTTATGTGAATTTCAAAACAAACAAAACCTTGTTTATATCGATTGGCATCGTAGTCATCTCGATTCTGGGTATTTTCATTACTTGGAACGCTGCCGTCCCAAATAACTTTCACTGCCCGAATGAATACATGACAGCAGAACAATATGTTACGGGAGTCACGGAATGGGCAAGCGGGCAGCTCACGAGTTCGCCAAGCATGACGAAAGAAGAATTGCTGAGTGAGCGGCAGAGATTATTTAAGGAGCATAATTGTGAGCCGTCGCGCTGGCCGAATCTTCCGGGCGGACTCTAAGAATTGGTAGTCTCTCTAGTTCTTTATCGCACGTGAAGACTCTTTTCCAATTATTCCCATCGTTCGTCCGGTATCGTATCGTACGCGTGAGGCGGCGCCGCAAGAGTGCACGAGGGTCACGGAAACACTACCTTGCCCACAAAGAGACTGCCAGGGCTCTCGTACTACAGAAACTGGAGCAATTCAATCAGTATTACGATTTTGCGTGGGGGAAGATTGCCATCAGAAATCAGAAGACGCGGTGGGGCAGCTGCTCAAAGAATGGCAATCTGAATTTTCATTACCGCATCATATTCCTCCCCGAACATCTCCAGGACTACATCATCGTGCATGAGCTTTGTCACTTGAAAATGTTTAATCATTCGAAAGAATTCTGGGATTTGGTTGCCGAAAAAGTCCCACATCATCATGCGCATCGGCACGATCTGCGAAAATTCAGCACTAGGGGTACGTCGGGACTGTACTAGTCGCGCTCTGATATACTTCCCGCATGTTCGAATCGATCCCGTATCTTTGGCAGTACATAGCGCAGACTACAGGGATCTTCATAGTGGCGGCTCTCATTACTCTTGCAGGCTTCCTGGTCTTCAAGAAGGTCCATTCCCGGCGCGTTACGGCAGCGTTCGTCATCGTATTTTTCGGAGCTTCTATGATATTTTTCGCGGTACATGGATTGCCAAATATGTTTGCGTACCCGTTCTTTCTAAAGACGTATGGACCTTCGGAAGGACCGATACTCCCCTTGAAAAACGTATGGGCGTTTATCACGAACTTTGATTCTTTTGAGAAAGTTGCGGATATTTCTCGAAATCCGGCTGATATCCGAGCTCCGCTCAACCGTTCAAAACCTGCAAATGTAGAAATCGAAATGACCGCGAAAGAAGTGATTGCTGAAATGGCTCCAGGCGTCACGTTCAATTACTGGACATTCGACGGTACCGTGCCGGGGCCGTTTCTGCGCGTACGTGAAGGAGATACGGTCACACTGACGTTACATAATGATCCTACAAGTCTGCATCATCACTCAATCGATCTTCATGCGGTGACAGGGCCCGGTGGAGGTGCTGCGGCGACTATTGTCGCTCCAGGGGAGAGTAAGACTATTACGTTTAAAGCTCTCAATCCCGGTATTTTTGTTTACCACTGCGCCCATCCGAATGTTGCGAGCCATATGGCGCACGGGATGTACGGCTTGATTTTGGTTGAACCGAAAGAGGGCTTGCCGCCCGTTGATCACGAGTTCTATGTCATGCAGGGAGAATTTTATAGCGCAGGCGCACTTGGTCGCACCGGTCTCCAGCTGTTTGATGCGGAAGCTATGCTCGAAGGAAAGCCGCAGTACGTCGTTTTTAACGGGCGCACGGGCGCACTTGCGGAGAATATGAACACAAAGGTGGGAGAGACGGTCAGACTGTATGTCGGCAATGGGGGAGTGAATCTAATTTCCAGCTTCCATGTCATCGGTGAAATTTTCGACAAGGTTTTTCGAGAGGGAGATCTCGTAAGTGCTCCCGCGCAGAGCGTGCAGACAACGCTGGTTCCGGCGGGAGGAGCGACAGCGGTCGAGTTCCGCGCAGACTATCCGGGTAACTACATACTTGTTGATCATGCTCTTTCTCGTCTCGATCGTGGGGCATGGGGAGTCCTTCATGTCACCGGGGAAGCGGATCCGGCCGTCTTTAAGGGTGAAATTCAAATGGGCGGCGGGCACTAGCCTGTCGGTACAACAGCGGTGATACAATGTTGGCAATGGGGAATTCAAAATGAAAAAAAAGAAAAGCATTAGATCTGTTCCAAACTTCGTTTACATTCTCGAGTGTGCAGACACATCCCTCTATGTCGGATGTACCAACAATATTGAGAAGCGGCTGAAGGAGCACAATACGTCAAAACAGGGAGCGCACTATACAAAAATTCGCCGCCCAGTGGTGCTTAAATTTTCAGAAACATTTTCAAATCTCAAAGAAGCTCGCGCTCGCGAAGCAGCACTGAAGAGATGGTCACGCGAAAAGAAACTACTGTTGATCAAGTAAATAAAAAGGCCACCTTGTGCGGTAGCCTTTTTGTTAGAAGTTAGAAGACGTTTGCGGCCGGACCAATAGCCGTGCCCTTAGTGTCTGGCTTTCTCTCGCAGGCAGGGCAGTAAGGAACATTTTCGTAAGAGCTTTTTTCGGTGCCAGGAAGAACGAGTCGTGAATGGTTGATCTTATGTTCGACCTCGGCTCTTTCTGCGGGCGTGCCGCACTTCAAGCATTCCAAATGTTCAAAACTTCCTTCTTTTGCCACGTACATCTGCTCGGGATTCTCCTTCTTTCGTACATAGAACACCCTGAGGTGTTTTTGTAACGGAGTTCGCTCGAGCTTGTGGTCATCGGAATAGTGTCCGTAGACCTTGTACCACTCGAGACGAGTGAGATCCTGTAACAGGTCTTTTCGCAAAGAAGAACCCTGCGTCTCCATCTATATGCCTCCTTGATTGATGTGGGGAACTGCCAGTCGCGATACTACTATCGAATACGAAGATTATCAATTTTTCGTTTGGCCCTTTCGGCGTTTGTCCATTACAATAGATCCATCATGTCCACTATTTTGCGAGGCGCATATGCGGGCGCCGCTATAGTTGCAATTGTTTACACTGTTGGCTACTCCAACCTCTTCGCAACGGAGTATCGCTCTGCCGCCGCTGATTTAGCTGAGCGCTTCATATCTCTGCCGGAATTAAATAAGGCTGACTATGATGCTCGACTTCTCGCTCTCGCACATGTAAGTCCGTCTGCTCTCCTCGCTACGTCTACTGCCACAAGCACCCCTAGGCTCTGGCCCGTGAAGACGGTGTACCCAAAAGCAGACGCTATCCTGCCGTTCAAACGTATCGTCGCGTACTACGGAAATTTCTATTCCAAGGGCATGGGAGTGCTCGGCGAATATCCGACAGATGAAGTACTCGCAATGCTCGCGAGCACGACGGCCAAGTGGGCTGCAGCAGATCCAACTACGCCAGTCGTCCCAGCTATCCACTATATCGCTGTGGTTGCACAAGCAACTGCAGGTAAGGAAGGGAATTATATTCTCCGGATGCCGGACGACCAGATTGACCATGCGCTCGATCTCGCGAATCGGATACACGGACTCGTGTTTCTCGATGTGCAGGTGGGGAAGAGCACTCTCGAGCGCGAACTTCCGATGCTCGAAAAATACCTGAAGATGCCGCAGGTGCATCTCGGCGTTGATCCTGAATTTTCGATGAAATTCGGCAATCGGCCCGGTACGGTTATCGGCACATTCGACGCGGCCGACATAAATTACACGGCGCAGTATCTCGCGGGTCTCGTGAAGACGTATCACCTTCCGCCGAAGATACTCGTAATCCATCGCTTCACGCAGAATATGGTGACGAATTACAAAAAGATACAGCCGTTGCCGGAAGTCCAGATCGTGATGGACATGGACGGCTGGGGATCCAATGAGAAAAAGAAGGGAACCTACAATGCGGTCATTTCGCCCGAACCGGTGCAGTTTACGGGTATGAAATTATTTTATAAAAACGACCTCAAACCGCCGTCCACCGGTCTTCTCACGACCACGGAGGTGCTTGATCTCACTCCCGCACCGATCTACATCCAGTATCAGTGATTCCAGAGCGAAGTTGCGAGGTTTATTCGCGAACCCTTGAAAGAGACTCCTTCGGCAACAAGTTTCCTTCGTTTTGCGGAGACGCCGTCAAAAGCGTAGCCGGTGAGAGCTCCGGTAGAACCTACTACACGGTGGCAGGGGATACTTTGAGGATCTTTGTTATTTGCCATGAGCTGGCCGACGGCGCGAGCAGCTCGCGCCGACCCTACAAGACGGGCTATCTGCCCATATGTGGCAACTCTTCCTTTCGGAATTTTTGCGACCGTCTTATAAACCTTCGTTGCGAACGAAGTCATAGATACTGTTCGCCCCTCCACTTGGAACTAGAGAGGAATGTTGACCGCGAGGTGCCCGACGAGAGGAAGTTCCTGTTCCTTACCCTGTACTGCATTTACGATGCCGATGATGGAGAGGATGAGGACGCCCAGATTCACGATCTGTCCGAGCATGAATAATCCCCAGAACATTGACGTAATCACTGACAATGCGATTTCAATGACAAACAATACAGCACCCTGTCGGACATGGAATTTGACGAACGAATCGTCCTTGGCCATGAGATAGGAGATAATCACGAGCGGACCGAGATAACTTATCGCTGCCATGATCGTGTTTTTCTGAGCTGTGTGTGATGGGCTAGGCGCTGGCTCTGTGTGCTGTACCGGCGGCTCTCCTACGGGTTGATCCATGTTTGTTGTAATTAAGCGAAGGGGCAGTGCCACTTCTATGAGGAAAGTATACCACCCACACGAATGCGTGTTGTCTAGTGCCTCACTTCTCTCCCTTTAGGATTACTCTCCCGTCAAAACCTCCGCGTTCCTCCCGCTTCTTTAATCGCAACCTCTCAACACTCTCATAGTCAGGTAGCTTTTGAAGTGCGCTCACGACCTCCAGAACATCGGCCAGCTCTTCAGGATCTCCTGCTTCTTGAAATTCTTTTACCTCCTCCGCTAATTTCTTTATGAGCTCCTTTTTATATTCTTCTTCCGATGCAATTCTTTTTTCATAAGGGACACCTCTGGTATCAAGTAGATCGGGAATCCTGTCCCTAACTAATTTGTTGTAGCTTTCCATATCACGATTATATCCCAGACTTGCAGCATGTTTGGGAGTTTTGATGATGTGGTATTATCGTTCCCATATGGAACCTAATGAATCAAAGGATAAATTCTTACCAGCAGCGGTTCTTGTCGCCGGGGTTCTGATAGCGGGTGCAGTTCTCTGGAGCGGTTCGCACCCCGTAGCTGCGCCATCTGGGACTGGAGCTGCGCCAAAGGTGGATATCAAGAACGTAAAGACTGATGGGAATCCGTTTATCGGCAAGGCTGATGCTCCGGTCACTATCGCTTTCTGGAGCGATTTCCAGTGTCCGTACTGCAAAGCTTTTGAAACCGGAGGAGTTAATGGAATCACCACTCCCGCAGCCTTTCCTGACATCATCAAGAACTATGTCGATACTGGTAAGGCAAAAGTCGTCTTCATGGATTTCGCATTTCTCGGTCCGGATTCGATAGACGCGGCACTGTATAACCGGGCGATATGGAAGCTCTATCCGGACAAGTACTTTGAGTGGCGCACCGCCATGTACGAGGCGCAGGACGAGGAACACGGTGGTTTCGGTAACGCCATCTCCATCGACAAGCTCAATGTGACGATTTCTGGCATTGACGCAGTGAAGGTCGCTGCTGATGTTGCCGCAAATACTGCCGCATATCAGGTGTTGGTAGACGCTGATAAGGCTGAAGCGCAGAAGGTGGGCGTCAATGCGACACCATCCTTCGTGATAGGTCAGCAAGTTATCCAGGGTGCATACCCATATGCTAATTTTCAGGCCGCAATAGAGGCAGTGTTGAAGTAATCAGGTATAAAAAATACCGCGCTCCGCAGCGGAGCGCGGTATTTTTTTATACACATGAATTAGTTGGTATTCTTCGCAGCTATCAAGTATTCTTTCAGATATGAATACAAATAAAATGACTTACGGATACTCGTCAGCACTTACAAAGGCCGCGACTGTCGCGGCAGGACTCGCGATGGCGGCATCAGTGTTCGCATTTGCGCCGATGGCGCATGCTGCGGGCTTGACCGGAGCGCAGGTCCAAGCGATTCTTTCGCTCCTCTCTTCATTCGGTGCTGATGCGACGACGATCGCGAATGTGAATGCAGCACTCACGGGAGGCACGCCCTCGACGCCGACCGCTTCGTCGCCTTCAGGATGCTCTTTTATGAAAGACCTCATGGTCGGCTCGTCAGGCTCGGATGTCACCTGCCTTCAGAATATGCTTAAAGCACGTGGCCACATGATCGCAAATGCGGGAGGTTACTTCGGTCCGGCAACACAGGCCGGCGTTATGGCGTGGCAGAGGTCTATGGGCATCTCGCCTGCAACTGGCTACTTCGGTGCAAAGTCTCGTGCGGCGTTTTAAGTAATTGGTTTCGCAAGGCAAACATCGCGCTCCGCAGAATGCGGGGCGCGATGTTTGTTATCATTGCCGGGTGCAGATTAAAGAATTAGGCCATGTCGTGCTGTACGTTATCGACCTCACGCGGATGGCGGATTTCTACGAGCACACGCTCGGTTTCAAGCAGATTTCTCGCGAGTGGCCCATGGCGCTTTTTTCAGGTGGACGTACGCACCATGAGCTCTTGCTTATCGAAGTCGGAGGTCAACCAAAACCTGCTGAACGCGCCCATGAAATGCGTCCAGGTCTCTACCATATTGGATTCAAAATTGGCGATGGTCCTGAAGCTGCGAAAGCAACGTATCTTGAACTCAAAGAAAAGGGCGTCAGAATAGTAGGAATGACGGATCACAACGTGACTCATAGTATCTATATTCTCGACCCCGACGGTAACGAACTCGAACTGTACGCCGACGTGAGCGACGATTGGAGGAAAGACCCGAAAGCAGTCCTTGCAGCACCGAAGCCTTTGAGGTTCTAAATACTGTAGTATGGAGGCTATGACCTTGATCTGGATCTACACACTTAGCAGTGTCAGCATAGTCAGCCTCATTTCGCTCATAAGTATTTTTACGTTAGGAATAAAACAGGAACGTCTGCAGAGCATTCTCCTGTATCTCGTGAGCTTTTCCGCCGGCGCCCTGCTCGGCGACGTATTCATTCATATCCTTCCGGAAATCATGCAGGGTGAGGCAGCTCTACAAAATGGCAGTTATGTTCTCTTCGGCATCATGCTGTTCTTCGTGTTAGAACGTCTTCTTATGTGGCATCATTCCCACAGCTCTCATGAAGAAGAAATTCATTCGGTAGTCTATCTCACCATAGTTGGGGATGCGCTTCATAACTTTCTTGATGGCGTCGCTATCGCAGCAGCCTTCTTAATAAGTATTCCCGTTGGAATAGCCACAGCGACCGCAGTCATCTTTCATGAAATTCCTCAAGAAATAGGGCAATTTGCCATATTGGTGCACGGCGGTTGGAGTAGAAAAAAAGCTTTATTGTACAACTTTTTCTCCGCACTTACCGCGATTGCAGGAGCACTGGTAGTCTTAGTCTTTGCACAAGCCTTTCAAGAGGCTCCCGCTGTGTTGTTGGGGCTTAGTGCCGCGAGCTTTATCTATATTGCGATGTCAGATTTGATTCCAGAATTGCACAAGGAGCCGAGCATACGGCGATTCATACTGCAGATCATGTGGATGACCGCCGGTATCGGAGTTATGGCGTCGCTACTTTTGCTTGAATAAAAACGAGAGAGTATACTTTTAGTATGAAAATATTTTTCCACTGGCTCATCTCGACGCTCGCTATTATCATCGCGGCGTACATTGTTCCTGGCGTCGTGGTCACCCTTACGGGGGCACTCATCGGCGCAGTCGTTCTCGGCGCAGTCAATCTATTCATCCGCCCGATTCTCGTCATCCTCACACTTCCGATAACTATTCTCACTCTCGGATTCTTTTCGCTCATCGTCAATGCGCTCATGGTGATGTTGACTGCCGCCCTTGTTCCAGGATTTTTGGTTATCGGCTTCTGGCCTGCATTCTTTTTCGCATTAGTACTCGCAATCGTGAACTGGGTCTTCGATATCTGGGGTCGTCCGTAACATGATCGATCCCGAATTATTGGCGAAGCTTGAAGAAATTTCTGCGAAAGCCGATGGCGCGTATCGTGCCGCCGAGAAAGTACGCAAATATCTCTTCTGGACAGGTGTGATTACTATCGTACTTATCGTGCTGCCCATGATCGGACTCGTATTTGTCATACCGCAGTTCATTAGCTCATATACGACGACTCTCGGTGGTCTCGGCTATTAGTTTCCATGCGTTGCCCCAGGCGGGTAGTAGTGGTAGAAAGGGAACCAGACGAAACTTGAACCTTACACTCAACAAGGAGGTGCGATATGCGCACTCTTGGTACGCTCGCGCTGTTTTTCCTGTTCTCATTTCTGGGGGCCCTCATACTCGTGGATGCCGAGGAGCTAGAGACTGTTGCGGATATGTCGAGGGATGCTCTTGTTGTCGCCCTTTGTTCGGATGTCCGCAAATCCATCGAAAACGGAGAAATCCTCAAGGAGGATAGAGCGAATGCCTCTGACATACGAGTCTCGCTTATGGACGACATGCCGCTCAAGACGATAGAAGAAATGAGGAAGGATAATGCCAAAAAGGGAGGGCGAGCATGGCTTGGAGACGAGATGTACAAGAGGGAGCTGAAGAAATCGATAGAAGAAGCCTTCAGGAAGTCACACAAAACGAACGATTCGCCTCCAACCGTTACCCCAAGTCTTGCTCATGATCTACACAGACTCACTCGATTAAGGGACGTGTTTAGAAAGGCACACCTAAGAAGCGAGGCTCTCGACGTGCTTTTCAATCGTGTCCTAGCGACGATTGATATGACGACGTCAACGTGAAATAGATTGGTGCCACACGTACGTACAGTACGTGGGGCATTGCATGTGTCAGCAACCGAAAAATATGATAGAAATGGAGTCGGACGGATAGTTGAACCTTTATCACTAGAAAGGAGGTGCGGTATGCATATCGCATTTCTGTGCATTGTTTTATCTTTCGGACTTGTCTATTCCGCAGCAGTGGGGGCTATGGAGATTCCCTCGATCAACACCAAGGATGTTCTCGTTACTAATCTTAATTCGGAGATTGCTCAGTTCCTCAAGAAAGGAAAGATCTCCGAGTGGGGTCGGAAGCAGGTTTCCGTTTTGCAGGCTTCATTTAAGCAAGACCCGCTTCTGAAGGCGGTTCGAGGAATAAGGGAAGATAGGAAAGTCGACATGCCCGAGCTGAAAAGTACGAAAAAAGAGTTGGCGAAAATAGTAGAAGCAAGTCTTCGGCAAAAACAGGAAAATGTAGACAACTGTTGGTCTCCATTGGCTACTCCGGACCTGGCCCATGATTTTCTCAGGCTCAAGATTCTAGAGGGGGTGTTTAAGAAAGAAGGCTTCCAGAGCAGGGCGTTGGGTCCGATCATAGAGAAAGTGATTACTGAAATCTGTGAGACGACCACATCGTAATTGTCGTCATGTGCCCCACGTACTTCGGTAGTACGTGGGGCGTTGTTTTTGTTACCGCCGAAGTTAATGAGTGTATAAATTAAAGCCCCTGACTACGTATGTAGCCAGGGGCCCGAAATACTAACCGATGACCTTTATCTTCTTAAAGAGCTTTGTCATCGCACTTGGATCACAAGAGATACTGCAGAAAATATCGTATTCTTTCTCACCATTTCCACCAACATTGAGTCTGACCTTTATCATTGGATGGTCGGGCGAGAGTAGGGTGCTCTGCAAATAAAATCCTGTGATGTTGTTTGAGATTGCAAACTGATGTGCAAGCGGCTCGTTTTTTTCATCGTACAGTAGTACGAGCTCCACGGCCCCTTTGGGCAATTCAAGGGTCTCTAAGGGACGGTTTCCATTCTCCAGGAAATATCCATCCCGACTTACTTTCATTCGCACCACATACGGCGAGTTGGATCTTGCCGACGTTTGAATCTGCGCAGTCGGGTTTTTAGTCCCTTCTGCAGCAAAAATATTCAGATTGGCCGACAGAACGAAGATCACCACTATACCTACTGCAATCACTTTCCGATTCCGCGTCATTCACATTCTCCCTTCATGATGATAGTGAACACAGTCTTCCCGTCGCCTCGCTGCGAGGCGACGGACCATGAGTTCGAGGTCAGCCAATAACTTCGGGGCCAATTTTCTTGAGCTCTTCTTTGTGCCCGGCTTTTTCGGTCCTCATAATGTGGGTAAGTACCTCATGTACTTCCGTTGTTACGAGACATGCCCCGGCACAGGTTTCTCCTGTATCGAGGTGAGTGCATCCAGTGATGCTCACTTTCTCTCGAAACATATTCAGGTTGACACCTACGTCCGCCAACCTTTGCTTGACCGGACATGTGACACGAAGATCCACATGAGGGACATCTTCTTTCTCAGTACTCATAGTACCTCCCAATTGATAGTGTGATGTTGAAAACTATATAAAAGAACCTCTATCTCTGCCTCGCACTATAATACTATTATCGGTAAATGTAAAGAAAGATGAAAACTAGACTCCGCGCTTGCCGCGAGCCATATTGATGAGGATAGGGGAGAGCGAGACCACGATGATGATGAGTGAGATTGGAATCACATATTTTTCACTATCACCATCCGGAATCATTTTTCCGAGGAGAAAGCCGAACAGTGTCATCCCCGCACCCCATAAGATTCCGCCGATGATGTTATAGGAGAGGAATTTTCTATAGGTCATGGAGCCGGCGCCGGCAAGAATAGGCGCGATAGTACGCACAATCGGCACAAACCGCGCAAGTATAAGTGCACGTCCGCCATATTTCTGATAGAACCGTTCGGTACGCCGTAGGTACTCCTTTTTAAAAAACCATGAGTCCTGGCGATCCTCAAGATGGTCGCCCACCTTTGCGCCAAACCAATATCCTGCCGAGTCGCCCAGTATCGCCGCTGCGATGACAACCATCATAAGTGGGCCGATGGCGAAAAAGCCGCTCTCCGCGAGGAGTCCTGCGGTAAAGAGGAGCGAGTCGCCGGGAAGAAACATGCCGATGAGAAGACCGCTCTCGGCGAAGACGATGAGTGCGATGCCAAGGTAACCCCCCGTCTGCATGATAGCGATTGGGTCGAGTTGTATACACGCCAAGAGGAAGTTAAGCATTTACGGTCGATTCTAGCAGATAAAAAGTACGGGCGCTGGGTTTATCACCAGCGCCCTCTCGAGAACATTTTCAGGTTTCATTTTCAGCGGAAGAGCCGATGAGCAAATCTGACGGTCGGCCCGAGCATCCAGGGACGGATCGCTGCGATGGAGCCGAGCGAGATCGAATCGGCTCCGGCTCTCCAGACGCTCCATGCTCCGAAGGGTCCTAAGATCCCTCCGCCCGCGCTGATGTGCTTCCTGATGCCGATTGAGCGCGCATCGCGGATCCACCTGCAGACGCGAGACCGGAGCGGCCAGCCCGAGAGTCCTCCGCCGCCGAGGTGTGCGAGCGGTGAGGTGTCGCTGCCGAAGAAGAGGTATCTCATCCATGTCGGCACGGCCTCCCAGGGGAGCGTGTTCGATACGACGATGCCGGAACAGGCCGGATGATCCGCGATTCTCTTCATGTCTTCGATATCCGCAAGGACGTTGATCTTCACGACGCGCGGTACGCCGAGCTTGGAGAGGATAGCGAGATGAACGAGCGTCTCCTCTACTAATTCGCGCCGCGTCGCCCTGTGTGCCGTGTTCGGACACGAGAGGTTGAGCTGGATCGCGATGGGAGCTTGGAGTTTCGGAATGAGCTCCCTGAGGGATCTTGCGATCATCCGCATCTCCATCTTCCGATCCCTCCGTGTCGCACTGACGGCCATCACCGAGATCATGAACGGTTCAGTGATGGTCTGCCAGATGCCTTTATCTACGAGGGCGTTGATGCCGATATTCGAGAGACCGACGGCATTCAGCATGACACCAAGGAGCAATTGCCAGAGCCCGATCTTGATGCAGTCAGGCCGCATATGCATCGGCGAGATGCCATCTTCTGTGAGTGGCATATTGCCGGCGGTAGGATTCGCAGTGACGGTTTTCGCTACGAAGGTGACTCCTCTGAAGGAGTACCCGGGAATGGTGCAGGCGAACAGTTTCTGATACCAATAGCCTTCGCCGAAAAATCCTTGGACGCCGGAAGCTCCCCAGACATGACCGAAGATAGCGAGCGGGTCATCATTGGGCTTCGACACGGGACACCTCCTTACCTTGAAACGCGGGAAATGACAAGGTTCAACCGCATGCTAACCGGATTGACTGTACCTAATTCACCATCGATGCACAACCACAATACTCTCCATGCGGGCTTCTATGCTCTATACTAGAACAAATGGAATCGGCACCGAAGTTGTCCACGCCCGAGGAAGAGCTCGCATACTTGCGTGAGCAAGTGACGCGTAAAGAGGCCGAGCTCGCCGGAGGCGGAGCTGACGAACGGGTGAGAATTATTTCCGAACAGATACACGAGCACGCGGCCGCGTCAGCGGAAGTGCTTGCGCCTGAGTACCGCATGAGCGAGACGGTTACTAGCGGGACCGCAGATAAAATACTTGCCGAGCTCAATTTGGGCGGAAGCGAGCAGGCCATCAAGAGCTTGCAACAGACGATGGAGGAGAAGGGGATTAAAAATGCTCTTGGCGTACTCGAGAAACTCCACGATCCGCACGTCGCAGACGATTTTCACCGATATCTCGTGCGCTATGTCGCTGCCGGGCTTATGGCTCCCGGATATGATGAGAAGGCTCCGCGTTTTCAGGCGCTGCAGATGACGCTCTACGAGATCGCGCTTCCGGGACCGAAAAATGCGGAACAAAATTCGCGTACGAAAACTCTGAAAGAACTTATCTCCGGCATGGAACAATTTTATGCCGGACTCTTGTCGGTCGAAGGCGCAGAACCGGGCGAGCCTCACTACTATGCCCTAGAGCTCGCGGTACCTGCTGACAGCCCCGAACTCCAATTCTATGCTGCGGTGCCGAACGGGAAGCGCAACCTATTTGAGAAACAGCTTCTCGCGATATTTCCCGATGCGCATCTGGTGCCACAGCCTTCCGATTACAATATTTTCGCCGCTGGCGGCGTCTCGCTTGCTTCGACTGCGACGTTTGCAGCAAATCCTGCGTTGCCGCTCAAGGATTACAATGATTTCGACTATGATCCCATCAATGCGATTACCAATGCGTTCGCCAAGATAGAGCACACGGGCGAGGGCGCCGCGCTTCAGATAATCATCACTCCGAGAGGGGAGCATCATGTAAAGCATTATCAAAAAATTCTTCAAGCCCTGCGCAAAGGAGAAAAGCATTCTTCGGCCTTCAGTATTCCTGATACTATTCTTGGCACTATCGCGCGCGATATCGGGAAAACGCTTTTTTCAAGCAAGCCCAAGGATGTGGTGAAAGCGAAAGAAGCTGAGACTCGCCAGGTCGAAGCAAATAAGTCGTATATAGAGCAAGTGGAAAAGAAAATCGCAGCACCTATCGTCGGTGTGACGATACGACTTGCAGTTTCTTCCAAGGACGAATTAACTGCCGGACGAGTGCTTGGCGAGCTTGAGTCAGCGTTCAATCAGTTCGCAAACACGCAAGGGAATCAATTGAAATTCATGCGGGCAGCAGGCCGACACGAACAGGATACTTTCAGCGACTTCTCATTTCGTTTGCCGGACGCGGCGCATACACTCCCGCTCTCGCTTCGCGAGCTCACGACCATATACCACTTCCCGCCGTCTGGCATCGAGAGCTCTCCGCATTTGAAGCAAGCGCGCTTCACGCATGCGCCAGCGCCGCTCTCTTTGTCTCAGACGGGCGTACTTTTCGGTACCAATAACTACCGCGGGCAGGAAACACACCTCTATCTTGCTCCAGAGGATCGCTTGCGCCACCTCTATATCATCGGCCAGACGGGTACCGGTAAGACGGGGCTTATGAAGTCGATGATTGTG
>CAYIMJ010000011.1:0-16249 GCA_964364605.1 uncultured Candidatus Saccharibacteria bacterium | reverse complement strand
TGATATTTGATGAGGTGTTCAAAAGTATCACGGCAATCGAGGCTCTTTTGCAGAAAGAAGTTGAGACAAAACAACAAGATGACCCGACAGAGGGTCTTTTCACTGGTACTTCACCGGTAACAACGTTCCTTGATTCACTCTCTCACGATACTGCGGATGGCGTGATTGAGGACACGTTAAAGTTTACGCCAGCCGATAAAACGTCGCTAGCAAGTAAAAAGAAAGAACTTGCTGAGAAGTTGAAGCAGGACGTGTCAGCCCAAAAGAAATTACTACAAGAAGAATGTAGTGACCTTACGATGTTCAAAAATACACTCACAACCAAGGCAACGACGCTGACCAAGGCACGAGAGGTTCAGATTAATAATCTCTTGAAAGAAATTAGAGGAAAGAAAGAAATAGCCGACAAGCTCGGAGAGAAGAGTTTTGATTTTAAGGCTTTCAAAAACGTTGGCACTCCGGAATGGAAGTCCCTTATCGTTGCCGCTCAAAAGCTTCACGAAAAAGAGACGACATCGAACGATGGTGTTGAGCCCGAGCATTGCGTTCTCTGTCGTCAAGCTCTGACCGGGAAAGAAAAAACGCTTTTCGGGGATTATTGGAACTTTCTTAAGAGTACCGCTGAGACCGAACTGGCGACGGCCCGACGAACTCTCTCTTCGTATTCGGACACACTTAAGGAAGCGCAAATCGGATGGCCAGTGTTCTCAGTGACCGAGGTGGCCGTTAAGATTCTCAAAAAGGATGCGCCGACCGACTTGAAGCTGATTAAAAGCAGTTTTGATGGTTTGAATGCACAACTTCAAGACTGGATTAGCAAGATAAAGAAAGAGCAAGACGTAACTTATATAGATCCGAAAATTGATTTTAGCCCAGTAGCCACACTTATCGCTGATAAGAGAAAGGCTGAGGGAAAAATAGTAGATCCTAGTGCGACCATTCGAAGCCTTACGGGAGAAATCGGATATCTCCAACAAAAACAACAGGCATCACGTATTCTCGCCAAAATTAAGAAGTACGTAGCATGGTTGCGTTGGGAGAGTGCGATTGGTGGTATTAATCTTCCGACTGTACGTGGCAACACTACCCGTAAAAAGACAGAGATCATGGGCGAGCTGGTGATCTCGCAATATGTCGACATTTTCAACACTGAAACAGAGAGACTCGACTGCAATTTTGGTCTAAAAGTTGAATCACATGGTAAGGACGTAAATACCATTAAAGAACTGAGGCTTGAATTTGCACGTGGGTACAGCCCGAGTGATATTTTAAGCGAGGGAGAACAAACTGTCAGTGCATTGGCAGATTTTCTAACTGAGGCAAAGCTTGATAAGAATAATTCTGGCATAATTTTTGACGACCCGGTGAACTCACTTGATCATGAACGACGGACTACAATTGCAAGACGATTGGTTGATGAGGCAAAAGAGCGCCAGGTAATTGTTCTGACTCACGACATTGTTTTTCTTCTTGACCTACAGTTTTATGCAGATGGTGAATCGGTTGAGCATTCATCTATCTCAATGAGGCGTACTGGGGACAAGGTAGGACTCATCAAACCAGAACTTCCTTGGATCGCATTAAATGTGGGCAAGAAAGTTGGATATTTGAAAAATGGACTGGCAGGCCTACTGAGGGCAGAATCCGGCGATCAGGATGAATATCGAGAGAAAGTTAAGCTCTGGTACATGCTTTTGAGAGAGGCATGGGAACGCGCCGTTGAAGAGCGCTTGTTCAAGGGTGTCATCCAGCGTTTCAATAAGGCCGTAATGACATTAAAGCTCGACAAGGTTGAGGTAACCCCGGAGTTAATAAAAGAGATTACCGACGGTATGAGCGAATCCTCAAAATGGCTCCACGATATGGCAGCGGGTGTGAACCCATCTGTTCCTAAAAATGTGAAGCTAACAACGGAGCTAAAGTCACTCGAAGATTTTCTCTTGAAGTGTCCAGCTTCTTAAGACAATGATTTCGACTACCACACCCATGTTCGGTCCGGATTATGCAAAGGAACTTATTCCGTGGCTGATTCAGCAATTCGGTATAGCCACAGCAAAAGCATTTCGCATGATCTGGGACATTGGAATGGGGTACCTCGCTCAACACTGGGTCGCGGTACTTGTTGGTTTGTTTGTGATCTTCGTAATTGCATTCATTAGAGCTTTCTTAACTGGTCGTTGGGCAATGCTTGGGAGTGTGGTCTACAACTACCTGTACTTTGGTGCGCTATTTCTCATCGGTACTATCTGGGGTCCTGAAGTATTCGCAAATGATTATTTCAAAATAGTACTCGTCATTCTATACGTCATTTGTTTTATTCTCACGGGTCAGTTTCTGAGCAAGATCGGTGTTCGTCGCCTCTAGTTTTGCCGCTAAAAAGCTGTACCCAGTGCTAAATACTGCCGGTGATATACTCAACCTGATGATTGCTCCCCATGTCAAAAAGTACTGGTCCCACGCAAAGTCCTTCTTCACGGGCTTCCTTTGGCCATTTACGTGGATGGAAACTCGGACAGCAAGCATTGGCCTCGTTGTTGCCATATTCCTAATAGTCGCTCTTGGGTCGGGCGCGGGACTCTTGGCAGTTGCAGCTATTGGCGATTGGGGCTCTAGCGGCGGCACTTCAGACGCTTTTTTTGACGACACATCCTCTAGCTCTAGTGCTGAAAGCGAGGAGGACCCCAATTGCAACACGGTAGGAGTAGAGATACGCGGTTGTATTCTGACCTACAGGCCGGACAGCGCCGACAGTCTCCTTGGTCAGGATGATTATTCGTGCGATGCCATCACATCCTCAGAAGCCGTCACGTGGGCCATTGAAAGTGCTGCCAGTGATCCGAAAATTAAAGCGGTTGTTCTGGAGATTGATTCAAGCGGTGGCTCCCCAGTAGCGGCTCAAGAGATAGCGGCCGCTTTGAGGGACCTTAATAAGCCATCTATCGCCTGGGTGCGTGAGAGTGCTGCTTCTGCGGCATATTGGATAGCAAGTGCTGCTGATACCATTATCGCTTCTGAAAGTTCTGACGTAGGAAGTATTGGGGTCACTTTGTCTTATGTCGATAACGCAAAAAAGAATATCACTGATGGCATTACATATAACCAATTGACCACCGGCAAATACAAAGACACTGGTAGCCCCGACAGAGCACTGACCGCAGAGGAGCGCTCTCTAATACAGCGCGATCTCGATATCATTCTGCAGAATTTTATTAAAGTAGTAGCGACAAACCGTAATCTTTCAATTGAAAAAGTTACAGCACTCGCCGACGGATCTTCAATGCTTGGAGCCATGGCTCTCAAGAACGGTCTTATCGACCAACTCGGGACCAAACAGGAGGTATGGAAGAAACTGGAGGCTGACATCAATGACAAACCGAACGTTTGTTGGAGGTAGTAAAATCAGTCAAAATCTGCTATAATACGAGAGTAGTTCATTGAGTTATAAATACTGTAGTCCGTGCAGCTAATTCGGACCGTGTATGTCTCTCGAAAGAGTAGGTAACCTGGGAAATCTGCGGGAAGCCAGATGACATTACATGACTGATCGTTAAGGCGGTTGGGAGATTTCTATCAGTTGTCGAACTGGTGTAAATCTCTTAGCCGCTTTTTGTTTGCATAGTCAGCGACAAACGGCGAAGAGCTGTTAAAAGCTATAATGTAAACAAATATGAGAATTAACGAAGATAAGACCACTTACAAACCACCATTCATCATTGTGCTGATGGACATGATGGACGCATACTACTACGCCGATGTGGTCGATAAAATGGAAGAGGTAGGAAAAGAAGCAGATCTAAGCAAGGCAATCGCAATCGCGGACGCACTGTTTGTTCTTAAGAACAAAGGTTGGGAAAGTCTGCAGGCCATGAATGATGTAGACGGAGGATACGATGTGCGCGTGTTCGACAGTACCATGTCATGTGTTTATGCCGCGCACACAAAGTACATAGAGACTTGGATCGGCAAGACGCCATCAGCCATGACACCGGTAGACCACAAAAAAACACACAACGAGTTCAAAGAACGTCTTGAGGCAATGAGTGACAACGACCTCGTTGAAGCATTCAACCGCGAAGTCGGTAACTCCGGCTGGACAAGCTCACGAGCAACATACCTCACTCTTCTTCGTGAGGAGTTTGAAAAAAGAAAGTTTGACCACTCTGCTGTTACCGATGGCGGCGGGCTTTCGTTGAAACAGAAGGTAAAGCTCGTTGATGGAAAGCTTGTTGTTGAGGAAGACTTTCAAACCATGTTGGAATCAGTAGTGAAAGATATTCCGGGTGCCAAGATCGTTGCGACTACACAACATTACCACCGCACACTATTAGCGTCGGGTGAACCGGACGTGGCAGATGCTTCAAAACCATTCAGAGTGCTCTGCGACGATATGTTCCACTATCAAGACACAGATGCGCGACTGTTCATCGGATCATTTGCAACACGCGAAGAAGCCGTTGAGAAATGTCAGGCAATCCTTATGGAAACCTTACTAAATCTCTACGACCCCGGAATGACTGAGAGTGAACTCATGACCAAGTGGTGGTCCTTCGGAGATGATCCATTTGTCTCTGGTCCAAACAATAGCCCAGATGACATTCCGTTTTCTGCAGCTAAGGAGGCGCCTGCGTTTGCGAAGTACATCGTTGAACAAAAAGAAAAAGGATTAACCGATAACAAGAAAGATATATGATTTACACGAAACAAATAAAAGACGCGATTAAGTTCTCCATTAAAACGCACGAGGTCTATCAGAAACAGAAGCGGAAAGGTAAAGACATTCCGTACGTTACGCACCCGCTCACGGTCGGACTCGTCCTTTCTCAGGCAGGCGCAAGCGCAGACGTTGTTGTGGCTGGTATTCTCCACGACACGATCGAGGACAGTACTCCAGAAAAGAAGGTGGCGCCGGAAATGATTGCCGAACGCTTTGGAGACAAAGTTGCAGAGCTTGTGCTGAGCGTCACTGAAACTGATAAGGGCCTATCGTGGGAAGAGCGAAAGGCCGAAGCTCTCGAGCACATCAAGAGCTTCTCAAACGACTCACTCCTACTGAAGTCTGCTGACATCATTGCCAACACATCTGAGCTTATTGAGGACTACAGCAAGGACGGCGAGGAGATCTTTGCCCGATTCAACGCGCCAAAGGAAAGGCTTTTAGAGCAGTCTATCCGGACCATTAGAGCGATATGTGATAAGTGGCCGGAAAGCCCTCTAGCAGGAGATCTGGTTGCCCTAGAGGGGCAGCTAAGGACCATTACTACAAAATGAAAAAGAAACCGGAGATGAAGGTAACGTACACCTACGTAGAGCCAAAGACAGAGGAGGAGCGTAAGATTCAAGAGGATAACGTATCAAAAGCCTATGACATACTTTTCGATGAAACCCTCAGACGACTCAACGAAAAAGACCCCGGAGGGATCTGGCCGCATCTTTAGCGACGAGGAGATTCAAGGATTAGTCGATCTCGGGAATGTATTGGTGGGCGTACATAAACGCCTCATATCTGAGGGCTGGACGATCAAGGACGGTATTTTCACCTCACCGGACGGAGTGTCGTACACTAAGGAGACCATGGGCCAGTATCACGAAGACCAGAAGAAGAAGCTCAAGGCAGAGTTACTAGCTAAACAGCAACGTAAAAACGGCTAAAAACGGTGTTTCCTGACATCGCAATAGTTCGAACGTCGTTCAGGAGTCGCAGCAAAATAAGCGCAGCGTTTTTGCTGCCAGAAGGAAGCGAAGCTTCCGGCTTGGATTCGAATGCCGGAGCGATGTTTCGCTAGCAAGCGAAACCGTGAGGCTGTGCCCAGAGGCCGGCGAGCGGCGGCGAGCCGGAACTCGAGGGAGAAAAATGTAATCATGGTCCAAGTCTGGCAGCTCGTGATATGTAGTATCATTCTCTTGAATGAAGGCTTGTATCTATATTGCTCTCGATGGTCTCAAGAAACAAAAAGCTTTGTCTCTTGTCAAAATACTTTCTAAATCAGAAAACGCAAATCTTATTGCAGGTTATAAAATTCACGATCTTTGGGATTCATACGGACCGAGTATAGTAAAAGAATTGAAGAAGATTGGTGCCCGCGAGGTTTGGGTAGATTTGAAACTCAACGATACGCCGAGAACTATCAGTCTACGTACCGCTGCAGTATGTGCTGCAGGAGGGGATGTAATTAGCGTGCATGCAAGCAGCGGAGTAAGAGGACTCAAAGCGGCAGTCGAAAGAAAAATAAAGGTGGCAACAATTACTCTGCTTACGTCTCTTGGGGAAGGAGAGGTCAAAACTATTTTCTCGACATCTACTAATGACGCCGTACTTCGATTGGCACGTCTTGCCCACAAGTCGGGTACATGGGCAATCGTTTGCTCCGCAAAAGAAGTGGAATCACTTTCTAAACGAAACACATTTGAGAAGTTAAAACTTATAGTGCCTGGTATTCAACGAACGTCCGCGAAAGGAAGTAACCAGAAGAGAGTCGGTAGACCGGGGAAGACGCTCGGGAGCGGAGCCACTTTTATTGTTTTGGGCACGATAATTACGCACGATCCAAAACCGCTTATCGCTTTTGAGAACATTGCCAAAGAGGTCCTCTTTCGTTAAAAAACGTTCCCACGTCGTACCACGCGGCCAGCCGATTTTTAAGCGTAAAAATCGCGTCGAAATTAGCAGATTTCGACGCCGTTCGACTATATCAAAAGAGGAACGACTACAGGTTTCGAGCACAGCAGTGCGAGAGGCGAATCCAAGTCTGGCAGCTCGTCATTTTTGTGCTCCAATACCAAAAAGTGGTGCTGATATACTTTACTCATGAAAGAGCCTTTTCCAAAAGAGAATGAAAGTGTATCAAACGAATTAAATCAGGAAATTCTTCGTATGTTTGATGAAGATCAAGCTATGAGACTGTATGGAACTTGGGACATGGAAATCGATAGAAGAAATACCGCACGCATGAAAGAAATTGTTGCGGCTATTGGCTGGCCCACTATTTCAAAATATGGAGAACAAGTCGCGCACGCTGCGTGGCTACTTGTACAGCACGCCGATAAGGACCCACTTCTTCAGGAAGAAGTTCTTTCACTCATGAAAAATCTTCCTGATGGAGAGGTGTTGAAGCAAGACATCGCGTTTCTAGAAGATCGAGTTCGGGTAAACAACGGAAGACCCACTCTTTATGGCACTCAGTTCTATAACGATCCGCAGGGGGAATTTGGGCCACAGCCAATCGAAGATCGGGGCACACTAGACGAGCGACGTGCGGCAGTCGGGCTCGGTTCTTTTGCGGAATACGAGAAAGAGATACAAGAAGCTGATAAGGCACGTCAGGACCTGTTGCGAATAGCTGAGCGGGACAAATAGGTTCCCACGTCGTACCAGACGGCCAGCTCGTAAGGTTTGTGTATACTTCATCCTATGGAAAGTCCGACCACATTGGTTCCACATTCTGATGAGTGGAAATTGTTATTCGAAAAAGAATCAATTTTGATAAAAGAAGTATTCGAGACGCAGTTGATTGAAATTCAGCATATCGGAAGCACGTCGGTACCCGATTTGATTTCTAAGCCGATTATCGATATTGCTGTTCAAATAGAAAAACACACAGACGCCGATAAGTTTATTGAGCCACTTCAAGCACTTGGATATATTTATAAACTAGATTTATCTTCAACAGAAAGACACTTCTTCCAAAAAGGGAATCCCGTTCAATTTCACCTATCCATCTCATACCTTGATCGAGGAGGCTATTGGAGGAGACAAATTGCTTTCCGCGACTATCTCGCTGGTCATGCAGAAGCACGGAGAGAGTACGAACAAATCAAACGCAATTCGACTGATAAATCGGAGTTTGTTCAGAGAATCCTGACTTTGGCCGAATCGAAATAGGTTCCCACCCTCCAAGAGGACTGCTGTTTCTTAGCTAATCGAAGACTCTTAGAGAAACAGGGAGCGTCGTACCAGACGGTCAGCCTCGGAAACTTTCAACGAAGTAAGGTAAAATGGTTAGGTCTAAAAATCGCGTCGAAATGAGCACATTTCCGACGCCTCAGAAACTTTCGGAAAAGTAAGGTAAAGTAGTCTTGCAAGACTATGGACACTGCAGAAAAAATAAACAAAGAAAATCTCTACACTGGCCTCCGGGTGCTTTTCAAATACATCAGCGAATACAAGAAGGAGATTATCACTCTGAGCGTCATGGGTATTTTTTCAGCCCTCGGAAACGGAATCATCCCTTATATCGCCGGAAGTTTCTTCGATGCCATTACGAGCATAAAGACGGTAGATTTCTTCTCGTTCGCTATTCCCTTCTATGTCGCCATACTCATAGTATGGGCGATTATTCAACTGATCACCTATATACTTGATTGGCGTATAAATATTCTGAGTGAAAAATTTTCGAATGTTATCTGGCTCGATTACCTCAGCAACGGTTTTGGATATCTCCTTCTCCTCCCGGTCTCATTTCACAAGACCAACAAGATCGGCGAGATAAGCAGCAAAATCAACGTCGCCGCAAATGCCCTTGAGACTATCGCTGGACGTATAGTCATCGACCTTTCTCCTCAGATATTAAGTATCGTCATCGCGTTTGGCATTACATTCTATTTGAAACCCCTTTTGGCGCTCGTACTCCTCCTTGGGGTCGTTGTCTATGTTTTTATTTTCTCGACAAAGATGCAACACACGGCCATCTACCAGAAAGAGTACTGGGACGTTCTCAACTTCGTATTCGGAGAGTCCTATGACGTCGTCGGAAACACCATGGCGATTAAACAGGCCACGGCCGAAGATTACGAGAGAAATAAGCTCTCCGTAAAGATGAAAAGTGCAGTTCCGCTCTGGATGAGGCTCACCAAACTCTGGGGGAGTTTAACGCTCTACCAGCGCATGACGATACTTGCGACGCAGATCATTATTTTTATTTTGTCCGCGTCCTATATCCACCAAGGTACTATGACCATCGGAGAACTGATGGCCTTTAACGCCTATGCCGCAATGGTATTCGGCCCTTTCACGACCATCGCTCGCAACTGGCAAACGATTCAGAATGGCATCATAAATATCCAGACAACGGAGAAAATTCTCAAAATTCCGACCGAACCTTACGAGACGGAAGGATCTCTCAAATTTTCCCTCAAAGGAGATATCGAATTCAAAAATGTGTACTTCCAATACGAAGAAGGCAAGCAAGTGCTGGAAAATATCTCCTTCTCTATCAAGGGCGGCCAGGTAGTAGCACTCGTCGGTGAATCTGGTGTGGGCAAGAGCACTCTTATCGATCTCATTTCGGCTTATCACTTCCCTACCAAAGGCGACGTGCTTATCGACGGACACAATATCAAAGAAATTAACCTTCGCAGTCTTCGCAGCCAGATCGCGGTAGTGCCCCAAGAGGTCGTCCTTTTCAATGACTCCATAAAAATGAACGTACAGTATGGAAACTTTGAAGCTACCGAGGAAGAGGTCCGGCAAGCCGCTGTAAAAGCGTACGCATTGGATTTCATCGAAAAATTCCCACAGAAGTGGGAACAGCTGGTCGGCGAGCGCGGCGTAAAGCTGTCAGTCGGTCAGAAACAGCGTGTAGCAATAGCCCGAGCGATTCTCCGCAATCCGCGCATTCTCGTTCTCGACGAGCCGACGTCCGCTCTCGATGCCGGTTCAGAGAAAATCATTACTGAGTCCCTGGATGAGCTCATGCGGGGTAAGACCACCTTTATTATTGCTCATCGCCTCAGCACCGTTCGGAAAGCAGACATCATCCTTGTCTTCAAGGAGGGCAGAATTATAGAGTCAGGTACCCACCAAGAACTCCTCCAGATTGACGGTGGTGAATACAGGAGACTTCACGAATTGCAGATAGGGTTACACGCGTAAAACAAGCCGCCCGTCCCATCCCCGCAGCAGAGCTGTTGGGCATTTTTCATGGAAAATTTTTAGATTTTCCATGTATTTTGTTAATTAAACCTTGGAACCGCTTTTAAAAAACCAATAGATAATTCCGCTCAGGATTGCCGCAAAGAAACACCACACGGAAGAAAATGTTTCAACATAAAACCATCCTGAAATGATAAAGGAAACAAAGAGTGTGCCGCCAAAGATTTTTATTATCTTATGACTCGAAAAGAAACACGCCCCGACTGTCGCAATGAGATAGAACGCTAGTACGGTAAATGGATATGGGTGTGGAGTATCGTACACGACGCAATTATTTACGATGTGCGCAGTGACCGTACCGAACACTATAAAGTATAGAAAAAATAAGCCGACAAACAGCCCGATGAGAGAAAACGCGCGCAGTATCTTTTTCCGAGAAAGATCTGTCTCTAGGAATAAGATAGAGGCGGGAAGAAATATCGGCCAAAATGCTTGAGAAAATACAGCGTACGAATACATCGCGACCGTGTTGAGCGAATGTGTCCCAAGAGAGAGCCAGACCACGCCGTCGGCAATTTGTTGGATCCCAAATAGCAGAGGAATGCTAGCGAGAGGAAGCTCCTTCTTAGTCCTTACCTGCGCCAAAGTCAAAGCTCCAACAGTAGCGAGTGTCCCGCCTGCTACGAGGCTTGCCGTTGCAGAAAAGCACATGGGCGCAAGTGTACCGCAGTAGAGCCCGCTTTAATAGCACGCTCGAAACGACCAGCGCTCGGATGGTAGTATAAGGATATGATTACACAAGTAGTTACTTTCTTCGACAAACTGGAAGACAGGATACGGGTTTCCCTCAGCCATTATCCGATTCCGTACGCATTCCTCGGCGGCGTCGGCGTCGTGCTCTTTTGGAGAGGTGTGTGGGAAACAGCCGACCTATTCCCTTGGTTTTCAGGGCCCGTGTCGATAGTCGTAGGGCTCGTCGTGCTTCTTCTTACCGGACTTCTCGTGTCGGTTTTCATAGGAGACAGCATTATCATGTCGAGCTTCAAGGGTGAGAAGAAGCTAGCTGAGAAGACAGAGACTGAGGTGCGTTCTGAAAAAAATACCATCCAATACGTTGTGAAAGAACTTGAGGCCATGGACGTTGACCTGAAGAGACTGGATAAAAAACTAGAGGAGAGAGGGCCCTGACTTTTTTATGCATAAGGAGATTAAAAGGAAATTGGTACTGCTCGCTGGAGTCCTCTTCATCATCCTCGGTCTTTTCGGCCTCGCATTGCCTTTCCTACAAGGATTCCTGTTCCTCGCCATTGGCATAATCCTCTTGTCAGCGCACTCGCCAAAAATACGCGCGCGGATGGATGTGCACACTATGCGGTACCCGAAGCTTCATAAAGCGGTAAAGAAGCTGGAAAAATGGGTCCTGGGAATTATTGGTGAGCCTTGAGATAACGCTGCAAAGAGCATTCTTCTGGTCATCATGAAAAAATCGCCGGATATCCGGCGATTTTTTGTTCTAACGACCGTCTACACTCTCAAAATCCCTGAACCGCTTGTGCTGAAGCTGCTGCTGCCTGATTAAGCTCAACGGAACCGTCTGAAGTCTGATTGAAATCCGCAGTGATGTCCGAAATTGAATCACCACTTGATAACGATGCTCCTTGCGTCGACTCAGGCATCGAAGACTGTGTAGTCGCGGTTGAAGACGGGATATCTGTAGCTGGCATCTGTGTCGAGTAATACCATACCGCGAGTACGACAATAATGACGACTACGCCTCCGATAATCCATATCTTTTTTGAGGAACCTTGGTCCATCGGCTCGATTGGCTGATACACAGGCTGATTTACTGGTTGATTGTCCATAGTTTTTCTTCAGTTAAAGATTATTGATCTGATCTGGCGGAAGTCGAGGTAGCACTCCCCTCGTCATTTCCGACTATTGCCGCGAGCACCTGTAACGCATTTTGCACCGCTTTGCGAGCATCCGTAATGGGACCATCGCGTAGCGCGAACAAATCCTTAAACAAAGCGCTGTGGAGATTCTTGAACGAAGTCCGCAAACCTCGGACGAGCTCGTCCTGACCGCTCGGGGTCGTGGTCGACGTCGTAACAGGAATAGCCGAAGGATCAATCGCGTAGACTTTTCCGGCCTGCTCCGTCACCGCAGCGCGAGCACTCGCGATTGCAGTCTTTGCAGAGGCGATCGCAGCAGTCGCAGTACCGACGTCTTTTCCGTTCCCTGCAGCGATGTTTGTCCGATTCTGAATCTTCAGCACAATAGCATCAAGACGATCAAGCACTTTTATGAAGTGGTCGGTCCATGTCGCATTCAGGTTCTCGAATTGCTTCGCAAGTCGTTCCGCCATCTGCTGTTTAGCTTTATCCTTGATGTCAGCCAAGCGTTGCTGCGCCTTATCTCGCTGTTCTTTCATGCGATCTTGCATTTCCTCACGTACGACTTGCAGGCGATCATGCGCAGCTTCCCTGATTTCTCCGCGGGTCGTCGTCGCAGTCGTCGATGCGCCCATCAAGCGATACATGCCAGCCGGATTCTTCCCAGGCTCGCCCATTCTGATATTTGTCGGTTTCTCTTCCGCAAATGCGACAGTTGCTGAAAAGAGAATAGCGGCTGCACTACCGGCCACTCCTATAGATCGAAATATACCCATGAATTAAAGATAATTTAATCGATTAATGCCTTCTATCGAGACCAATTATACCACCTACTCATCGAAAGGTAGCTGTATGAGAATTTCATTATTTCTCTCACTCGTCTGGCAGTAGGATATACTTAAAGCATGATCCGCAGCGTCATGCATCCTCAGACTCGTGCTATGCATCGTGCACACCTCCGCCGATATCGCCGCGCATGGATATTTATGGCTGGCATCATCGGTACAGCTCTCTTGCTCACAGCCTTCGGATATTTCGGATCAGACACTTGGATGATGCTTGGTAAAGCTGTTCTCTACACTACGTATCGTCTCGCATTTGCCTACGGTATCGCGCTTCTGCTTGGCGTGTCCATCGCACTCCTCGTCGGCTGGAGCCCCTTCAGTGAAATACTTTTCCCGATCTTTGATGTCTTACAAAACATCCCTTCGTTCGCTCTCATACCGCTTTTTATCTACTTTTTCGGGTTCACGAGCGAGATGATTATTTTCTTCGCCGTAAGTTCCATCATCTGGCCAATCCTATTTGCTGTCCTGACCGCGATTAAAAGCGCACATGCGGACCTAAACGATGCTGCGACCATCTTCGGGGCGAGAGGACTCCGACGGATCCGTTACTATCTCGCACCACTCTCCTTCCCCGCAATACTTACCGGATCCATCGTCGGTATCGCTATTGGGTGGGAAGCAGTCATCGGCGCAGAGATCATCACCAACGTCGCCGGCTTCGGCGACTTCATCAAAACAGCGAGTGTCTCAGGCATCAGTCAATCCATGATCGCCGGAACATTCGCAATTCTCATCATCGTATTTACCGTGAATCGACTCGTCTGGGCGCCATTACTCGCAGAGAGCAGCCGACGATACGCCGAATAAACCATGCATGACTCCGAAAAAATGGTCTTGGTCCTTTCGCGCATCTGCGCCAGTTTCAACGATGCCGAAAAGAATATATCCATCCTGAAAGATATTTCGTTTTCTATCCCGACGGGCGCATTCGTGTCGATAATTGGGCCGTCGGGTGCCGGGAAATCAACCCTCATGCGCGTCATTCTCGATCTTGTGCCGCATACAAGCGGTGACATCGTCAGAAATTTTTCACGACCGGCGATGGTATTCCAGAACTATGCTCTTTTCCCCTGGCTCACGACACTCGACAATGTTGCCTTCGGGCTGCGCATGGATGGCATGGGGCGCAAAGATCGAGAACGAGTTGCTCGAGAAAAATTGAAGGAAGTAGGTCTTGAGCATCTTGAGAGCCACTACCCGGCAGCGCTCTCGGGCGGTCAGCGTCAAAGGATTGGTCTCGCGCGCGCTCTCGCGATCTCTCCCGATCTCCTTGTCATGGACGAGCCCTTCTCGAACCTCGACACCATAACTTCTGAAGAACTTAAAGCCGATCTTATAAAAATATGGCGTTCGTACGGCATGACTGTCCTCATGGTGAACCACCTTATCCCAGACACCATCGAGCTCTCCGATCAGGTCATCGTCATGGGTGCCAACCCAGGACATATAGAGAAAATACTTGATGTCGACCTCGTACGTCCGCGCGATGTGCGCGACACGAAATTCTTCAAACAAGTCGATCTTCTGACCGAATCTATCCGCGCGATTTCCTAAACTTAAACTTTCATCCATAGTTGTGGAGGTTTAACCTCCACAGAACTACTCAAAGCATAGAGTTACCTTTTCATACTCAGATACCATTGCACGACCCTCGATAAAATCCTTACCGAATTCCTTGAAAGTGACTGTCGAGAAGAGGTCTGTGAGAAAATCTTTTTCGATAACTGGGCGCTGAATTCCCCCCGAGTAATCTATAAGACTTGAATACGGATATTTACAAGCCCACTCGTATGCTTTTTCGAAATCATTTGCGGACTGAATCTTCCCATCATACATATCAAGTGTATTTTTGAGCTGTATATAGGCGATTACATATCGCAGATAATTATCACGATCAATAGTCCTCGAACGAAACGATCCTTGAAATAACGATCCGTGTTCTTCATATTTGAGATTGTAACGATATGACATACCTGTCCCGAGTCGCTGCATAAATTTTGATATGCCTCCTTCTTGTATTTCCTCAAACAAAAGATGAAAGTGGTTTGTTAAAAGACAGAATGCGATAATGTTGACAAGCTTTTTTTGCTTCGGCCATGCAACCGGTCGTTCAAATGGTAAAAGATCTGGACTGTTAATGTCCCTGAACCAATTTGATGGCTGATATTCATCATTGAAATGCACCAACATTAAAAGAAAACGAGCTTTATCTTCATCATCGCGCACGATGGAAATTCCTCGAGTACCATGCTGAATAATATGCATAAACGATCCGACACCGTATGGCTCTTTTCGCATTGGCTCAGTATACCAGCTTCTGTGGAGGTTTAACCTCCCTCAATTTGGTTCTTGCCATCAATGATAATGTGGAGCACTATCTCCTTTTCTTTTCTATGATGGCCGTCTTGATAAATTCAGTAAATAGCGGATGAGGATCAAGCGGGCGCGCCTGAAACTCCGGGTGGAACTGAGTACCGAGCATGAACGGATGCGCCGAGCGCGGAAGTTCAGCAATCTCCATCAAGACCCCGTCAGGAGAAGTGCCGGAGAAAACGAGACCGGCATCTTCAAACTGCTTCACATACGACGAATTTATTTCATAACGATGACGATGACGCTCTTCGACTAATTCTTTTTTATATGCAGCGCGCGCCATCGTACCCTTCTTGAGATAGGCCGTATATACGCCAAGACGCATCGTGCCGCCATATTTATTGGCAGCAAGATGTTTCTTCTGTTCCAGCATCACATCGACAACCGGATGTTCAGCACTCTTCTTGATCTCGGTCGTGTTCGCATCCTTCAGTCCGAGTACATTACGCGCATACTCGATCACCATGAGCTGCATGCCGTAACAGAGACCGAAATACGGAATCTTATTTTCGCGGGCAAATTGTATCGCTTTGATCTTCCCTTCGATACCTGTCTCACCAAATCCTCCAGGAACGATGATGCCGTCATATTTCCCGAGCACAGCAGCAGCTTTCGCACCACCTTTCTCGATATCTTTTGAATTCACCCAGGCGATTTTTGCACGATGTCCAAGTTTCGCTGCGGAGAACTTAATCGCTTCGATGACCGAGAGGTACGCATCGGAGAGTACGAAATCTCCAGTATCAAAATATTTTCCGACGACTGCAATAGTCACTTCCGGTGCTTTTGTGTTCGCCGCCGAGAGCGCGAACTTCTTCCACGCAGCGAGAGACGCTTTCTTCTTCTCGGGCAATCTAAGTGCGTCGAGCATAGCATCCCCGAGATTGTCTTTCTCGAAATTGAGCGGGGCTTCGTAAATACTGCTGATATCCGGTGCGCTGATAATGCGGTCCTTGCGGACATTGCACCAGATTGCGAGCTTCTCCTTACGCTTCTCATCAACAGGCTCTTTGGAGCGCGCGATGATGAAGTCCGGCTGTACGCCGTAGGAATTGAGATCGCGTACTGCCATTTGAGTCGGCTTCGTCTTCATCTCGCCAAGTGTGCCTGGCGTCGGAAGATACGACACCATCACGAACAACACGTCCTCCGGATGCTTCATCTTCAGCACGCGCGCCGCTTCGA
Source organism: uncultured Candidatus Saccharibacteria bacterium (assembly GCA_964364605.1). Classification (GTDB taxonomy): domain Bacteria; phylum Patescibacteriota; class Minisyncoccia; order Phycocordibacterales; family Phycocordibacteraceae; genus C7867-001. Next base: position 83 of record CAYIMJ010000011.1, on the reverse strand, counting down.
TAAAAAGAGCGTTCTGGAAGTCGCCTATCGTACCACCGATCTCTATGACCGAGACCTGACTGCCATTATATTCGGACGCGGAT
>CAYIMJ010000010.1:2937-17370 GCA_964364605.1 uncultured Candidatus Saccharibacteria bacterium | reverse complement strand
GGGGCATGGAGGGACTCGAACCCTCAACCCTTGCGGGATACGCTTCTGAGACGTACGCGTATACCAGTTCCGCCACATGCCCTTTTCTTCTCGTCCATCATATTAATGGACCAGTTGTGCCCCCAGCAGGAATCGAACCTACATCAACGGCTTAGAAGTCCGCTACTTTATCCATTAAGCTATGGGGGCTAGTAACATTACTCTACACTCTACCCTACTACCAAGCGAGCTGAGCAACAAATGCATTCCTACTTGCATTTGTTCGAAGAAAGCGCAGGGAGGAAGCTTTGTCCGCAAAGCTTATCGCATCATTGCGAAGGGTCAACGAAACGATAGGTGCCCGTTCGATACTTTGCCTCCTCAGCCGCGCGTTTCTCAAAAACAGAGTGGATAGCATCCAGGGAGGAATTAGTAAGAACTTGTGACGGACTGGTTGCAACTGAGCCAATAATCCCACCCCGAGATACCGTATCAAAAGCCCATGCGTTCCATACTATGACGCCTGCAAGCACTATCGTCGAAAATATGAGCGCCAGTATCCAATCGCGTACCGGATCCTGATGCGCGCCAGCACGCAACCGCTTCAAGAAAGAATTAGAAAAGTTTGAAATACTCATGGTGTTGTTGTTTTTGAGTCGCTTGCGCTTCCCATCGTGCTCGGACGGATCGAGCCGACATGTAACCTAAGGTCCGCATGCCAACTATTCTTAGCATCCTGCCCAAGCGAAAGATCCGAAACCGAAAGAGCGAAAGGGGAATATTCGATCATACCGACCGTACGCATGACAGCATCGAATGTTCCCTTTGAGGTAAGAGTGAGCACGAGCGAAGGTTGTGATGGTTCTCCACCCGCTGAAACGGAAAGAACATTTACCACCGACCCTTGCGAGCGGCCTCGCGCCTCAAGACCGTTGATGAATGCGACGACGCTAGCCTCCGGAACAAAATAATTCTGCACAACAGTCTCGTCACCAGTGATCTTAGAGAGAGCAGCCCGTACGGAAGAAATGCGACTCGCCGTCTCGATTGCTGTCGTAATCTGATGTTCCAGATCCGCAACCGCAGCACTCTTTGCTGACACGACAGCATACCAAACCCCGTACCCAATCAGAGTTACGGCACATATACCAAGAGCTATGACGAATTTGATAAGGGGAGATCTCATGGTGACAAGGTCGCGGTAATAGTAAAAGCGATATTAGTATCTTTCGCGTACGCAGAAATTGGCAGATCGGCAGATAAAATGAACGGTACATCCTGAAGTGCAAGCTGGTAGTTACGGAGTGCATCACGGGTTGCCGAGGTTCCAGAGATGATAAGCGTACCCGGACTCTGTACGACAGCAGCGGTGTAGCTAAAACTAGAGAGCGTAATGCCCGGACGCGAAACAGCGAGTATCGTCCGAATAACAGCGCTCGCGGTGGGAGCATTCGCCAATGCCGTTAAAGCCGCAATATTATTCGAAAGTGTAGTAAGGCGCACCGCGAGCGCTGATTCATCGGCAGAAGAAATTGCGGATTTAATATTCGCGAGACGCATCTCTTTCGCACTTGAGCTCGCCTCAAGGAAAACGTATGTCGGTAAAAGTAAGGCTGCAGCAATAAGCGTGATCGTCATGAGAAGCAGTGCGCAGATGACACCGAGACGAAGCAAGTAATCCCGAGAGATTGCCCGCTGCCGCTCAAGAGGAAGGAGGTTGGTGAGTTCGTTATACATACATCATGCGTGATCACGCAGTGCTAAGCCGATTGCCGTCGCATACGCAAGCGATTCTGAATAATCCAATTGAGGGATCCATGTATCCCGTGAAGCAAAATTAGTGAACACATCACCCGTAGCGACAGGGATTCGAAGCGCACCCTCCAGATATTCTGGGAATCCCCGGATTGAAGCGTTCCCTCCAGCAAGAATAGCGTGAGAAACTTTCTCATGTGCCCCATTGAGAGTTTCTTTTTCTTGCCAGTAGTCGAGACGGCGAGAAATCTCATCGCGAATCGCTGAGACTGTTGAGAGCATTGAGGCAAGATATTCTTCATTCCCGGCGGCGGGAACGATACCGCGCTCGGACTTCACGACGCGAGCTTCGGCATCGGTCACGCCGAAATACTTTTGTACGGCCAACGTGAGAGCATGTCCTCCTATGTTAATAGTTGTCGCAAAACGAGGTATGCGTCCTACAACGATAGCGAGTTTCGTTGTTGTTTTCCCAACATCAATAATGAGCGCTGTGGAAGTGTCCCCTTTCGGAAGGAGTGCTCGCGCCATCGCGAACGTCTCACCTTCGAGCGCTCTGACACCGATATTCGCCTGATCGAACACCGAAAGAGTATCGTCGACAATGCGTCGAGCAAAACCAATACCGGCTACACGCCTCTCGTCACCCACTCCTCGCCCTACCTCGACAATATCAAAAGCCGTCTCTGGCGGCGGCAAAGGTATAAGCTCATCGAGATGCTGCTCAACCGCAGTGCGCCACTCTGTTTTTGTTATACCGGAAGCAGAAGTTTCAAAAAGATATGCCTTTGATTCCGGCAGCGTTACATTGGTCACAGAAATGCCCGACGAGCGCGCGGCAGTGGAGAGAGCCGTGGCAACGGCTTCATGATCGACTATCTCACCATCAATAAATGCTCCGGCAGGCAAAAGCTGTTCACTATAGCTCGCTAAAGTAAGGCCTTGGGAACCTTCAGCAAGACGTACCGCCTTAACGCCGCTTGTCGAGAGGTCGATGCCAGAAAGCGGGAGCGCAAGATACTGCGGCGGTGCAAAAGCAGTTCGTAAACGTTTACTGAAAACGAAAGACATGCCCGAAGTATAACCGATTTTTTTGCTGTTATTTCAGCAAGTAAAAATCGTGTCGGAAATGAGCACATTTCCGACACAGACTAGGGCGCTCTCGTGAGCAATTAGTGTGCACTCGTGCCTGACGGTACTTCCCTATCGGGTGTAAGAAATGCAAACGTCTCATCAGAACCAACCGCAAAAAGCATGCCGTTGCTTTCGAGTCCGCGTATCGTACGCGGCTCAAGATTCGTCACAAACGCAAGCTGGCGACCAACAAGCATTCCAGGGTCCGAAACATATGCGGCGATACCAGAGACAATCTGACGCGGTCCAGATTCTTCATTAAAATCAATCATGAGCCGCAAAAGCTTGTCTGTCTCAGGAACGCGCTCGACAAGACGTACTGTCCCGATTTTCACCTCTATCTTACTGAATTCGTCGATCGATATGCGTGGTTTATCCATCCCGTTAGAAGTTTCCATATGAATAATTTATCAAACAAACGACCTTTGCGTAAGGATTTTCCGACTTTGAGGAAATATCTGTCGCATTGAACTTCTAACGGGATCCATGGTCGGCGCGAGAAAGATAACTAGTAAGTATGAGTGCGGCGGCAGATGCGTCTACAGCAGGATGTTTCTTCATTGCGCGCGACTTGGGTTCTTTTGCGGGTGCACGACGCGCTTCAGCGCTCGTAAATACTTCGGACTCAAAGAATACGGGTACGCCCGCACGTTCGGTAATCTGAGCACCGAACGTGCGAGCACTCTCCGCAATCGGGTTCTCTCCTCCCGACAGAGTTCGCGATTCTCCGACAACTACCGCTCCGATATTTTCTTTTGCGATAAGCGTACAGATCTCGTCGACGAGTCGCGGAGTGTTCGCAATTATGGAATGAGGAAACCCCATCGCACCCATCTCGTCGGAGAGCGCAAGACCTATTTTCTTACTTCCATAATCGACACCGAGATATCGCATACGTTCAGTGTATGGTATAATGCGGCGCATGTATACGTATATGCACGGTTTTTCGCCACTTTACTCCCCTTTTGCGCCTGCGCTTATGCTCGCAATACTCCCCTTCATCGCCCTCGCAGCACTCTGGACGATCGCCATCAAAGGCTACGCACTTTGGCACGCCGCGCGTAACGGTCAGAAGGAGTGGTTCATCGCACTCCTTGTCATCAACACGCTCGGCATTCTCGAAATCGTATATCTCGTTTGGTTCCGCCCGGATTCTTCGGGCACACATCATTCACACAGTTCGCATACGCCTGCGCACAATTCATCAACGCAGGCGTAGATAGCAGGGAGAGGTGGCAGAGCGGTCTAACGCGCTGGTCTTGAAAACCAGAGTCTCGGAAACGGGACCGTGGGTTCGAATCCCACCCTCTCCGCAAATCGAAACTTTGTTGAAGTTGAGTTTGGAGTAGAAAAAGACCGGACGTCGTCCGGTCTTTTCGATTGAGCTGGGGGTCAGACGACCAGTTCGCAAACCTCCTTTTTAAATTCTAAGTACCCATCAAACGAAAGCGATTCCCAGTAGTTTGCAGCCTCTTTTTTTCCTGCGGTCCGCAAAACGGCAATGGCCTTACGGCACAACACCAAATATCCGTTTTCGTTGCCGCAAGTAGGACCGATATAAACGCCTGACGGTGGGTCCTGAGTCAGTTCTTCCTCTGTTGCGAGAGGAAGCACCACTCCCACCCATTGCATTCGTATGTGCGCGGGCGCAAACCCTGGGGGAATTTCTCTAATGCGGACAGAACTCATCAGAGCCTCCTTTCGGTTTCTGAATTGAGGATACGTTATCACACAACACGGCTTGTACACAAAAACGTATGGAACGATTTTGTCGTGACAGACTCTCTGCTATCATTCCCTCATGACTCGAGAAGCTCTTTTAGAATGGGAAGGTAGAGAATACGATCACAATCCGAAAAGTGCGGATTGGTATTGGGCGCTCGGCATTATCGCCGTCGCTGGCACAGTAGCGTCGATACTCTTCGGCAACTACCTCCTTGCGATCCTCATCATCATTGCAGCGGGATCGCTCGCTCTTCATGCTGCAAAGCAGCCGCCTCTCCATCGGTTCCGCCTCGTCGAACAAGGCGTCATCATCGGCGACGAACTCCACCCTTTTGAGCGAATGCTTTCATTTTCTGTGCTTGAAGATGTCGAGGGGACACTTCCTCCCATGATCTCCATCAAGACCATGAGCTGGCTCTCACCTCACCTCATCATTCCGCTTGAGGGTGTTGACGCTGATATGATTTACGCTTACTTCCTCCAGCACGTCGATGAAGGCGAGCATGAGCACACGTTCGTCGATCTGGTGGCGGCGTGGCTCGGATTCTGATACAACTCAGCGCATTTTATCCCCAGATAGTGAACGTAGACTATCGTAAGTAGTACCTTTTATATTATATGCTGAAATAATGGGGGCCACCCGCTATTCAAAAGAGGTGCATCGAGAAGTATTACGCATGGGTACATCAGGGAAAACATATACCGAAATTCGGGAAAAATTTCCCATCCCGAAGAGCACGCTCTCAGTGTGGTTCAAGAATGCCGGGAAGAAGCCCGATCGAGCACGTCAACTGGAACATTTGAAACGAGTTAGACCAGTCGCAATGGCGACGATACGTCGACGCAAAGAGGAGCGTGTGGCGTTAGCCGCCGAAATCGCAGGGAAAGAATTGGGTCGATTGCCACTTAAAAATAAGGGCGTGCAAAAAGCACTTCTCGCTATGCTGTATTGGGCAGAGGGAGCAAAATCTGAAACAACAGGACTGAGGTTCGTAAATACAGATCCGGTGCTGGCAAAACTATATATCTCACTATTGCGGTCAGCATATCTATTGGACGAAAGCCGAATTCGCATCCGATTACATCTCCACCATTACCATCAGCACCGCAAAGCAATTACCTTCTGGTCAAAACTTCTCCGGGTGCCAGATTCGCAATTTGGTAAAATTTATGTTAAAAAACGAAGTGTGCTGAAGCGTTTCCGAAAAAATTTCCAAGGTATTTGTTTCATCAACTATTTCGATGGTGCGGTGCGAAGAGAACTCCTCTCACTCGGACAGCAGATTGCTCGGAAATACGCGGAATAGACATTGCCCTCGTCGTTCAATGGATAGGACACGACCTTGCGGAGGTCGCGATAGGGGTTCGATTCCTCTCGAGGGCACCAGTAGTTTTACGAATACCTCATTAACAAAAGTACTGCTATCCTAATATTGAGACTCTTGTATCTTCTCGAATTCGATACTTGAGCTCGTTCGATTCGCTCTCGTCGTTCAACGGATAGGATAGCCCCCTCCGAAGGGGCCGATGTCGGTTCGATTCCGACCGAGAGCACCAATGAAAAACGCCCCGTACGGGGCGTTTTTTCGAGCGACTACTTCTTAACCCTCTTGATCGCTGCTGCGAGGCGGGACTTTTTGCGGTCAGCAGTATTCCCCTTAATAACACCACGCTTGCGAGCCTTATCTATAGCGGCATAGGCCGCAGGAAGAAGCTTTTCAGCTCCCGCGACATCCTTTGCAGCGAGCGCTTTCGTGAGCGACTTGGTCGCATCATGAAGAGCATCCTTGCGGCGCAAATTGAAGACGTGCTTCTTCGCCGAAGATCGGATTGCTTTCTTTGCTGAGCTTGTGATTGCCATGTCGCCGCATACTACGCCATCAAGTCAGTTTCCGCAAGAAACTGCTGCCCCCCTACTCCCTACCGCCAGCTACCTGTAGTATTACCGCATGATTCGACAGATTCGCGGGAAAGTACTCTCGGTAGGACCAATAAGTGCCGTCGTAGAAGTTGCAGGCTTCGGTATCGAGGTCCGCATGAGCGCGCCTCAGACGCTTTCAGCAGGCGGTGAGGCAAACCTTGCCGCGCACCTAGCAGTGAAGCAAGACGGTCTCGAACTCTACGGCTTTCCAGACGCAGCCGACCGCGACTTCTTCGAGCTTATCCTCTCGGTGTCGGGTGTCGGCCCGAAAACAGCTCTTTCAGTTTTGCGTCGCTCTCCGCGCGAAGCCCTTGAGGGAGCTATCGGTAAACGCGATCTTGCCTACCTAACCAAAGTCGTCGGACTTGGCAAGAAAAGCGCAGAAAAAATGCTCGTGGAACTCGCCGATAAAGTCGGTGAACGTTCGCACGACAATGCAGACGGCGAAGTATTCGATACACTCGTCGCACTCGGCTATACCGATCGTGAAGCACGAAAAGCATTACAGTCATTACCGGACACTATCGTCGGCAAGGACATGCGTCTGAAAGCAGCCCTCTCTTCAGGTAACTAACCATGTACGAATTAGTCAATCATCTTGTCCGCGTTCTGAAAAAAATAATACCCGAATCGGTAGTGCGTCCACTGCGACCCTTCTACCATCGCATACTCGCGTACGTAATGGCGCTTTCCTATGGCTTCCCCGCCCGAAAGCTTATGGTCATCGGCATCACAGGGACAAAAGGCAAATCGACGACTGCCGAAATGCTTTTTTCAATTTTGCGCGAAGCAGGTCACAAGACCGCACTTATTTCTACCATCCGATTCGCCATCGAAAACGATTCAGAACCGAACCGCTACAAAATGACTCTGCAGGGACGAGGATTTGCACAAGCGTTCATGCGCCGAGCAATCAAGGCAGGATGCACGCACATCGTCATTGAAGTGACGTCTGAGAGCGTTTTGCAATATCGGCACTGGTTCCTTGACCTCGACGGACTCATCGTGACAAATATTCAACGTGAGCATATCGAGAGCCATGGTTCGTTCGAGAAGTATGTTGCCGCCAAGCGCGCTATCGTCGACACGCTAGTTCACTCCCCCAAACACACCAAGGTACTCGTTGTGAACGGAGATGTTTCAGAAAGTCGTGCATTTCTTTCCGCAAAAGTTTCAAAAACAATCGAATTCAGTTCCAAAGAGCTTCAGCAACTTACTGGGGATGAACGAAGCGTCGATTTTGAATATGGAGGGGTACATTTCTCCCTTCCTTTGCCTGGATCCTTTAACGCAATGAATGCTCTTGCCGCAATAAAAACCACCGAGGCGCTCGCTATTCCGCTTACTACCGCAGCAACAGCCCTCGCAAAACTCCCTCCTGTCCAAGGCCGAGTTGAGCGTATCGAAGCCGGCCAGAACTTCACTGTTGTTGTCGACTACGCACACACTCCTGATTCACTGCGAGCGCTGTACAGTGCTTTCCCAGACCAAAAAAAGATCTGTGTACTTGGCAACGCCGGCGGAGGACGTGATACGTGGAAACGCCCAGAGATGGCGCGTATCGCTGAGGAGTCATGCGAGAAGATTATTCTCACAAATGAAGATCCGTATGATGAAGATCCTCGAGCTATCGTCGATACTATGGCGCACAGCATGAAACGAACTCCAGAGATCATCATGGACCGTCGTGAAGCTATCAGACACGCCCTTACTTCTGCTCGCCCAGGCGACACGGTCCTCATCTCTGGTAAAGGCACCGATCCTTTCATCATGGGCGCACATGGCACCAAGATTCCATGGAGCGATGCCCAAGTTGTTCGTGAAGAACTTGAGCGACTTCTCGGGAAATTTTGATACTATTCCCCTATGGAGCATGATGCTTGGTTTTTCGTAGGCGTTTTCGTCTTTATATTTCTTATTTGGATTGCGACTGGCGGGCCACTACACCCGATTGCCTTTACCGGACCATCGCTCGTACAGCCTGCAGAACTTGGCGGCGGCACGTACCTCCAGCTTCCGCGAGCGCCATTCAAGATTGGGAGCTCAAACGTCTCTCTGCAAGGCTCTTCTTCAAACAATTCAGGGGGCTCAGGAACACTGATTCCTTCGCTCGTAGGCGGCACAGTCTTTGGGGCACCATCGCCCTATCGGGATATCGTCAGGATGAGCCACTACGTCTCAAGTGCCGGTTCGTCTGATCCAGGAAATGAATATATCGAGATATCAATCGCTCAGAACGCTGGCGTGCCGGTCGATCTTTCTGGATGGGTACTCTCAAGTGATGCTACTGGAAATACTGCCCGCATCCCTAAGGGCACAGAGATTCCACTCTCTGGTGTCGTGAATGCAACGGAAGACATTGTGCTTGCTCCAGGAACTCGAGCCGTGCTCATCTCCGGACAATCGCCAATAGGAGCCTCCTTCCGAGAGAATAAGTGTATCGGCTATTTCAGTACTTTCCAAAAATTCTCCCCATCCCTCCCCCAGAACTGCCCAGTGCCGTCCGACGAACTTCTTTCTTTTTACGGGCCAGCCTATATCCGTGATTCGTCTTGTATCGATGAAATGAACAAGATCTCTCGCTGTCAGGTCATGCTCTCACCGCGAGGAGGCCTTTCAAATGCGTGTCAGAACTTCATGGTGAAATATCTAAATTACAACGGCTGTGTTGATGCTCATAGGAATGACACTGATTTTATAGGCAACACCTGGCGCATCTATCTCGGACGGACGAACTCGATGTGGCGTACCCGGAACGAAATCGTAAAGCTCTTGGATATAAACGGTAAAACGGTCGATGCGTTCAGCTACTAGCTTTTAAAAGATTTTATAGCTTGTTTGAGCAACTCTCTTTTCTCTATATGTTTCTTCCATCGACTGTTCGATCGGTTGCCATTCATACATACGCCTGGTGAGAAATTGATCTCCCTCTCAAATCGCATGAGATTTTCTTTCCCGACAATCACTACTTCGTTCGGCAAAATAATTCTCGATTCGATGTTGAGATCTTGTAGAAGCGACTGAACGACCTGAAGTATCTTCGTATCCTTCTGATAGCCACGAATACTTCGCCTGTTCTTTTCTGGTCGATAATCTATACATCCTTCATCGTCAAAAAATGCTCGGACGCATTCGCGCTTTAGATTGATTGGTAAGTTATGTACGTCACTCAGAAGCTCACGAACCTTCTGCTTGAAATAGGTGGCAAGTGCGACATTGTGATAACTAATTCTCGATACTCCAGTCAGTTGGTCGGTATACCACGTCGGGTTAAATTCATACACAGCCCGCATACATCCCTCAACATGCTTTATTAAAGTCTCACTTCGATTGTTATAGGTACACCCGATGTTAGGGTAAATGCCCCCATCAAAAAGAAGATGCGCTGTCAGAGAGACTGTTTTTTTCGTCCACTCTTCGAAAGGTTTAAAAGAGCGTGTACTCTTACCTTTTCGTGCCAATGCGAATTCTCGGATTCTTTTACCTGACACTTCTTTAATCTCTTGCAAACGTTTTTCGCTCAGCGGAATGTCTTTTATATGGGCATGAATTGAACTCTTAGCTCTCCCGGTGACTTCCATGATTTCAATGATGCTACAACCTTTTTTACGCAAAGCTATACATTGCTCCTTGAAGTCTCTCATGTGCGCCCGCCGCGGCTCGAACGCGGGACCTGCGGCTTAAAAGGCCGATGCTCTACCAACTGAGCTACGGGCGCATGTATATTTTCTCACCGCACCTTATCATTTCTCACGTATTCCGACGACTCCCTTTATATAGTACCACACGGTGGTTCGTATTTTGCCTACCGCATGAATTTCAATTACTCCACATCAATCAACAGTGGTGCATGGTCCGAAACCTCATCCGGTAAAACCTTAAAATCTTTAACTGGTATCCCTTTTGTTACAAAAATGTAGTCGGCGTGTTTTTCGGGTTTCTTATAAAACGAGGTACGTGTGGAGGATACTTTATATTCCTTTATTAAATTTCTTAAGCCTGCCGCTTCAAAAAGCTTCACGCTCTCCGTATCGGGCAATAAATTGAAATCGCCGCAGAGGATATATTCCCCATCGAGCTTCGAGGTAAATTCGAGAATGTTTTTTGATTGTTGGATTCTGTCTTCAGAATCCGTCTTGCCCTTCCCATTCCATAGGCCATGGAAATTTATAACTGTGATCGACCTATCATTTGTTGTAATTGTTGCGTATTGAATATTGCGAGCATGATTTCCTACATCCCCTTCAGGCACGTATCCCTTTTCTTTGTGCACGAAGATGTCGCCATTTCCAGTGACTGTGATATTTTTCTTTACCATCATCAGTAGGCCGTAATTATCGAGGTGGTGCGGGTGAAAAAATGGAGTATGGTTCGGTAACGCTGCGGATATTTCCTGCAGGCCATATACCATAATCTGTTCATGATCTATCTCTTGGCCACCCGCAGAATGCCCCTGAAGGTGTTTATAGGGCGCCGACCATATTTCTTGCAAACAAAAAATATCCGTCATATCCGCACGTTCTTTGAAAAACTCCAGAAGTTTATCCTTTCCTGCCCTTCCGCCCCATGTATTGAGAGAAATTATTCTCATGCCCGAGCATTATACAGAAAGCGCAAATCGTTCAAGAGAAAGGGCTAAGTCGAGACCTCCTCTACGGGAGTTCTGAAGAAGCTCAATAAGGGCGAGTGACAATTTTCGTGGCTCCCCTGGTTTCCAAGCGTGACTGCCTTTGGACATCAGGTCGCGCGCTTTCCAATGGAGAAGACCATGAAGCATTTCTGGTGCGTCGCCCGCGCGGAGCGCACGGTTGATCTCGGTCCAGAGTTTTTCGCGACTTCGTGCCGCGAGCGCATTCACCAGATTTCCATTAAACCCTCGTGCGAAATCGCGTGAGGCAGCTACATCGAATTTATATTCCACCTTTGCTTTAGCCGCGAGCTTCTTCGCTTTCACAGCAGGAAGTTTCGGAGCGAGAATGATAATTGCATTATCAGAAGCAGCAAGAGCGTCAAAATGTTCCTCTAGAACACTCTCGGTAGATTCTTCTTGCTCTCCATCGTCTTCGCTCTTTGTGCGTGCAACCGGAAACGGATCGTCGATAAGCACCAGAAGTCGCGAAACGAAAAGCCCCCCGGAAAGTGCGGCGTCTTCGAGCGCAGTGGGCGTTAGTTCTTCACGAGCAAGACGCACATACGCGAGGTTCGGTTCCTTCGCTCGAGCCTTTGCGACCCACTCAAACGCTTTGGTGCGAACTTTATCGGCGTCAGAACCGTAGAAAAGATACATCATACTAGGTGCATTGTCCCCCAATTAGGACCGGATTTCATCGTCGTAATGATAGGCACACCATGCGTTTCCTTGTCCAGTAACACGGACTCCATGATTTCTTTTATTTTCAGACTGAGGGCATCAGCGCGCTCGGTACGTATCTCATATACGAGCTCATCGTGCACCTGTAAGAGTAAGTAGGCATCCTCATGTGCGCGCTCCGCCTCAAGCATTTCATCTACACGTACCATCGCAAGCTTTATGATGTCTGCCTGAGTCCCTTGGATAGGCGCATTAATAGCCATGCGCTCGGCCTGGGCCCGCACATACGGCAGAGACGACTTCATTTCTGGGAATTGCCGACGACGCCCAAAAAGAGTTTCAGTATAGCCATGCTTACGAGCGAAGCCCCGCGTGCTCTCGAGATATTCTGAAAGCGTTTTAAACGTCGCGAAATACTCCTCGAGGTATTGATGGGCCTCCGCAGTAGTCGATCCGAGCTGTGCACGGAGCGCGTTCACGCCCATACCATAAAGAATTCCGAAATTGATGATCTTCGCCCGCCGACGCATCTCAGCATCGACCGACTCAGGGGCGATATGGAACACTTGTGCTGCAACCTCCCGATGCACATCCCTTCCGTCCTTAAAGATAGTGCAAAGCTTCTCATCACCCGACAGAATAGCCGCGAGGCGGAGTTCTATCTGAGAATAATCGAGCGCCACGAGCACGAAGCCGCTCGAGGCCACAAATGCGTGCCGTATGGCGCGACCGCGCTCCGAGTGGAGCGGTATGTTCTGAAGATTTGGATTTTGGCTCGCCATGCGCCCCGTTGTCGTACCGGTCTGGAGAAATTCAGCATGCAAGCGATTGCCCGCACCAAGCAGAGGAGGAAGATTCTCAATATACGTCGAAAGGAGTTTTTTAAGCTCGCGGTACTCAAGAATATCGCTGATGACAGGATGCATATCACGAATCTTTTCGAGCTCGCTCTCACGTGTCGAACGCTGGCCGCCCGCAGTTTTTTTCTGTCGTTCAGGAACAATTTTCAGTTCATCAAAAAGCACCTCGCCGAGCTGCTTGGGCGAATTCACGTTGAACTCGCGCCCTGCGGCTGCATAGATGCGCTTCTCTAATCCTTCAAGTTCGGCGCGATACGTTGTCGCAAGTCCGTCGAGCACCTTTGGATCTACGAGAATCCCGCGCGCTTCCATCCGGCGGAGAACTGGAATGAGAGATTTCTCTATCTTTTCGTACACGTCGCGCACCTTACCCATGGCGGACAGTTGTTTCTCGAGCTCTGCGCGAGCGGGAGCAAATGTTCGCTCTTTCGTGAACGCAAGAATGTCGTCAAGTGATGGATTTGTGAATTCAGACGAAATGAGCCAAAGCATTAGTTTTGCTTCAGCGAGTGCCGTTGGATCCACCTCCTCGGGAACAGATTCAATATATGTTGACTCTAAGCCTTCCTCTCCACCCGCAGTATTCGACGCGTTCCCAAGTATTTTTTGTGCCCGTTCCCGCAATGAACGAAACCCGAACTCATCACACATCGCCTGCACCTTCGATAGGGCAACCGCCTCGCTCCATGCGTATTCAGGCAACACAAAAGCGATAGGGGCATCGAGGCGTATCGTTGCGAGAGACTTCGAAAAACGCGCGTCTTCTTCATACTCTTTCAGGAGACCAATCATGCGAGCCTTCACTCCCTTCTTAACGAACGCTTCATCACCCTTCTTTAATTCTTCATAGATATTCTCGATGGAACCGAAACCCTTTATGAGTTCGGTCGCCGTCTTCTCGCCGACACCAGGAATGCCTTTGATGTTATCAGAAGGGTCACCGCGAAGCCCTTTCCAGTCAGGAATGAGTTCAGGTACAAATCCGAACCGAGCCACGACAGCCTTCTCGTCGTAGAGGATCGTGTCATTAATACCCTTCTTCAGCGTGTAGACACGGACGCGTTCATCATCGACAAGCTGGAGCGTATCCATGTCGCCCGAAGCGATGATGACATCGACACCCTCTTCCCGAAGTTCGTGCGCAATAGTGCCAAGAAGATCATCCGCCTCGTATCCCTCTCGCTCGTACATCGGAATAGAGAAGGCTTCAAAAACTTTGCGCGACTCGTTCAACTGGAGCGCGAGCGCATCGTCGGTTTTCACGCGCGTCCCTTTGTATCCATCATATGCCTCATGGCGGATGGTCGGCTTTGGCAGGTCAAAACAGGCAGCAATATAATCCGGTTTGAGGTCGGTTATTATTTTAAACAACATCGAGACGAGACCATAGAGCGCTCCTGTTGGAGCTCCTGTAGGACCGGTGAACTCCGGCAGTGCGTGGTATGCCCGGTGAATGATCGCGTGCGTATCCAAAAGAACAATGCGTTTATTTTTGGAAACTTTTTTAGTCATATGAAATTATTCGTGAACCATCGGGAAGTGCGACGAGAGATATCTGCTTCGAAGGAGTTGGGAGCGCCTCCGCTACTTTCTCCGGCCACTCAAGCAAAATGAGATTGCTTGAGTCCTGCATAAGTTCGTCAAAACCAAGAGGGCCGAGATCACTACCCTTCTCGAGACGATACGCATCAATATGAATCAGTCGCGGAACCAATTGGGGTTGTCACCCCACCATTAGCCGGGGGGGC
>CAYIMJ010000010.1:0-2927 GCA_964364605.1 uncultured Candidatus Saccharibacteria bacterium | reverse complement strand
TTGGGGTTTCCACCCAAATTTTGCCGCGGGAGTAGATATATTTTCTCGAGTACAAACGTGGGACTGTTCACTATCTCTTCGACACCAAGGGTGCTCGCCACCGCTTTTGTGAAAGCGGTCTTCCCCGCCCCAAGCTCGCCTGAAAGAGTGACGAGCGTCGCGCCTCGTGGACTCGGCGCGAGTGCATTAACGAAATTCGTTGCCTCCGCTCCAAGTTCCTCTAGTGTCTGAATCGTCTTCTCCATTGTGAAGATAATTGTACCGCCGAAAATGATAAAGCGCTCACCCTTAAAGAAGGATGAGCGCTTTGAGCGCATACTTATTTTCACCAACGACGGCCACGTCCGCCAAGGTTCAAGCCAATTCTGATACCTAGGGGCCCATAACGACGGTCGCCGTGCCAACCCACTCCAGATCCCCAGTACGGTCCCCACCCCCAATATGGTACCCCCAAGTAATAAGGGTACGGATAATACGTGGGAACTGTCTGTACGATAACGGTAGGCGACACTTGCTGCCGCACCTCGACAATTCTTTCCACGATCTGTGGCGGTGCGGAGGGAGAAGGACTAGCAACGTATTCCGTTCCGTTCCATTTGCAAACAGTCTCGGGGAAAGGACAGTCCACCTGCAAAGCCTTCACAGGGGACGGCATCGAGATTCCAACAACCAAAACCGTGATGAAAAGAACAAGAAGTTTCTTCATGGGAGCCTCCCTATTTGAGGTTGAAGTGTGAGCAATAACCTCCTTTCTGTTATAAACGGTACTCTCGATTATAACGATGTCAATAAGCTAAAAATAAAAGTGCGCCCTCTTCTTGTTGAAGAGAGCGCACTTGATGAGAAGGTCCGTAGCGCTAACAGAAACGATTGCCATACGGAGCCATAGGAAAGAAGGGACCAAACATAAAGGGAGGACCAAAAGGAACACCCATAAAAGGATACCCGTAACAAGGACCGCCACCGAGAGAAGTTTCCTGTTTTCTGGGAGGGGGAGTTGGAACGCCCACCCAGATTCCATTTCGTGGATCCCATTTCCCCTTACACCCTATTTGGTCAAGGGATGGTGGATCTGTTGGCCTCTTTCGTGATACCCCTTGAGGCAGGGGTGGTTGTGATCTGGGTACAGGGTTTAACTCTCGAGAACCGTCCTTGGAAAGAACGCATACCCATACGCCATTTTGCGGATCCCAATCGCCCTCGCACCCTATCTGGAGAAAAGATGGTGGATCTGTTGGCCTCTTTCGTGATACCCCTTGAGGCAGGGGTGGTTGTGATCTGGGTACGAGCTGTACCTCTTGAACCCATTTATCGTATGGCGCAGTCGCACATCCACCAAGCAAAAGCGAGGTGGATAGAAAAAGAATCAATATGAGAAATCCCCATTTCATACCAACCTCCTTTCTTCCAGGTTTATTGTTTACTAACAACAAGCTGTCTCGACAAATTATACTGCACTTTATATACAAATGTCAAGACCCGCTCCTCGTATCAATTTCTCGGTGGTATCATGCACCCATGGATTCTCACTTTGACACAGCACACGAAGACTCGGAGCTAGCCCGCGTACGCGAACGCGAGGAGGAAGATGTTGCACATATCCTCTCAGAGAAGTATGGGGTGTCCTATGCTGACCTGTCTCTGAAGGAAATAGACAATGAAGCGCTACGGGTCATTCCTGAAGAGCAGGCACGACTTACAGAGGCTGCCGCTTTCATGAAAACGGCAAAAGCACTCTCGCTTGCTATTCATAACCCAAACAATCCGGAGCTTCCTAAGCTTGAGGAGGATCTTGCCGGCCGCGGATTTCTCGTACAGAAATTTCTCGTCTCGAAGAAAAGCCTTGATAAAATACTCGAACGCTATAGCGACCTTCTATTTACGACCGAATCGAAAGCTGGAGTGTTTAACGTCACCTCCGAAACACTTGGGAAAATAACTCAAGGGGGTGGGTCGCGCAAAGCTCTCGAGCAGGAACTCGATGCTGCTATGAACCTTAAGTCGCTTGATCGTGTCTCTCACTTATTTGAACTCATTCTTGCTGGGGCTTTTGCACTCCGAGCGTCTGACATCCACTTCGAACCAGGAGAGGAAAAAGCTTTGCTTCGCCTCCGCATCGACGGACTCCTTTCCGACGCTTATTTCTTTGATCCAGGAACGTACCATCAGCTTAATTCACGCATCAAGCTTCTCTCGGGAGCGAAGCTCAATATCACCAATCGGGCACAGGACGGCCGTTTTAGCATCATGAAGGGAGCAAACCAGATTGAAATGCGTGTCTCGTTTATCCCTGGGAATTATGGCGAGTCGATCGTGATGCGTATTCTCGATCCTGAAGCTACGAAAGTTTCCTATACGGAGCTCGGTATCCATCCGAAACTCCTCGCTCGTCTTGAAACAGAGATTCGACGCCCGAACGGCATGCTTCTCACAACTGGTCCTACCGGAAGTGGTAAGACGACGACACTCTACTCATTTCTCCGTGAAATTCATTCGCCCGAGATAAAAGTGATCACCATAGAAGACCCCGTCGAATACCATCTCGACGGTATCGTGCAGACACAGGTTGAAGGAGAGAAATATACGTTTGCAGAAGGATTGAAGTCGATAGTGCGTCAAGACCCCGATATCATCATGGTCGGTGAAATCCGCGATGGTGAGACAGCCAATATCGCGATACAGGCGGCACTCACCGGACACTTCGTCTTCTCCACGCTCCACACCAACGATGCAGCAGGAACCTTCCCCCGTCTCGTGGATCTCGGCGCTGACCCGAAATCCTTCGGGTCGGCGGTCACCGTGTCGATGGCGCAGCGCCTCATACGCAAACTTGATCCAAATAAAAGAAAAGAGCGCCCGCTCACAGACGACGAGAAAAAGATGATTGTAAAAGTATTTGAGCCGCTTGCCGATAAATCGCTTATTCC
>CAYIMJ010000009.1:0-17780 GCA_964364605.1 uncultured Candidatus Saccharibacteria bacterium | reverse complement strand
AGGAGCACCCATCCCTCCATGCGCTCGAAGTTGCTCCAGAAAGCCTTTGCTGCATTTGGCGCGAGCCCATCTGCAACGAACATCCAAACGACGAATCCGACAGCGGCCATCCCGATCCAAGAAAAGCGAGGGCGGTATTCCTTATCGAGAAACGCGAGTACTACCCATGCAACGGCCGCAATCTCAACTAATATCCGAAAAAAGAATGCTTTGCCAGTAATGAATGGAAAGTAAAATTCGTTAATGACGACTAGCGGAGTAAATGGAATCAAAAAAAGCGCCCCAAGTGCCGTCCACAGCGCAATCTGTTTTGCAATGCTGTCGTTATCTATCCTCACGCCCAGAGCGTTCTGATGATGCCGCTTCTCTGCTCGATGCGTCCCGTTTTCTTTTTTCCCGTCACTATGCATTATGTTAGCAACTATATCATATGCTCAGAATGCATAGTGCTCCACTGCTCGCGGAGCATTTTGCATGCTTGTGAAGGTCTGACCTTCACAAAAAGATGGGGATAATTTTTAGAACCTCCAACTGAAGAGTCCCCACTGCTTTTTCTCTTTCTGCGCAAGATCCTGAAGACGCGCTTGCGCATCCTGTAACGCCACTATCTGTCCTTGAATAGTCGCCTTAATATTTGCAGAGATATTAACAGCACTAAGAAGTTCGGTAAGATTGTCGATACGTAACTGATTCTGTGCGACCTCTTGCGCAATCACGTCCGCCATCGCGCTATCGCCGCCGAAGAAGAGCGTCATGAAGAAGCCTCGCAACTCAATCCGCGCCTCGGCGTTCGTCGTTGTCGCGACCGAATCATTCATATGCTTCGCGATCTCCGACACTTGCTCGCCGATGCCGCCCAAGAGATTTTTGGAGGCGAGAAGCGCGTGTACCGCGAGACGCACTGGATTCGCGTTCTCTACGACAGTCTTGTGCTCGGGCGACGTGCTCGCCACTTCCTGTTCGAGCTCATGCTTGCGCTTCTCAATTTTCTGCTCCAAGTCGTGGAATGAAGTTGCGGGGCTTTCATCATCCTCGAGCTCAAGCTCGATTTCTTCCTCGTTCTGATCCTCTTTTTTAACCCTCTCGCCACTACTCTGCGCACCTGAGTTTGCTGAGTCAATCCGCTTGAGCAGCACTTCATCGTCTTGCCCCTGATCATCTCCGGGTTCGTCGATGCGCACCGTCGCACTTGTCGCTTGTGCTGATACGTTCGTTTGCGTATAAGCACCACTCTCACTTGAATCTCTTTCGGCAAGCACTACGATCGGTAATCCGACCATAGCCAACAAAAGGGTTACAGTTCCTATTTTGTACATATGTTTTTTCATACTGGATATGTTGTGCGTTAGTTACTAAACCTAATTTCCCAAAAACCTCTCTTTCGTGAGTATTCTCGCGGACTTTGACTTCAGATTAACCATGATGACCTCCGTGATGTTTTGAAAAATAGGAGTCTGGGCGTGCAAGCAGTTCCTTGGGAGTACCTGTTTCAAGAATCTTTCCATGACCAAGTACGAGGATTCGGTCAGCATGCTCGATAGTGCTTAACCGGTGCGCAATGATAAGCACTGTTACGGAGCCATGCAGGGCGCGAATAGATTCTTGTATGAGCCTTTCGGATTCTGAATCGAGAGCGCTTGTGGCTTCATCAAGAATAAGAAGATCCGGTTCCCCGACAAGCGCCCGAGCAAGCGCAATACGCTGACGCTGCCCGCCTGAGAGCATAACACCCCTATCTCCAGTTGTGGTTGAAAAACCATCAGGCAATCCCATTATGAAATCATATATATTTGCCTGCTTTGCGGCCGCGGTAATCGCATCATGACTAACATCAGGACGGTAAAAACGAATGTTGTCTTCTATGCTTGCGTTCAGGAGAAAAACATCCTGTGCAACATATCCAATATGATGCCGCCATGACTCGATTGAAATGTCATCCATTGAATTTCCGTCCACCAAAATCTCTCCTTTGGTCGCTTTAAATAAGCGCAACAGCAAATCCGCGACCGAAGTTTTTCCTGCTCCCGAAGGGCCGATTACTCCAACAGTCTCTCCTTTGTGTATAGAAAAATTCACATCAGAAAGAACTTCCCTATTTGGTAGGTAGGAAAAAAAGATATTTTTAAACGTTATAACGTCTACAAAAGAAAACTCTTTCTTTCCAGAAGAAATTTCCTCTGCATGCTCAGCAAGAGCCTTCTTAAACTCAGCGACATTTTGTGCGTAGGGTATGAGCTGTGAAATATTATGAAACGCTGCTTGACCGGATTCGAGATACGTAAATATTTTTTGAATAAGATAGAGTATTGCAGCAAATGAAATAATATTGAAACCAGGGGTGTGGTACGTAATCGCAAAGAGCACGATGACGAAGAGGAGACTGAACGGCTGAAACATGCTTGAACTTGCGGAACGAATAAACGTCATACGGATCGAGAGCGTACGTAAATATGCTACTAATGTATTGCTTTTCTGTAGGGCTCTCTCTTCCACCCCTGCGGCTTTTATGGCCTTCATACCAATGATGTGTTCGCTTAAGAACTGTGCAAACTTTTTTTCAGTTGTCGCCATCTCTTCTCCTGTGCGCTGCGTACGCCCCAAGAAAGGTCTTGTGACTATAAGTAACAGTGCGCCGCCACCAAGCGTAAACAAAGTAGTCAGAGGCGAAATGTTAAATGCGACAAGGAGATACATTAAGAATCCAGTAAAAGATTGGATGATCTGTCCGGTCACACTCAACAAGTTTTCACTGCATTGAATGTCGCGTACCAAAGAATTTTGCATATTCCCAATTTTCTGAGAAAGGAGGAACGGCCAGGAAGCATGCATCGTTGCACGCAGGACTGCTTTGCTCTCGCTGCTTAAAAAATCGGCACTAATCCACCCGCGAATATATCCGAATGCCACCATTGCTGCGGCACGGGCAAAAAAGAGCGTAAGAATAAAGACGAGTAGATAGCGGAAGGTAAACGGTATAGAAAAGAAATGAAATAGCGTTTGAATCGCCTTGGATATGAAATCGGTAGACGCCCCTGCTCCTTGCCCAAAGAAAGAAATGAGCGGGATAACCGCATTGATCCCTACGCCTTCAAGTACGGCACTGAACAGCCCGAGCACGACTAAAGCCACAACATGCCAGCGATAATTACTGAATATGCCTGCAATCGTTCGTATGGAAGAAATTAATGGCATTTGAATGTAAGGGTAACTATAGGTGACTCAAGTTCAAGTAAATAAAGTTTAAAACTATTCTACGACATATTTTCCAATACACTTCGGAGAGTAAGGTAGTTGTTGTGGAGTTTGCCACTCCATTGCTTAAACTTACCCTTCCGCAGCGCGGAAGCCATTTCTCCAATGCCCTCCGACAACGTCCGAGAAGCATGCCATCCCATGAGGCGATTTATCTTCTTGAATGAAACGCGATAGTCTCTACGATCTTTTACCGTGTCGAGTAGTTCGATACTTGCTTTAGGGAAGCTAGCTTGTACAGCTTTTGCAATGTCTTGAATTTGATAATTCTCTTTGGTATCCCCAACATTAAATATCTGCCCTGACACTTTACTGAGTGGTGCCTCAAGTGCTGCCACGCACGCTGTAGCAGCGTCTGCTACATGCAAGAGCGGGCGCCATTGTGTACCCCCATCGACAACAATACGTTTATTGATATATGCATGCGCGGCCATAGTGTTAACAACCAAATCAAAACGCATGCGTGGCGAGAGTCCGTACAATGTGCCAAAACGCAAAATTATTGGGTGGAAATTCTCATCCGCCTCTTCAAGAAGTACGTACTCTGAGTAGCTCTTGCTTTGTGCATAGAGGGAGACCGGCCGTAACTCACTCTCTTCCTTGAGTAGCCCAGGATTCGCTCCGTACACACTACATGAAGAAGAGAATACGAAGCGCGCAATTTGATAATGCTTACAGACATCGATGAGTGCTTTTGTTGCGAAATGGTTTTGCTCCATAGTATGCAACGGATTGAGTGCCGAAGCAGGGTCTCCAACAATACCGGCGAGATGAATGACCGCGTCGACCTGCTGCACAGCGCGAATGAGCGTACTTATGTTGGAGATATCACCTGTAATGAGAGAAAAATTTTTATGGGTTAACAAGTCGCGTATACCCCCATCTCCAAAGAGTAACTTATCGAGAACAATGACTTTGTACCCTTTCTTCAAAAGAAGGCGGCACACGTGCGAGCCAACATATCCAGCACCACCCGTTACTAGGACAGTATGTTTTTTTTCTTCCTTCGATTCTGGTAACACATAGAGACCCCTGAGTTTTCCCGTACGATCGAGGATCGGTATTTTTTCAAATATGCCGGTGTTGTAGGGTGTCTGACCCTTAGCCAAGGCACGGAGCGCTGCACCTGACGTACCCTCTCGAGCGGATACGAATACCGTATTCATCACCGTGTGAATAGGAGCACTCGGGTCAACGCCTTTAAAAATAGCTTGTTTGAGATCCGTGAGCGTAAGAATGCCCAATAGTATTTTTTCAGAATTCACGACCAAGCAGATGGTTGTCGCTTTGCGATATAAATCTCCCAGCGCGCGGTGCAGAGATGTCTCTGGAGTATAGATATGATGTTTAAGTTTTTTTTCGATCATGAGTGAATGCCGTAAAAACTTGTACAATACGATCAATATCTACAGTCGGCATACTTGAGTAGAGCGGTAGAGAAAGCACGCTGGAGGAAACCAGCTCAGTTATCGGCAACGCATTCCCGTAAGAGCGGTAAGCTGCGTGGTGATGCAACGGCGGATGGAAATATTTTCGGGTACTAATGCCGTTCTTTTTGAAGAATTCATGCAGTTCATCTCGGGTATACCCCACTGTCTCTTTATCGACGAAAAGTGAGAGGTCTTTATAGGTTGTTTCTACGTCCGCAGGAATACGCTGAAACTGCAGACGAGGTTCTACATGCAGCAATTTCTTTTTGAAGTATTCTGCACGGGCGCGGCGGCTCTTCAGGTTAGCGGTGAGCCGTGCCATGGATCGTAATCCGATGGCGGCATGAAATTCCGACATACGCGCTGAAAGTCCTGCGAACGCTTCGCCATACGTGCCATCATCTCCATAATTGCGACCAAGCCGACAGAATTCCGCAAGTGCGTCATCATTGGTCGCTACGATACCACCTTCGGCAGTCGTGAGTACTTTCGTAGGGCTGCAACTGAACACTTCTGCGTCGCCCAAATTACCGGCCCGCACACCATCACGCGAAGAACCGAACGCATGGGCAGCATCAAAAATAAGCTTCAGCTTGTGCTTCTTAGCAAGCGCACGTAACGCCCGAACGTCGCAAGGAACACCGAACACGTGTGTAGCAAGTATGGCGCACGTGCGCTTATTGATGAGGCGCTCGACTGATTTTGGATCGATTTCAAAAGTATCAGGTTTTATGTCAGCAAATACCGGCACAAGACCGTTCCACAACACAGGGTGCCCCGTGGCTGTAAATGTAAAGCTCGGGATGATAACTTCACCTTTGAGACCAAAACCTTTTAATACCAGCATGAGTCCTGCTGTGCAGGTTGAGACAGCGACACAATGCTTCACTCCCAAATATGCAGCGGTTTTCTGTTCAAATTCCCGAACGAACGAGCTGTTTGTCAACATCCCACTTTCGATGATACGCCGAAACATAGGCGCATATTTCGCGTATGGTTCAAGAGTTGGGCGTGTTATGGGAATGGGCTTTTTCACAACAAATATGGATTACTGGGTGACCTGATGCAGATTAGAACATACCATACTGCGTAATGGTTACATAGTAAGAAGAGACTGCCCTCCTACAAAAGCTCAGGATAGACATCTGTATGACGGTAGGCTGGAAAGAAGTTCTTTTTACTTTCGGTGAGTGAGGTCATATCGACAAGCCGTGTGTACATATCTTTTTTAAAAATCTTTTTACCAATATAGAAAGGCTTTAGTTCAGTTGAGAAACCGGCTTTAAATGAGAGCAGACTAGGCCTACCTCCCCCGAGATTATAAAAACGATACCCTCGTGCATGGCCGTATTTTTCTAATTCCCAAATAACCTTATTCTTTGGATAGAATTGGCGGTATGCTTGCAAATTACCCGAGAGATAGTTGGTGAGGTACCCACCACTTTGAAACACAAGGTAACTGGCAATACACACTTCTCCCAGTAATGCCTTAACTAAAAAAATAGCGGGTCCAAGCGCAATGCAGAGTTCCTGTATCTGTTGCGCAGTAAAGTAATATTTTACTTCAGCGACGTTTTTATCCATAGTCTCCCGATAGATTGTGAGAAATTCTTGGATCTCTGAAGCAGTAATGGCGTGTACGAATTCAACTTGTACTCCCGAACTCTCTGCTTTCCGTATGCCCCGCTGTTTATCGGTGCTAAAGCGGGCAAACAATACGTCAGGCTGCAGAGTAAGGTCCGCGACCGCAACGGGACTGAGTTGTACAACATCGATGCTACTCTCAAAAAAATGATGGCTCCCAATAAGCGGGTGGAAGCGGATAAATTCTGCTACGTAGTTCTGTTGATGTGCGTATTTCTCGAATTGTTCTCGGAAAATGGTGATGCTCTGGGATACTCCTATCGCATTTTTAACTGACACAAGAGGTCCGCCATATCCATAGGGCGTAGTGATATCAAAAAAGTCCCCAGTGAGTTTTGAAAAGAGTGGAATTTTTTTAATGTCGCGAACGAGATAGGGATAGAATACGACAACGGAATCATCTTCATAAAAAGCGGCTTCGTAGCGAGCACCATATTGCTTTGCATATATTTCAAAAAGTGCCGTTCCGAAATACACATCCTGCATTGAACTAAATGTCGTCCTCAACAGATCACTCCATTGTGACGCGTCTGTGATTATTTCAAGTGCAGCCGCCATGAGTATTATTCGCCTTTTTGCAAAATCTCTAGTATGAGCGGAGGAAATTTTTTATAAAAATCTCCTTTCCCATATGGATTCTTAAGACTCTTGAGACCTCTCCTAAACCTGATGTCAGTAAGTGCTCGATGTATCGCCGCAACAATCCGGGAATCCTTTGATGGGACCTCGATGATGTGTCGAGTCTCTCCGAAGCGGCCAGTCTGCCGCGAACCAATAAGAACGTAGGGCTTTTTAAAGGACGGCGACTCAGAAAACCCAGCGCTCGTGTTACCCACCAACACATCAGTAACATTGAGTAGCCCTAAGAAATCAAATCGTGGGATATTTTTATAAAATTTAAAAAATGAGTACTCGTGTGCGAATTTTTCCATTTGTTCGTTGATGACATGTCCACCAGCATCCGAATTAGAGCCTATGGCAATAGTTTGATAGCGCAAGACTGAAAGAGCTTTGAGCACTTCGTCAATCTGACCTTCTTCTTTCCCATGCTCTTCAGTATTTGGATGATAGACGAGAAATAGCACTGGACCTTCTTTGGTCAGTCCATACTTCTTACGGCATTCTTCGGCGTTTTGGAAATATCCAAGAACAATATCATCTGGTACCGGACCGCCAATATTGTATATCTTTTCTCTAGGAACGCCTTTTTTCTTTAAGTTGCCCGCGAGTGTCGAGTTGCTCGGGAAATGATGGTCTGCGAAAGCAGATATGCCCCAGCGAATCTTATTATCAATAGTGCCGCTCGTGTTTCCTCCTCCGTGATGCACGATAGGGATATTAAGATATGCAGCCGCGATTGTCGCGGCCAACTGCTCACCGCGATCCCCCTCCACTAGGAGAATGTCAGGTTTTTCTTTCTCAAAAATGCTGCTCAACTGACTTATGTTCGAACCTACTGAAGCAGCCATGGACGAGAGACTTTTACCGTCATTGCCATCCTGTATCGTAAGCACGCGAAGACTGCTCTGCCCCACGTCTTTAATCGTTTCGCCAAAACCAGGCATGGTGTGCATGCCAGTCGCCACTACCACCATTTCCATAAGAGGGGACTTGTTGATCTCTTCTAGCGTCCTCTTCATGTAGCCGAACTCAGCTCGTGTTCCGGTAACATACGCTACTTTGTACTTCTTTGTGCTATTTTTTACTGCCATAGACAATCCATTGACTGATACTATCGCGGCCATTATTGCGTGTCACTATTTTCTGATTTATCTCAATTTCAGTGAACCCGACGCTCTTCAAAAGAGTTTCGAGTTCCTCACGATCGAAATAGTGGGCCACGCCAGTACTTGGTGAACCGGAAGGGATATCTGTGTACGTATGTTCCTCAAGCTTTGTGCCAGTACCAAAATTAGAACAATCCGTGCTAAACGCCATAGCAAAAAATGAGCCTCCTGGTTTGAGGAAGGTATATACATCGCTATATATTTTTTTTATATCGGTTGCAACATTGGTGTAGATACTTTCAATGTCAAAAATGCAGTCAAAACTTCCAGCAGGCAGAGTAAGTGCTTTAAAATCAGCAACGTGAAATACCGCCTTGAGACTATCCTTTGCAAGATACTCTTGCGATTTAGCTATTGCGGACGGCGACACGTCTACCCCAGTCACAGCAAAACCCTCGCGTGCCAAAAACCAACTTGCCGCACCCTGTCCGCACCCCATATCAAGCATGGAGATGTTTCCCCGAGCTTTTTTTGGCACAGAGCCATAGGTATTTGCAACAAAACGTACGACATCTTCTGGCGGATATTCCCCCCACCGCCGAGAGGCATGCACTGTTTCCCATAATTGATTATTAGATTTTTTCATAGTTATAAATATGACTGCACGTTCAATTTCTGATCAAGATATCGATGTTTACCGATAGCGGTATAAGCAATAGTATCAGCAAATACGACCGTTACTGAAAATAATGGGCCGAAAATATTGGAGAATTTATCGACAAGCCTCTGTTTGATGTCCTGACGCTTCTTCATAGCGTCGACATGTGCAACAACTTTAAATATAAGTTTCCCTGGAGTGTTTTGTTCAATCTTGAATTGGTCAATACCGGTCCAGTCCATGTCGTTATAGTTAAAGACGGCTGGAGCAAGTGGAACAACCGCACCTTCAGCATTTACGACATAGTCCTGCACCCGTCCTTCGACTTTTTTTAGCATGCGATAGGCTCGACCGCAGGAACAACGTTTCTGTGTTGCGATCCCAACGTCTTGCGTCTTATATCGGATAAGTGGGAAAATACCATTATTAAACCCAGTAACTACCATCTCTCCTCGACCTCCTTCGCGAGTTACAGACTTACCGCGTCGATCGAGCAATTCCAAAATGCCGACCTGAGGCAGAAAATGGAGAAGCCTTCCGTGCGGACAGCTAATCCCGACCGTCGCCCCCTCAGTATGACCATAGACGTTATACACGCGGGTCTTGAATATTTTTTCGATGAGCGCCCGCTGAGCATCGTACAGAATTTCTCCGTCACAAAATATAGCTCCGATCTGTACGTTAAGCGTAAGATGTTCGTCTTTCATCTGTCGAGCGAACGTATAGATTGCTGATGGCCGAGCATGAATATATGCTGGATTAAACGTATTTAGTGTTGCGACATATCCTGCTACGGTAGCTTTGGTAATATGGTAACAGGAAAGCACTAACTGTTTCCCGTCACGAGCCGTATACCAAAAAATGTTTTTCTTGACCAATTTTTCCGGAATCTGGTCGCCATAGAGACGGACACTTTTGTAGTTATAAGGGTCATACCCCGCCACCTCAAGGTAATACAGAGTATTCGCACGATCCCGTGACACGAACTGCATGTCGGAGAAGATAACAAGAGGATTCCCCGTGCTTCCGCCTGTCGTTCGATACAATAGCGACTTCGGATTGATGCCGTCGGGCAGGAGCCGATCGTAGTTCTGCTGAATGGCCTTGCGAGTGAGCGTCGGGAGCTTCTGCAAATCCGAAAGCTTCTTGATGTCGCGAGGTGTAAGACGAAGTTCCGCAAAGAGGTCACGATAATATGGAATATACTTGTATGCGAACGAAACGACGCGCTTTAATTCTTTCAGCTGATACGCTTCAAGCTTTTCCGCTGACCACCACTGTGAACGGCGCAAAAACTCCAGTCTCTTTTTGAATTCCGGCGTCTCCCGGGCTTGAGAGGCGATGCGCTTATTGCTGCGGAAATTATTCCCTTTCTTCAGGCGACCGAGGATTGAGGTCATCATGTAATGTCGCTCTTTCTCAGGAACTGGCCAGAGGCCACCGCCCGCTTTATTTTCTTCCCCTCAATGCGCTCCCATTGGTCGACGGTGATACCGACTCCGGGACGTTTGAACACAATATTCTTGAGACTTAATTTCTTCCCTGTTGATATATCGCGAGACGCGACTGCACTTTTCCATGCAAATTTCCTCGTCGCAAGTTCTGTTTTGCTAAAGATTCTTTTTTTTATGATTTCCATTTCCTCCGCCTCGCGGATGGCAGTAACGAATGAGGCAAGTTCCTCAGGATTAAGCGACATGGCATGATCTGGCCCGGGAGCATTCTTATCAAAAGTGAAATGCTTTTCGATAAGCGAAGCGCCTTGCGCAACCGCAAGTACTGCTGCGGTGTTGCCTATTGTGTGATCGGAGAAACCTGTAATGCATTTATGGACGGCGCGCAACTTCGAAAGAAGTGGCAATGATATTTCTTGTGCTGATGCTGGATAACTTGAGACGCAGTAGAGGAGTATGAGATTACGATTGTACGCGGTAATCGCCTCTACTGCCTTACGTATGTGCAAATCGTCTCCCATGCCGGTCGATAGAATGATTGACTTCCGTTTCTTCGCGACGTGCCTTAGGAACGGAAGATTGGTGAGCTCGCCCGAACCTATTTTGAACGCCAGCACGCCGAGCTTCTCCAGAAAATCTGAACTCTGCTCTTCATCCGGCGTCGAAAGAAAGAGTATATCTTTCTGATCGCAGTACTTTTTTATTTCGGTGAAATCTTCGTAGGAGAGACAGCGGCCGCGAGACTTTTCTCGATACGGACCTCCTGATACTTCATCGGCTACATAAAGTTCATTCACATCCCATGTTTGAAATTTTACCGCGTCTGCTCCTGCAGCTTTTGCTATATCGACCAATTTTTTGGCAAGCACTACGCTCTTATTATGATTCACCCCTGCTTCAGCAACAATGAAGACACGTTGACCAGCGCCAACGGCATATGTGCCGATTTTGACTAACTTCTTCGCTTTCATACTCGTAGTAAATGGTAACTTGCTCTAGAAGTCAAAAGTTCCAGGGCTATCGGATTAGATAACGACCTATGATTCCAAGAGTATATCTGCGATACGTTTGACTGAATTCTCTGGGAGAGGAAGTGCGGCTCGTGGAATATACTCATGCAGAAGTGTGGTGAGCGATTGTGGTGACTTCAGTAGCGTCATACGGTCGCCTGCTTCGATCGCCGCCTGATCAGTAGAGATCGGGAGAATCTCTTTTTTATACTCGCGGATGAATCGTTGTTTTTCGCCTTCGTGCATATGATTTACTAATTTTTCTGCATAAGCGTTTCGGCTATTATAAAATCTAGCTGTATATCGATATCCGTAGAACGCTCGCGTGGCATGAGTACACCAACACAATCATGTTTATCTATAATTTTATTATCTTCCATGAGTACCTTGCGTGGCGTTACGTATACCGCCCCGTTGATGCGATACAACGCCGGTAAATCCTGACTACGGATATTTTGACTATGAAATGCCGCTTCCGTATACGGAAGCATGCGCCCCTCTTCATTTAGGCTATATATCCATTCTGGTCGGTCAGTAATTTCACAAAGTGAGATGCAAGAATTCGCTTTTGCCGCAAATAATTTTTCTATCGCGGCATCAATATCAGCAGTTTGAATTCCTGGCATGGTCGGCTGAACGAGCACTATAAGATCGAATATCTCGCCTTTTTCTTCTAAAAAGGCGACTGCATGCTGCAACACTGAAAGCGTGGTTGCCGTGTCGCTTGCAAGCTCTGCAGGGCGCATGAACGGCACGTCAGCGCCATATTCTTTCGCTATGGCCGCAATAGCTTCATCGTCAGTGGAAACGACCACCCGATCGAGATAGTGAGATCCTTTGGCAGCTACTATGCCGTAGCTGATGAGGGGTTTGCCGTTTAGTGGTCGTATATTCTTCCCTGGTAAACGCTTTGAGCCTCTACGTGCTGGAATGATGCAGAGAATTTTTTTATCTTTGTACATACCTTAGCTAATTGGGAAACGTAATTTCCACTCACCATCCTTCTTCTCCCACAAGTGAGGGTCGCGAAATGCATCGATAGTTTGAGTGAACTCCTGCTCGGTGACCCCAATGTAGTCAAGGAATTCCTTGAAGTACCGTTGTGGAAACTCTCCGTCAAAACGCTTTGCCAGTGCCACACCTTCCTCTCTCGTAATGTGATGGTTGCGTATCTCTTGTGCCGCGTCAGCGATAGTACGGCCAAACCCGAATTTAGCGTAGGTGGTGTAATAGAAAAAACCATCGGTCTTATCGTCGATGCTGTTGTATTTTGAATACGTACCCTCCGTACGCACGGGATTCGCTTCAAACCCAGTGTGCTTCACCGAATAGTAATAGCACTCTTGGGGAATCCACTTTATGTAGTAACCAAGAAAATGAAATTCTATATTTTTTTCGGCAATAGCCTTTCCGTCGAGCGGTAAATAGGGCGCAAGGTCGCCATACGTTACACCTTCTTTTATATATTCGGATACTTTCTTTCCTCCGAGATAAAGATCGTCCAAATTGACGTTTGGATCGACAAAGTCGAGCCGATGGCCTTCGTTTTCGTCCGAATTGAATTTCTTTTGATGGATAGACATGTCGGCACCAAACTCGCCTGGATTCTCCCCCCAAAAGATGAGTGGAATGTTGAAGCGTGCGGCCATTTTGGGTGCGAATGTCTTTTGTCCTAAAATAAAGGGTTGGAATGGGAAAAGGAGATTCAGGAATGCATTGCGAGTAAGTAGACGGTGAATTCTCCCATTGGGGGTAAAGAGGTAATTATCGAACCCGCCAATATGAAGCCAGTTTTGGAAATTCTTCCAGCCGATATCCGTATAGAGATGTGGTGCCCACGTGACCGTAAGTGGATGCATTCCGTATTTATACTTCAGGATATGCGATGCAAAAACACTGTCTTTCCCGCCACTCCCAGGAACTAAAACATCGTACGAACCATCACTCGAACGATATTTGTCGAGCAGTACCCTAAGTTCCGCTTCTCGTTTGCCCCAATCGATGGTCCCATCATCACGTGCCTCATTAAAGCGGCACGCCGAGCAAATACCCTGCGCATCAAACTGAATGTACTTATGCTTCGTCTCAGGAGTATGTTTATACTCGTTCATCGACATTGGCTTTGTGTTCGGAATAACACACTTTTTGCAGTACTCCATTTTCTCCGGCAAGCCATAACGAGTGTCATCAATACTCATACTGTGGTGAGATTTATAAAATTTTTAATAATACGTATGCCGGCGTCGGAACTCTTTTCCGGATGAAACTGACAACCCCAAATATTACCCTTTCGTATTACCGCAGCAAATTCAACATCTCCGTACCGCGAGGTAGCCACAACATTCGTCTTGTCTTCCGGCACGAGAATGTACGAATGTACGAAGTATACGTCAGTCCCCTCTTTGATACTAGCGAGAAGTGGTTCTTCCTTTGTATTGAAGCCATGGAGAGCATCCCAACCGATATGGGGCAAGCGTGGTGTTTGTCCTTTGGGAAACAGTACTACGTTGCCTTTAATAAGATCGAGACCTTCCCATTCACCGAACTCATAGCCCTTGGAAAGTAGTATTTGTGCTCCGAGACAGATTCCGAGCACTGGCTTACCAGTCTTTGCAAAATCAATTATGGTTTGCGTAAGATTACGAATTGCAAGACCCTGCATGCCTGCTTCAAATGAACCTACTCCCGGCAAAATAATGGAACGTGCTGACTGTATAACAAGAGGGTCTTCGGTAATTACCACACGGTCGGTAAATTGTTTGCAGGCGTTATATACGCTATGCAGATTACCGACTCCATAATCAATAATAGCGACAGCAATAGTATTCATGATCGTATCGAGATATCGTTCTGTTGCAGATAACTTTTAAGTTCCGGTATTGAAAAATCATTATAATGAAAAACTGTTCCGCACGAAACGGCAGGCACTCCGCACTCTTGTATAACGGCGAGAATTGATTCTCTGTTTCCTGCTCCGCCGTGAGCAATGACCGGAACAGTAGTAGAGGCCATCACCGCTTTAATGAGGGCATGGTCATATCCTTTACGGGTACCATCTTGATCAATCGAACTGATCAAGATTTCACCGACCCCCATTAGGGTAACTTTTTTAACCCATTCAAGAACATCAACACCAGTTTTCTCACGCCCACCATCAGTGTATGCTTCCCATCCTCCTGTAACGGTTCTTTTCGCTTCAATGAATGCAACAATGCACTGTGCACCAAATTTTCTCGCTGCTTCGGCTAAAAATTCCGGGTTCGTAATACCATGAGTGTTAATGGCAACTTTATCTGCCCCTGCATGTAAAGCATTCGTGATGTCATTAATGGAACGAATACCTCCCCCGACTGTGAGCGGTATAAAAATAGAGTCGGCGACACTTGAGAGAAGTTCAAAATCAAAAGAGCGTTGATAGAGACTGGCTACGATGTCGAGATATATTAATTCGTCTGCACCGCTCTTATAGTACGCTTGAGCGAGTTCTTTCGGAGAACCCACGATATGTAATCCTTCTGCATGCACGCCTTTGACCACATTTGGTCCTTTTATATCAAGTCGCGGAATGATGCGTACGTGTTCCATGGAAAAACTATTTCGTAATCGTATCAGAAGTTCCGGCGTATCCCTTTTTGGTCACCGCACGAATGAAGGCGGCCGCACGTTCTGCGCCCCTACCATCAAAAGAGTACTCTCGATCTAAAAATGTTCTTGCGGCATGTGAAAGGTTTCCCCTTGCCTGAGCATTCTGAGCAAGCTCCAACAGCGTCGCACTAAGCGCTTCAGTGTTCAAACATAACGCGACCGCACCCTTTGCGGAAAAATCCGTAAAATTGTATTTCAGCATCAGTGTCTCAACTGGCGTAGCAGCGAAGAGCACGAGCGGTACCCCGCACTGAAGAGCTTCGAGCGTGACCGTTGACTGGCACGACACAGCCAAGTCGGTCTTCGGAAATAATTCTCGGAGAGATTCATACTGAGCGATCGTGTGAGATATGCCCGTAAATGCATCTGCGATTGCACGTCGATAAAATGTTTCGCGATGTGAACCTGGGCGTAATTTTATAATCATAGTTGCTCCAGGAATCTCTCGTACCGCAGTAGCCACAGCGGAAAAGTACTCTTCTATATCGTACGTATCGAATGAAGCGCCAAGAAATAAATCCGGTGCTGTGCAAAATATTCGCACAGGATGCGACGTGTCTTTGATCTGCTCATTTCGAGATTGTGCGTACTTCTTTAATTCATATAAATCAAATCTCGGGGAACCGATGAGAGGCAAATTTTCTTTTTTGAAACCAGCTTGAAGCATTTGCTGCTGCGTGTGCGTACCATATACGCCGAGATACTGTGCCACATGACGTTTATCAGCCGAACCTGGGCCTGGATATTCCATCCCATGCAAAAGTTCTAACGATGGAATGCCGCGCACTGTTGCGATAAGCGCAAGCAGAGGGAAATGCCATTGTTGGCTCACGGTTGCGCGTAGCAAGACAATATCGGGGCGAAGCGTGTCCACGAGGGCATAGAGTTCGTCTATCTTCTCAAGTAGCGCAGGGAGCCACTCGTGAACAACCTCTTCCAATACTTCATCAAAAAGCGGTTTGAGAGAGATGTCTCCGACAAGCATAACGTTCGTCACCGACAGCTCTGCTTTCTCCCACCTCTCCAAAAGAGTACGCATTGCTTCATCACGTACTCTAGCCCGTCCACGCTCTTTATAATGATTGAGACTCATGAAGCGCATACGATAGCGCCACGCGTTGCGCAAGCGCACATTGAACACCTGCTTACGATCGCACAATATCACCTCCGCCCCTGGAAGATACTGGAGAGCTGGCGCGATGTTACGCCAGTAGTCACTCGCAAGTATGCGCAGTGTGCCACGAGGGCGCAGAAGGTTCGTGCATAGATTTACTATCGACAATCCCGCACTAAATAAAGCTCTCTGTAAAACAAACAACTGCGTTCGCGCATGTTCGCGTACCTTCGTGCTCTTGTCTGCGCATACCACCACTGAGATGTCGCGCTGCGCACCTACAAGCTGAGCACAATCAATAACGATAGAAATCTGTCGTTTCGCAATGAATGCACCTGCCCGAGGGATCTCCTGAGTCGGAGCAAGCACGATAATTCTGTTAATTCCTTTATGGGTGTTACAAACACGCACAATGATATCCACATAATAAGTAGCTTGCCGAACATAGTCTTGAAATGTTGGAAAAAATAATTTTCCGAAAAATATGTCCCGGTACCCAAACCAGCTCCACTCTGGTTGCTCAAGAAAAGACAGCCATTTCTCCGGCAATAAGAAGTGTGAACTGTCTTTTGCACGAAAGTCGCGTGCCGATATAAATTGTATATGCTGATCTCTTAGATACGTATCCACCTCAGCATCAAGTGAGGCGACAATAAGCTCTGGGGAGTTCGCCAGGCGACCATGCATAAAGCGCTCCAGTGCCGGTAATTGTTCGACGTTGTATATGAACACCAATTCTGACTCCTTCGTGTACATGCTATAGTGTCGCTGTTAATTTATATGGGTGTCCAAACACAACTCCATTCAAGAAAATTGCACCTCGGCTGCGGCACCGATATCAAAGAAGGGTGGGTAAATCTTGATATTGCCAATATACCGGGTGTCGATGTCGTACACAATATCGACGACCTTCCGCTCCCCTTCCCTGACAACAGTTTTGATGAAGTATTGTGCCAATTCATCCTTGAGCACGTTACGTGGATACCGATACTCCGAGACATACATAGAACCCTGGCCCCAGGCGGTAAGTTACACATCAGTGTTCCTCACTTCACCTCTAAACAGAACTTTACTGGCCCGCAGCACAAGCATCTGTTTTCCGTAGAGACATTCGACTTTTTCGTTCCTAGCACAAAGACGTATCAGACTCATGCGCACTATTTCGATTTTTCTTTCAGTGCAATCCCCTATCGTCACATCACGTTTGAACTTTCCTCGAGGATCTTCTTCTTTAATAAACTAGTGGTGAAGTGGGTCAATAAGACGAAGTACCGTCAACAACTCTACGAATCCTTATTCCTTTCTCGCATCTTTCCAGCGGAAAACATCATATTCACCTTGGTGAAGTAAGCTGCTATGGATACAAAAAAAGACCTCGCTGCCACCAAAAAACTTAATCTCGGGTGTGGTAATGATCACAGAGACGGCTGGATTAACCTTGACATCGCATCTTTGCCGGGAGTAGATGTGGTGCACGATATTGAAAAAATACCGCTCCCGTTCGAGAACGAGAGTTTCGATGAAATATTGTGCAATGACATTTTAGAACATATTGACTACCCCAAGGTACTCAAAGAATTGTATCGCATTCTTGTGCCGGGGGGGGTTATGCACATCCGCGTCCCTCACTTTACCTCTAAAAATAACGCCATAGATCCGACTCATAAACGAATATTTTCGATAGAGACATTCGACTTTTTTTGTACCGGCACGAATGAAGGAAACAAGGCGGGCCGTTATATGTACCCTGATTTCGTATTTACCATTACGAAGGCGCCCTACATTACGTTCGAGCATTCGCGGAAATGGTTTTGGTACAATAGAATTGTAGAGTGGCTGGTTAATG
>CAYIMJ010000008.1:0-21503 GCA_964364605.1 uncultured Candidatus Saccharibacteria bacterium | reverse complement strand
AAGGGTGGTGCAATTAGCCTGCAAACTTTGGTGCAATTAGGATGCGAATTCACTCCGGGGAAGTTGATAAAAAATTAAAAGCGTGTTATAAAGGCAGCGGAAGTTGTCTTTCAAAATATTTTTAAGGAGGGTTTCCAATGATGCCTCGAAGACTTTCACGCTCAATGGAGTCGATGGCGTTTCTTGAGTTTTTCGGATGGTTGTTCTTCGGCTTGTTTAGGAGAGAATCAAAAACGCAGTGTCGCGATACTCCCAGGCAAAACTGCGACACCTGCAAATGAGAAACACGCCCCATCTAGATGGCACTATGCCTAACCTAGATGGGGTTGTTTTTGTTCCCCGTCTTAGATTTTCAGGGGATGCTAAACTACATCAATGTTCTACGTCCCGGACATGAAGCGATTAAGTGCCTTTGTTTCTCGCGCGGCACAAAGCCAATTCTCCTCCTTTTATCGCGATCGTTTTGAGTTCTTGGGCACTGCATCTCTGCGCCTTACTGACCCGGCTTCATTTCAGGAACTTCCTTTTCTTACTCGATCTGAACTAGAGTCCATATCGCCGCTTTTAAGGACTTATGTCCCGCAGGAGGAGGTTCTGTTCGCGAGTTATACTTCGGGCACGACAAGCGGCAAGCCTCTTATCACGCTTTTTTCTTCCATCGAACGTTACGGAGTGAATATTTCTCACGGGTACCCAGTCTCACGAGCGCTCGTGATAAATCCAGTTTTTCTTAAAAATCTTTCTTACGTATTTATGCAGATGGCGCGTGAGAGCAGTCCGCCATTATCGGTAACTTATGGAGATTCTCAAAATCTTGCCAATAGTGCCGTACTTGCGCGAGAGACGGATTGCGATGCTCTATTTGCGACGCCGACGCTTGCTCTCCATCTCGCTGAGCATATGGCGGCTCAGTATGATGTTTCAAAGATAAAACTCATTTCTCTCGCCTCAGAGAGTTTGACGCGTGCGAAGCGCGCTCAGCTTAAGTCATTATATCCTTTCGCGCATATTGCGAATGTTTACGGCATGTCAGAGGTGGCACAGTTGATTTTGGTCCCTTGTAAAAAAATTATCGAAGAGGAAAGGGATTCATTTCATGTAGTGTCGGCGCTCGCGGCGGTAGAGCTTGTCGAAGGGGAGTTAGTTATTACCTACGACCTAAATCGTGCCAGTCCGCTCATTCGGTATCGAACGAGTGATTATTTTACTGTTGAGGCGGAATATTGTGACTGCGGACTCCCGGGTCCCGTACTTGGATGGGAGGGAAGAACAGGTGTTGATACGGTAAAAGTAAACGGTATCGAGGTAAAGCTTGCGGACGTAGAAACGCTTTTTGTACCACTCACATCGCTCATCAGCGATCACTATCAGGTGCATTTCTACACAACGGATGGCGTCCCCTCGAAACTCCGAGTTGTGGTTGAAATCTCCGATCCTGTCATTTTTAGAAACAAAATGCTTCAAGAACGAATTCTGTCAGAAGTGCTTCCGTTTTTGACAACCAGATGGAAAGTGGGATCTAGGAGTACATTTGCAGATGCCATTCAACGTGATTTAGCTGTCCCATTAGAAATCGAATTCGTCGAACGATTTTCCCACGAATCATCGCGTAAATTTAAGCGTTTGGTGAGTCATATTAGTTGAGTGTGTGACTGTCTGCAGCCGTTACTTACCCAAGTCTGCATCATCAGAAGCTGAAAAATCGTTTACTTCTGCGGAAGCTCTCACTGAAAAAATACATACGATAGCGACTAGGCTGACTGCGCCTATAATCGTGGGGTATGCCAAAAGAAATCCAAAGAGAGCCGTGGCCAGACCCGCATACATGGGATGTCGAATAATCTTATAAGGGCCACCGCTGACTTTACGTGGACTGATCGAGAAAACCATCTGATGGAAAGTTAGAAACCTGATATTCCATGCTGCCAGCATCGCGAGCAAAATCCCAATTGTAAAAATTACAAGCACAGCTCCTTGCGGAATAGGTGGCAATAAAGAGTCCGGAAATCCTATGGGCGTTATGTTCCAAAAACCTGCGAAATGCATTAACGTAGCAAGTAGCGCGATAGTGTGGAATTGCCGGTGTGCCCGCACACTGTCCGTCGATGCGCGAAATTGTTTTGTAATCGACTCAGGATAAAGATGGGGGGCTGCGTAGCAAAAGGACCAAAAGATAATCCACCCGGAAAGAAAGAAGATGGGTAAAAAATAAGAATTCACGTCCATGCGCGGTCTTGATTTAACATGCTTAGCAAAGGCCCTTATAGTCTAGCATTTTGAAGCAAGACGTTCGCAAGTTTCTAGCGAGAAGAATGAGTGAGTATACGAGGATATCAACAGTCACGTCTTGCATACAATGCATCTGCATCTATACTGCGGGATATATGAATAAAAGCATCAATGCAAGTCGTTCTCTCGTCGTTGCGGTCGTCGCTGGCATGGCGATATTTTTTGCATGGGCGTGGCAGAACATAAGCGCGGCTCTCCACAAGGGGATTGCTGACGGTACGAGCATGCGCGTCAGCGTAAAGACTTCGTGCACAGTTTCTGAAGAATCATCCAGCAAGCCGCACTTCAGTGGGTGCAACTCCATTCTTTAATTCTAATTTTTTGGGGGGTCTCTAAAAATCTCCGATTTCGGAGATTTTTTGTCTACACAGTCTAGAAGGATTTCCTTGAGCTCTTCGTCAAGAGGAATAGGGCATATCCCATTAACAGGATGAGGAACGGGTACTCGGTTATAGAGCTGTACAGTGTCATTTTATGATCTGTCTGTACGGGGGTCTCGACAAACAGAATTCCAGATTGGTTGCGGGGAAGTCCCTTGATTATATTTCCATACGTATCAATAAGAGCGGATGGGCCGAACTTATTGGCGCGAATAGTAACCCGTCCTGATTCCGTTGCGCGCAATTGCGCATTCAATAGATTGAACTCGCTGGCGAGAGGGCTGGAAAACATCGCTTCTGAACCGATTGCAAAGACCACATCGACGGCCCCGCTATTTTCCTGTGCGGATTCAGGAAGAGCGACCTCGGAGCAAACTAAATTTCCGATGACGGCTTTACCAATAATGACTGGGGAGGTGCTTGTTCCCTCGGTACCGTCATAAGGAAGGCTGTAGACGCCAAGCTGCCCCGACCATTGCGGCGTGTAGTCCATAAAAGGGAAAAGCGTTTTTTTTCTGTATGAGCCGACTAGTGCGCCGTTTTTCCAAAAATCTATTTCGCCCCAATATTTTCCGCCTTCAAGGCGCGTGTCCCATGTCACTAATGTCGTTTCGGGCGGGACATGTATGGCGAGCCATTTTCCAAAAATAGCAAAGTCCATTCCGATGATGTTTTTAGTAAACCTTCTATTGTCTAATGTATTCGCTAGGACGCCTGTCCATGGTGAAAATGGATAGATGATGATGTCTGGATGCAAGACGACCGCTTCCGCGACGTACTTTTCAAGTAATGGAAATTGAAATGATCCCTGTGCTATCGTGCCGAACGCCTCACTCTCCTTGTGTGTCGGGTCTTGGATAATCGCTATGGAAATCGAGGGAGATGTTGTCAAAGAGGCTACAGGAACAATGCGCTGATATAGCAATGATATGCCGATAATCGCAGCGAAGATACCGAGCGGAATAAGGAGGGGAACGTCTCGATTTTTTCTTTGAAATAAGAATCGCAATGCTTCTGCAATCGCGGCATTTCCAAAAACCACCACAAAAGTAACAAGAAATGTGCCACCGATACTTGCCATAAAACGTAAGGCTGGAATATGCGTTGCCGCGTATGCAAGAGAACCGTAGTTGAAACCCATAAACACCTTTCCGACAAGCCACTCAGCGACGGCAAAAACACCAAAAAGAATTGCGCGCTGAAGCGGCGTCGGCGGTATTTCGCTCTCTGTTTTGAACAGGTAGCTCATTTTGAGCAAATAGACCGATAGGGCAGTAGCCACGCTCGCAAAAAGGACTACGGGAATGGCCAACAGTTTAACGAGAGTTGAAAAAAGATGCGCTTCCGGTATCCAGGAAAAACTAGAGAGAGTTATGAAAAATAGGTATCCTGAAAATAGTAGCCCCAAAAATAGAGCACCTGCAAAAACTCTATGGATATTTTGTTCTTGAAAAGTAAAAAGGTACATCGGCACCAGAGCGACAAAAACTAGCAGCCATAGGTTAAAGGGCGGTAGGGTGACTATTAAAATCAATGCCGATCCGACAGGGAGGATGTAAGGGAATCGCTCATACAATGAATGAACTTTACTCATTTTCAGAGAATGTAACAAAGAATCTTCGCATTCTGCAAAGGGAGAGACTCGTTGAGTTTAGGGGGTGCTGGTAGTGTTTTTTTGCTGCATGAGCGTAAGTAAAGCGTTCAATTCCGACTGGAAGGAAGAACCATTCTTTAGAAGAAGAGTTACTTGTCCGGCAAGTTCGTTGAGGAGGTCTTGCGTCGGTATCGTTCCCGAAAGGGTCTCGTTTAACAGTGCAAAGTAGTCGGAAAATTCCTGCACAAAAGTATCACCTGAGACAAGGAGGATGCTTGTTTGATTGCGGATACTCTCATCCTTGATGCTCTGATCGTTAATCTTCCTTAAGGCCGCGATATCCTCGCGCGTTGTCACCAGTAGTTCGTTATTTTTCCTGATCTCGTTCTTTGCCTGAGCGACGAGATCGAAAAAACCATTAAAATCTCGAGCAGAGCTCTTCTGCTTGATGGTGTTCATGAAGGGAATGATAGTCATGTTGTTGTTTGCTCCTATCTGATTCAATTCAGTAACAATTTTACTAATGAGCTTAGAGTAGTCTTCCGACACGAGCTTTTTTGGGAGAGTGATAAGTGTCTCTAGTATCGGCGCTTTCCGGTCACTGGAATTTGGATACGAGAGAGTGCTCGTATCTGATGTCGTCGGAGCATTTAAAAAAACAGCATCCCGGAAAAAGAAAACTGCCGCACCGCTGCCCATAAGTATCCCGATTGCTAAGCCCAAGGTTAAAATAAAAACAACTTTACCTCCCATTGCGTGAGTGCCTGTAGCTTTCTCAACGTCAGTAACATTATTCATGTGGCAATGGTATCACCCCATACGGTGGGTGTTAGTATTAAACTGAGTTATATCTGTGGATACCATGCCATTGCTACATGAAAACAGCCCTGTTATTTCTGGCGACGCGAGCGCGCTTTCCAGTGTGCAACACACATCAGGGTATTCTCGTCTCATATACGGGGCGTATCTGACGCTCGGCATCGTGTTTTATGGTATTGGCATATATACGGCCCTCGGTATACTTATGCGTTCTATTGATGAGGGCGCTATCGTTTCAGTAGAAACAGCACTTTTGCTTTGTTACGTATTGCTTAATGGTGTCATAGGCTACGGTTTTATGTTCTATAGGAGGTGGGTTTTGGTCGTATTCTCAAGCATTCTGATTCTTAAAATGCTTTTGGCAGTATTTCTTATCATAACGTCTCGCGGAGCGGCGTTGTCCGTAAGTGCGGTTGTCGTAGTGGGTATTTTGTTCTTTCTTTTCATAACCAAAGATAGTCTTTCAGGCAGCTATTTTTCTTCCCGGCCGCTTATCCCATTTATAGGGGTGTTACTATGCTCGTTTATATTGGCTAATTTCGGCATGTTAAACTAAGACCCATGCGAGAAAAAATACGACCTATTGGTTTTGCAAAAAATACAATCGTCTTCCTTATTGTTCCAATCATAGTCATGACTTCTTTTTCTTTCCCTCGTCTTGCGCGCGCGGATTTCTTCTTCTTCTCATTTATTTTAAACAATATTCTGGTTACTAATGCGCTTTACTGCCCCCTCGATGTTTTCTGGGGGTGTGGGTATACCAGCGGGGGTCCATCTGCACCAACGACTTCGTCTGCGCCACCAGCTCAGCCGACGGCCACACTCTCTGCGGAGAGAATCGTCATTGATAGAGGTGAATCCGTAACATTGACCTGGAACTCCACAAACGTAACGTCCTGCTCTGCGGCAGGAGGAGGGGTCTGGTTTCCCGCAAATGGCGGTGTTTCGGGCAGCACTATAGTCGGACCGCTCACCTCGACCAAGAGTTATCAAATCACCTGCACTAGCTCCGGTGTTCCCGTTGACTCGAACATTGTGACAGTGACGGTCCGTGTTCCTGTAGCTTCAATTAACGCTACTCCGGATCGCGTTGTGATTGGGGGTGGAGGAGGAAGTGGTGGAAGCGGGAGCGGCGGCACGACAAATGTATCGTGGAACGTAACCAACGTGAATTCTTGCACCATCACGAAAAATGGAGTGATATGGAAGGATACTCTTCCTGCTGATGTTTCTCGTACGGTATTCGGCTCCGCCACGACCACCATTTCTTCCCAAACGTCCTTTGTCATTACTTGTACGAATGACGCTAACTCAAGCGCTGTCGCAGCGAGGGCCTCAAAGATTGTCAACATAGTCTCTACCTTCAAAGAATTTTAAGCTATCCACACGACGCTAATTGTGGATAGCTTGTTATTGGGTGGTGCATGTGGAGTATAGTAAATAGGTGACATCACTTCCCCGGCTTTTTTCTAAAGGAGTTCTGAGTATTTTTGTCTCCACTTCTGTTCTCTTTGGCGGGGCGGGGCAGTCTCTTGCGCAAACAACACCAACAACGGTGCCACAAAGTACTGTGGTGTTGGCGACCGTAAATATTCGGGATGCAAAGATTGTGTCTCAGGACGGGAATACAATTCATATTTCTTTCAGTCTATCCAATCGTGAGGGCGTACAGATGGGAGTTAGGTACGGCGTGCAGCTTGTCTCGGAAACCAAAAACGGCTTAGTTATCGTGGATGAGGTGGTGTATCCAGACACACTGGACCTTGAAGAGAACAGCAATATTTTAAAAGAAATTACTTACACTGCTCCGCCAAGCCTAAGCGGCGCGTACTCTCTGTTTCTCATCAGTAAAAATGACAGCGGTTTCCCCCTCGGCATTGCGTTTACGGGTAAAATAACGCTTACTGCAACGGTAAAGGGTATTGAAATTAACCCCACATCCTGTTTCCTACAGGTTGCAGGGGAGAAAGGAAGCCCGCACTATGACTTAATTCAGGGAGTAGATATTGCCCAGAATGAGAATCTGATACTCTCTTGCTCGGTGACAAACAGTGGATCCGTGAGACTCTCTTCCTCGCCTGTTTTTGAGACTCGTTATCGCACTGCGTATGGAAATGTTGCCCCACAGACGGGAGGCGATACAGCTCCAATTTCTTTTGCTCCAGGTGAGAAGAAGACTATTTCCCTCACTCTGCCAAAAGCAGGGGAACCTCAAGCGTACAATATCTCGACGACGCTCAAATCGGGCGGTGTATCATCGAATACCATCACTGCTCGCTATGTCATTCGTGGTGCGAGCGCAACAATACAGAACATCTCTCTCAATAAGAACTTTTATAAAAAAGGAGATACAGCAGTGCTCTCTTTCATATGGACACCATCTGCAGATGCGTTCCCCAACTCTCGTATTGGAACAAGTTCCCCCTCAGCTGTTTTTGCAAACATTACCATGACCGATGGGAGCGGGAATGCATGTATTTCTCCAACGAAAGAGCCTCTTCCGGGGAACATGACATCGAGCATTTCGCTCCCTGTTGGTCTTGATTGCAGTAATCCGAGACTTTCCCTCTCCCTTACAGACATGGAGGGAAAAGTACTCGCTCGTAAGGAACTAGCCATGACCAGTCCTGAAGTGCCGCAACCGCTTCCGTCGACATCAAAATCTATACCGCTTATCCTCATTCTTGGCGTTGTTGGGGTGCTCGCAGTTCTTGGGGGAGGCGTCTACTTTCTAATGAGAAAGAAGGAAGTAATACAACAATTACCATGAGAGGAAACATATCAAATACAGCATTTTCACTATTCTTTTCCATAGTAGCAGTTTGTCTGGTGGCGCCTCAGGTTGTAAGAGCCGATACTATTCAATACACAGGATGGGATGAGCATGCCGCGTGGACTTTTATATTAAACGTCAATGTAGATAAATCATCGTACTCGCCGGGAGAAGTCGTGACGGCCTCCTCTCAGTATGTGTCCGCGAACTGTGCTAACGGGTATGGTGGAACAGAATCACGATGGAATTATTCCACAGTGGATGCGACCGTTAATGGTGCAACGAGTCGTGTTCAATCAAACTGGACTAGTTTTGGTTCTAATACTTTTACCGCACAAAGCTCGCCGGGAAGATACAGTGCCGCTTTTTCCTCGACCGCGCAAGGTAATGGGGGAGTGTACCTCACTCAGTATCAAGGCTCCGGTTCAGTAGTGGTTGGTTCAGTGAATATTCCGTATATGGTCCTTCCACAAGTCGTGGGCGGTGGTTGGACAGATTGGTCATCTTGCTCAGTCAGTTGCACTCAGACAAGAAGCTGCCCCAATCCTTCTCCCTCGGGCGGGGGCGCCAGCTGCAGCGGCTCGACGAGCCAGAGCTGCACAGGTGGCTCATGCACACCTCCTACCGCCATTCTCTCTGCGAGTCCAAATCCCGTCGATAGTGGTCAATCGACAACACTCACCTGGAGCTCCACAAACGCAACTTCATGTACCGCAGTAGGCGGTTTC
The DNA here is from genome assembly GCA_964364605.1 of uncultured Candidatus Saccharibacteria bacterium. Lineage (GTDB taxonomy): Bacteria > Patescibacteriota > Minisyncoccia > Phycocordibacterales > Phycocordibacteraceae > C7867-001. The sequence goes on along the minus strand of CAYIMJ010000008.1, from coordinate 12,920 downwards.
TCGACAGGCGATGCTGCAAATAACCTCTCACCCGGTGTTTCAGTCGGACCGCTCACTACTAATCCGAACAACTATCAAATCAGTTGTACCGGTCCTAGCGGTTCCGCTAACTCGAATCCTGTGTCTGTGGAGGTTCTTGAGCCAACCGTTTCGATTAATGCCGTGCCAAACCGCGTAGTGAAGGGGCAAGCGACAACAGTGTCTTGGAACGCCACCAACGTGAATTCTTGTACTATCACCCGGAATGGCGTCTCGGCTTTCGGTAGCCCGCTTGCCGCCGATGGTTCCCGCACAGTGTCCAATTCAGGTACTGTGGATACCATTAATGCTCAAACCACCTACATCATTACGTGTACAAATAATGCCAGCCCAAATGCAGCATCGGCAATCGTGAACGTCACCTCTTCCTTCCAAACATTCTAAACCTGTGCTATCATCCGCGGAATGAAAAAGAATATACATCCGGAGAATTACCGCTCCGTCGTTTTCGAGGATATCGCCTCAGGCGCGCGTTTTCTCATTGGTTCCACGGTCCACACTACTGAGACTACGAAGTGGGAAGATGGTAAAGAGTACCCGAAGCTTGTTGTTGAAATTTCCTCAAAATCACACCCTTTTTACACGGGTGAAGACCGCACTCTCGATAAGGCTGGTCGTGTAGAACGCTTCAAGCAACGCGCCGCGAAAAAGCGATAAAACTGCTCCGTCTGCTTCGTTACGGGTCCCAGCGATTTTCTCCGCCGTACCTCAAGTACGTCTCCGAAAATCGCTCTCCCGTGCCTTGCATTCGAAACAGTTTTTTCGCTTTTCTGGTATCTTGATTCCATGGACTACTCGCCCGAATTCAAGAAGAACTTTGCGACCGCGTATCTTGCGGAGGAGTATGAGCGTCTTGAGAAGGAAGCGACCGAGGCGGTGAGCGCTGCAGGGGGGGATCTGGAGCTCATGCGGATGGCAGCAGAGGATGAGATGCGGGCCCGTGCCCGTCAGGCTGACATTCTTGCTGAGATAGAACATATCCTCACTAAGGAGAAGGAGGAGGTTGTGCGGCCGAGTTCGGTCGTTATGGAACTACGCGCTGCTGCTGGCGGCGACGAGGCGAATATCTTTGCGCGTGATCTGAAAGAGATGTATCAGAAATACGCAGAACATCGCGGATGGAAAACGCGTTCCATCGATGATCTCACGCTTGAAATAGGAGGTTCTGAGGCATATGACGCTCTTCGGTATGAGACTGGCGTGCATCGAGTCCAGCGCGTACCTCTTACCGAGAAGTCGGGCCGTATTCATACTTCGACTGCCTCGATAGCCGTACTGCCTATCCGTTTGAAATCAAAGATCGATATAAACCCCGCAGATATCCATATGGAATTTTCAAGAAGTGGCGGCGCAGGAGGGCAGAACGTGAACAAGGTCGAGACAGCTGTGCGGCTCGTGCATACTCCTACCGGCATCGATGTGCGTTCTTCCTCAGAGCGTAGTCAATTGGCGAACCGTGAGAAGGCGATGCAGATCTTGTCTGCGAAGCTTGAGCAATTGCATGAGGAGCAAGAAGCTAAGAAGCATGCTGCAGAGCGCAAGGAGCAGATCGGTACGGGTGACCGTTCGGAAAAGATCCGCACCTACAATTACCTACAGGACCGTGTCACCGATCACCGACTGAAAGAATCCTGGCATAACCTGCCGAAGATTCTTGCGGGAAGTATCGATGACATAGTGAATGCGCTTCATGCCGCCGCAGCCCAAGGGGGTGTAGGAGCGGCCGTAGAGGAAGAATAATGCCGCCCAGGCTTGCATTTAGCTTGATTTCCAAGTAATGTGGTCGCACATGACTACAGGAAGCACTACGGCCGAATTCAAGCGCCTCTTCGACACAGGGGCGCATTTCGCGCAGGTGAAGAGCCGCCGACATCCTTCAATGAAGCCTTTTTTGGTTGGCACCAAGGGACGACAGGAGATTATTGACCTTGTGAAGACGGCTGAACAGCTCGAAGCGGCTAAGGCAGCTATGGCAACGCTCGCAAAGGAAGGGAAGACAATTCTTTTTGTCGGCGGGAAAGTCGAGATTGCCGCACTTGTCAAAAAGTCAGCGCAGGATATCTCAGCACCTTTCGTCGCTGCTCGCTGGCTCGGCGGAACTATTTCAAACTGGAACGAGATCAAGAAGCGTATTGATCGTCTTGCCGAGCTCACAGAAAAAGGAGCAGCAGGCACGCTCGCTAAGCAGCACACGAAGCTTGAGCTTGTGCATATCGGCCGCGAAAAGAAGCGACTCGAAGAACGGCTTGATGGCATCACGACGCTTCTTAAGCGACCGGACGCTCTTCTTGTCGTTGATACGAAGCACGAGAAGCATGCCGTCAAAGAGGCAAACGATGCAGGTATCCCTATCATCGCTATCATGAGTTCGGACTGCAATCTTAAAGAGGCAGCGTATCCGATCGTCGCAAACGATACGTCGCGCGAGACGGTGCGACTTATCCTTACCGAGCTCGCTGGCGCGTTCAAGAAGGGTCAAGAGGCGTAAGCTTTGCAGACAAAGCTTGCTGACACCCTTTCGGGTGCGACGAAGTATCGTCTATGTTTTTGTACATGTTATTATCTCTCAATACCTATGGAAATCACTATTAACAGCATCAAAGAGTTGCGCGAGATGACAGGAGTATCTGTCATGCAATGCAAGAAGGCGCTTGAAGAGGCAAATGGCGACCTCGATAAGGCGGCAGTCATTCTCAAGAAGCACTCGGCCGCGTCTGCTCTTAAGAAAGCAGATCGCTCACTCGCTGCTGGTACGATAGGGAGCTACACGCATGAAGGGAACATTGGCGCGATGGTACTCCTTTCCTGCGAGACAGATTTCGTCGCTAAGAACCCTGAGTTTGGGGCGCTTGCTCGCGACCTCGCGATGCATGTCGCTGCGACAAATCCTGCGTACACGACAAGCGAGGAAATTCCACAAGAGGCGAGGCAGACTGCCACTACCGTTTTTGAGAAAGAGGTTACTGACAAGCCGGTCGACATGCAGGCAAAAATTCTTGAGGGCAAGCTGGCAAGTTATTTCCGAGACCAGGTACTCCTTGAGCAGGCTTTCATTAAAGATGAAAGCAAGACCATCCGTGATCTTCTTAATGAGGCGACACAAAAATTTGGCGAGCGAGTTGAAGTGAGTCGTTTCGCACGCCTCTCTTCTCGCTAATCGCCATGGCGAACCTTGTATTTATCCTTACGACGCTCGGACTCCTCGCTGGATTTTTCGTGCTTGCCGGGTACGAGGAGCGTCGTGGAGTACGTGTCTTCGCAGGTCTTCGTACCCGCTTTGATCAAAACGTCGGGCGTATTGAGTTCATTCTGGCGCACGTCGATTTCGGTGCGTTTCTTCTCGATGAAGCACATCGCTTCGCCGTCCGTCTCGGACATGATATTGCCCATCTTTCGCTTCTTGTGGTGCGCGCGACCGAGCGCCTTCTTACGCGTACCGTCCGGTATTTCCGTACGCAGCACTCGGTCGATGCTGCGCCTCGAGAGAGTACGAGAGGGTACGTGAAGACGTTGTCAGACTTTAAAGATCGTCTAAAGGCGACACGCCCAGATATTCCTGATATACACTAAAGACGTGCCGCCTTAGCTCAGTTGGTAGAGCAACGCTTTTGTAAAGCGAAGGTCCTCGGTTCGAGTCCGAGAGGCGGCTCCAACATAAGAATGTCTAAAGTCTTGGGGTTGAAGTAGCAAGCGATCCTTTTGGAAATTGTTTTTCGAGGTCGGTTAAGGAGGTAAAGCCGTATGTCTGTTTGCCATTGATGACGAAGGCGGGAAGAGAGTTTCGTACTTTAGTAACAGCGATGAGGGTTTTCAGGGCGCCAAGGTCAAGGTTGTAATCAAAAGAGTATACTCGCAGTTTTGGATACGTGTCGCGCAGGTAGGAAAGAGCATATCCTGCCTTATCGCAGTCGGTGCAGTCACCGGCATTGCTGTAGAAATAAAGGACTGTGACAGGAGGCTTGTTTCCGCAGGCGGCAGCAAGTTGCTTGGTGATGAGGTAGTCGCGGATCTCAAGCAGAGAGTATTTGTCCTTCAAGCGTATCACTTGCGGATTATCGCTGCCGAGCTGGCTCTCGGCATACGAAAGGCGGGTACCTAAATCCGAAAGCTCGCTGATGAGCGTGGTCGAGGATGCGCTGCTGTCGCATGGCGCCGCAGTCAAGAGCGAGAACTGTGTATCAAGGGAAAGAATATCGATAGCGAGCTTGTCCTCTATGGCCGTAAGTTCGGCGACGCGCGCGCGATTCAAGTAGTTGACGGCATAGGTGACCGTTCCCACAAGAGCAATCGTGATGCAGAGAGCTATGAGGGCGTTTCGGGTAACAAGGGACATATTAATAACGCCAGCCGCGACGTTTGCCGCGAGCAACATCGCTCGTCGCGTTGATGAGCCAGAGCGGTGCGATAAACGCGTAGAGGAATATGTACGAAACGATATCAAGTGTGATATTTCCAGGCGTCTTTGAGACTCGTTTGCCAATTGTGATCAGAGTAAGCGAGGCCAAGAGCGTAATAGCACCGAGGGATAGGTAAAAATTCATCGGAAGATAGAACCAATCAAACGATCCGTGTGGAATCATCGAGTAGGAGAGCGGGATACCAGTCCGGACTTCAATCGCGGAAATGGCGTTCCGAATAAGCATAACGAGCATCAGGACGAAAAGTAGGATGCTGCTTCCGATCGAAAGAAGAGAGCTCGGTAGTACCAACATGCCGAGCGCTCCGTGCTCCCGGCTACCTATGAGATTACGATACTCCCCGAAGATATTGCGGAGGAATCCGGAGGTCCAGCGCGTGCGTTGCTTGATGAGCTTTATGAGTGTCGCAGGCGCTTTCGTGTATACGCGCGCATGCGGTGCGTTCTCTATCTTATGACCGGCCTGTTGGATCCGTAGCGCCATCTCCATGTCCTCAGTCTGGTGGCCATAGCGGAAACCCCCGAGATCATTCACGATGTTTCGGCGGTAGAAGGAGAAGGGGCCTGGCGTGACGTAGAGGCCGTTGACCGATGCGTAGGCGTGACGGAGCGAGATGCCGAACGTGTACTCGGCGTTCTGCATATGCTGAAGAAGGCTTTTCGGACGGTGCACTGACATCGCAGCGGTTGCTGCGGCGACATTCTCGTCTGCGAAGCAAGAGACGATTTCTTTGAGCGAATCCGACTCGACGAGAGAGTCAGCGTCGAGGCAGCCGATAAATTCGGCCTCTGTCGCCGCGATACCGGCATTCAGCGCAGTGTGTTTCCCTCCGTTTTCTTTGAAAATAGTGCGGACATTCGGGTGGTGGGCAAAACTTTTCATGACCGCTGCTGTCGCGTCGGTGGAGCCATCATCGACGAGAATGATTTCGAGCTTGTCTTTCGGGTAGTCGAGTGCGAGGAGTGAGTCGCATGTGCCAGGAATCGTCTCGGCCTCATTCCAGCAGGGTACGATGATGGCGACCGACGGAAGCATCGTGCCAGACACTCGCGCACGGGCCTCCCGCGCGGGTTTCGAGAGTAGTGTCACAAGAATGAACGACTCGACGAATATCGCGATAAAAAGGAAGGGGTAGGCAAGCATTTCCGGACCCATAATGGCGTAACTCTATCACAATCTGCTATATTTGAAGCCATGGCTCAAAAGGGACGCCTTCATCCAATTTCCATCGCTATTCGCGAGATTGCAGACATCTTCGGGCGTATGGGTTTCGGTATCGCCTATGGTCCAGAGCTCGAGGACGATTTTCATAATTTTACTGGCCTAAACATCCCGCCAAATCATCCCGCTCGCGGCATGCAGGACACTTTTTGGGTTAAGGATCAAAAGGACTCCGTTCTCCGTACGCATACGACATCCGTATCTGTGCGCGAACTTGAGAATCTCTCCAAGAGTGGCGGGAGCGAGCTGCGCCGCATCATGCCGGGGAAAGTCTTCCGCAATGAAGCGACCGACTCGACGCACGAGGCGCAATTTTACCAGATCGACGGCTTCGCGGTCGGTCCCACGGGTTCGGTAACGCTCGCACACTTGAAGGGCACGTTTACGAGTTTCTATCGCGAGTATCTCGGCAAGGATGCGAAGATCCGGTTCCGTCCGAGCTTCTTCGGCTTCACGGAGCCGTCGGTCGAAGTGGATGTCTGGTTCGAGGCGCCGGGCAAAGAAGGCCGCTGGCTCGAGATGAGCGGAGGCGGCATGTTCCATCCGAACGTGATTCGCGCGGCCGGACTTGATCCAATGAAGATAGGCGGCTTTGCGTTTGGCGGAGGACTTGAGCGGCTTCTCATGGTGAAGTATGGCATTCCAGACGTGCGTCTGTTCTACTCCGGTGATATTCGTTTCGTGTATGGATTTGATGAAAAATAAATATGAATACCGTTAGAGATACCAAAGGTTTTGCATATGTGTACGTCCTTCAAAGCAAGAAAGACGGTAGATGGTATACCGGCTGCACTCGTGATCTACGGAAGCGCTTTGATCAACATCGCGCTGGCAAAACAACATCTACAAAAGGTCGCGGTCCGCTTGCCCTTATATATTATGAAGCGTCGATTTCTGATGAAGACGCTTTCAGTCGCGAGCGATATCTTAAAACAGGCATGGGCAAGCGGTATCTTAAAAATCGCCTTAAGCGCTTCCTATCTCTAACGGTATGAAAATTTCTCGCGATGAACTCCAGAAGCATTTTGACGTAGTGCTGCCGAGTACGGCAGCGATTGCGGACGCCTTTACTTTTCACTGCTTCGAGATCGAAGAAGTCGCGGGCGATGTGCTCGATATAAAAGTGCTTACGAATCGTGCCGCTGATTGCAATTCAGAAGCGGGTATCGCAGCGGAGCTTTCGGCGATTCTTGATATACCGCTTAAAAACATTCCTCCAGACAGTTTCAGCGAAAAGACTGTAGAAGTATCGCTTCCACGCATACATGCGATTCTCGGCTCAAATTTCTCGGAAAAAGAAGTTGAAGACGTGTTCCGTCGGCTTCGTTTTGCGGTTAAAAAAGATGGCGAGATATTTCATGTATCCGCTCCATTTCCTCGCACCGACATTGAGCTTCCCGAAGACGTGGCTGAAGAGGTTGGACGTATCCTTGGCTACGATCGTGTCGGAGCGATGGATCTTCCGCCTCTTTCGGAAATGCCTGATCAAGCGCGGTACCGTGGCATCGAGCGGATGAAGGATCAACTTGTCGGGCAAGGCTTCATAGAAGTCTCAACACAATCCTTTGCCAAAAAGGGCGACGTGTACCTCGCTAATCCGCTCGATAAAACGAAGCCTGCGCTCCGCACATCGCTCGAAGAGAATCTGCAGGGCGCTCTCGAGCGCGCAAAACAATACGCACCCCTCGTGCTCCCGCCAAAACAGCTTGTGAAGCTATTTGAAGTCGGCACGGTTTTTCCAAAAGAAGGTGAGTACCTCGAACTCCGTATGACCGAGCGCGTAGAAGAGTGGGGCGACGCCGCAGGTACGTCAGACAATCTTTCAGTCGCAAAACTTGAAGACTATGGCAAAGACTACACGCCCATCCGATACATCCTTGGAGCCTACCGACCATTTTCGGTGTACCCGTTCATCACACGTGACGTCGCAGTGTGGGTGCCAAAAGGAACGGAAGAGAGTCTCATCGAGAACATTATTCAAGAGAGCGCAGGTGAGCTGCTTCTGCGTCTTGATCAGTTTGATCACTTCGAAAAAGAGGGAAGAGTATCCTACGCCTTCCGGCTCGTTTTCCAGGCCATGGATCGGACACTAACCGATGAAGAAGTAAGCGGCATCATGGAAAAAATAACAGGAGCACTTTCTGCAAAAGACTACGAAGTTCGTTAATTTCGCGTGAGGAAATCAACCTAATTTATGCTATACTTAAAACACCGAGAAGTCGGGTATTTTTATGGCTAAAAGCACCGAAAAAGAGGCTAAAAACAAGGCGTACGACGCTTCGTCTATTACCGTCCTTGAGGGGCTTGAGCCGGTCCGCAAGCGTCCTGGCATGTACATCGGGACGACTGGTCCCGACGGTCTTCATCACCTCATCTGGGAAATCTTTGATAACTCCCGCGACGAGGCGATGGGCGGTTATGCGAGCGACATAGAGGTTGCACTTTTGCCAGACGGCTATGTGCGAGTCGCAGACAATGGTCGCGGCATTCCGGTGGGCATTCACCCGAAGACAAAAGTTTCAGCGCTTGAGACGATCATGACTACGCTCCATGCGGGCGGCAAATTCGGCGGTGAAGATTCTGGATATAAAGTTTCAGGTGGTCTCCACGGTGTCGGTGCGTCAGTCGTGAACGCTTTGTCGGTGCACACTGCTGTTATTGTGCACAAGGAGGGAGGCATTCACACGCAGGAATATAAGATCGGCAAGCCGCTCGGAAAGGTCAAGAAGATCGGTACGACGAAGCAGAATGGCACGATAGTGAAATTCAAGCCGGATGCGGAAATTTTCAAGGAGGGTATCGAATGGAATTGGGACAAGATCGTCGCGCACCTGCGCCAGCAGGCGTATCTGATAAAGGGAGTCCGCATCAGCATTATTGATGCACGCGCTCTTGCGAATGTTGCCGATGAAGATTGCTTCTACCTGCGCGACCTGAAAGGCTTTGAGGCGCCGTCGCTAACCTTCTATTTTGAAGGCGGTCTGAAGTCGCTTGTCGCATTTTATAATCGGCATCAGGAGCCGGCGCATAAAAATATTTTCTATATTGATCGAGAGCAGGATAACGTCGCGGTCGAGGTCGCATTCCAATATGTCGATGACATTACTCCGAGAATTACAGCGTTCGCGAACAATACCTACAACAGCGAGGGCGGTACTCATATCACTGGTTTCAAGACAGCGCTTACCCGCAGTCTGAATACGTACGGCAGGAATGCAAACATTCTGAAAGAGAAGGATGAGAATTTCACTGGCGACGACGTACTTGAAGGCATTACTGCGGTCGTCTCGGTGAAGCTTCCGGAAATTCAATTTGAGGGACAGACTAAAGCTAAGCTCGGATCGGTTGAGGCACAGGGTGCGGTCGCGACAGTTTTTGGGGAATCTCTCGGAGCATACCTCGAGGAGAATCCTGATGATGCACGCGCAATCATAAATAAAGTTCTTCTTGCCTTGAAGGCGCGTAAGGCCGCGAAGGCAGCGAAAGACTCGGTGCTGCGCAAGGGAGCTCTGGAAGGAATGACACTTCCGGGCAAGCTCGCAGACTGCCAGACAAAGAGCGCCGAAGAGGGCGAGCTTTTCATTGTAGAGGGAGATTCCGCCGGCGGCACCGCAAAGATGGGTCGCGATCGTCGTATTCAAGCCATCCTTCCGCTACGAGGGAAAATTTTGAATGTGGAGCGTGCGCGCCTCGATAAGATGCTTGCCTCAGAGCAAGTGAGGAATCTCGTGGTGGCGCTTGGAACGGCTGTCGGGGATGTATTCGATCTGTCGAAACTTCGGTATCACAAGATCATTATCGCCACCGATGCCGACGTCGATGGTGCACATATCCGCACGCTTATACTCACGCTCTTTTTCCGACACTTCCGCGCGATAATCGACGGCGGCTTTATCTATATTGCACAACCGCCATTGTATAAAATCACAAAAGGGAAGGCGGTGGCCTACGCATATTCCGACGAGGAGAAAGAAGTGGTGCTCAAAGAAATGGGTGTCGCTCCGACAGAGGTGGCGATGGTGGGAGAGGGAGATGATAATGCCCCGGAGCAAGAAGAAGAGGCTGTCGCGACAAAAAAGTCGACGAAAGCGAACATTCAGCGCTACAAAGGTCTTGGAGAAATGAATGCTTCGGAGCTCTGGGAGACAACGATGGATCCTGCGCGACGCGTCTTGAAACGTGTGAATGTCGAGGATGCGGAGGCGGCTGATCGCATCTTTGATATTCTCATGGGCACTGATGTGGCTTCACGCAAGTCGTTCATCCAGTCAAACGCGAAGTACGCAAACTTGGACGTGTAGTTTTTGCGTGGCGAGAACGCCAAAGTCACTCCTCTCGGGAGCCGCATAATTTCTTGCTAAAGGGCCGCATTTCAATAGACATGATGCGGCATGATTTTGCAAAATCAGCTCTAGCCTCGCACCGACGTGTCTGCGGACGCTCCCTCGACGAGTGACTTTGGCGTTCTCTACGAACCGAGAATAGTTATCTTTGCCGAAGCATTGTTGTTATCAGTGGTGAGCTCGATAAACGCTCGGTCAAAGTTCGCGCTGATTGAAATCATCTGATCAGTACCCTTGTTCGCCTGATCAAAGCCAAGCGTGTAGTCAATGCTGTCACCTGGGTTGAGGGATTGCTGTTGCTGTGACTGGTAGATGTAGGCGGTTTGTGTCGGGATAGATGCACTGAAGCGCCATTGGCCAGTTGTATTGGTGCCACTATTCTTGATGGTAAAAGTGACTGCAGGGCGACCTCCTACTGGGACGGTCGAGCTTGCGATAAACGACTCTGCTGATGTCGTTGCGAGATAACCAACCGCTTTTATAGTTACTATGAGATCGGGAAGACCTGAGAGTATCGGTGCTCCTGTCGTACCGCTGATAGGATAGGTCGAGTTTGTTTTGTCTCCGGCCGTTGTCTTAGGTGCTGTTACGACAGGTTTTGGAGTAGTCGTAGGAGTCGGCGTAGTCGTCGAGGCTACTGTACCGAAAGAGATGGTTGTCGAGGATGTAGAGACTACCGAGAGGGTAGGCTCTGGGGCAGACTTGAAAATCCGTGAGAGTGACACGGCTGCTGCTCCGAGGCGTCCGACTGCGGTAGGGACATAGCGCGCCGAATAGACCGCGAGCGATATGCCGAGGGCCACGAGCGTGACGAAACCTACCACAGCGAGGCCGTTTATGGCCGCCTGGCGAGTCGAAGTGTTCGTTTCAGGTGTGTTCATACGATAGGGAATATATAACATGCCATAGTTTTAATGTCAAGTAGTGGGGCTTGACATATTCGATACAATGGTGTATTAGTAAGTAAGACGATATGAACGGATTCATCAATTTCATCGCTTGGCTCATCCAGGCTGGCGGCAGAATCTACGCAAGGAAGTGGAGCTTCCTTGGTCTTTTCTGTGTCGTGTTCTTTGCTAGTTTGTTCATACTCGTCAAACTTGACCTCTTGCCTGAGGTGTCGAAGACGTCGACTGCGTCACAAGTGACGCTCTCGGCGAGTTCAATCATCCGAGCGGAAACGGATACGTCGGTAGTCGTCAATCATGTCGAACTTCCGCTGAGTATTTCGATTCCAGCGATAAAGCTCGTGGCAACAATTGCGAACCCGGACACCGTAGATGTCGCGACACTCGACAATCTGCTTCTCAAGGGGGCTGTGCGTTACCCAACCTCTGCAAAACTCGGCGAGACTGGCAATGTGGTCCTCTTTGGCCACTCAAGCTACCTGCCAGTCGTCGGTAATCAAGCGTACAAGACCTTCAATGGTATTCAGAAGCTCGTGGCTGGAGATGTTGTCACAGTTTCTTCAGCTGGTACATCCTATACGTATCGGGTGAGAAGTATGACGAAAGAGAGTACGACTGACGCTGTGGGCATACCGTTGTCAGTCACGGGTCGCGTGCTCACCCTCTCGACGTGTGATTCGTTCGGTGCAAAAACAGATCGTTTTGTCGTCGTCGCAGACTTTGTTGAAAGCCACTTGATTTCTACGTAGCGTCCCTTCGGGCGTCCTGCTGCAGGAAAGTAGAAGTCGGTTGGCTCTCCGCAACGGGAGAGAATGTTCTTTTGATTGTAGTCTAACCAGTCGCATAACGCGGCACAGCAGAAAGGAGATTACCGATGAGTAAAATCATCGCAGTGTTGGCGCTCGCGTGTGCGACGCTCGCAAATCCGGTCTTTGCATCCGAATCGGCGCAGTGGAATAAGTGGAATGTCTCGCCCTATGCGAATTCGTTCACAGAGGCGTGTCAGAGATCTTCCCAAGCCATTGACGGCTTCGATATGCCGCTAGCGGTGAAGGAGCACTTCAAATCCGTTGGTGGATCTTTCTGTGAAGGGGGCAAGGAAGTTTGGCTCACGCCAGGCATGCCGCTCGAACAGATGTGGTCCGGTAAATCTGGTAAGAAACTTCCCCACCTGATGAATAAAAAATCAGTGGGTGAATTGCCAGTTACCAAATCGCCCGATGGCCGCCGGTACCGCAAAGGTGCAGTCGCCGAAACAGCACGAGCGCTCTCATGGACGTTTGTATATGAAGGGAAGACGTATGTTCTATATCTTCCGTTCGTATGCTTCAACTGGAGTTGGGCGTATGGAACTCCGCCTCAAAGTCTTCAGTGTGCGATAGTGAAATACACTGTCAAACCTGGAGATGAAGTTCGCTTCGCAGTTCTCGCAGAAAAGCGTCTCCCGGCTTCGGCTTGCTGGCAACTTTGCGATGGCGAAGAATGTGCGGCTCCTCCGGCGCCATGCGACACTTGTGATTGGATCGGTCCAAAATCGGTTATTCCGGACGGACTGGAACCACTTCACACAGGTAAATACGTCGCTCATGCGCCGCTCCAAACTTTGCGTTTACCAGTAGAGGCGGCATTAAACTATGTTGCTCTCTGTGATGAGCGCGAAGGGTTGGGTGAATCCAACTCCTGGATAATCCAACCTTCTGCATGGGGCGAAAATAAAATGGTTACGGTGCCTTATGGTGGTCAGGAATGGCCAACATGGGGCGAAGTCGATATGTCTAAATGGCCTAAAGAAGCTACCGCGACACATTGATCTTTCGGAGTTCTGATGGCGACTCAAGTCATCATCAGAACTCCGTTTCATAGAAAATGAACAACACAAACACACATTCTCATAAAAAACTGAGCCCGATTCTTATTGGGTTCTTTACCTTTATTCTCATCATTCTTTTTGGCATGGGGATCGCATTTGCTGCTGGTCTGACAACACCTTC
>CAYIMJ010000007.1:0-22711 GCA_964364605.1 uncultured Candidatus Saccharibacteria bacterium | reverse complement strand
TTACTCGGAAGTGTGATGTGGTATTCCATAACGCAATCGTAATTACCAATTAATAAAGCTGCACGTGAATAATATTACCTCGTGTAGAACGAGAGCACCGAGACGAGGTCGCCTGCCGGATCGGCTGACGAGAATGTCGGTCGCTCCGTGACCGACCCATCCATCGTTTTCGCGCTCCACGAAATCCACGATGGAAGAGGTCGCTCCGCGAAGCGGTCAGCAAAACCCACCAAGACCCCGTGCTCCTTCGAACCGTCGCGTACAGCGATTTGATCGCCGACTTGAAGCGCATGCGAAGGAACACGAGTCTTCTTTCCGTTCACCTGAATGTGGCCGTGCGCAACCATCTGGCGAGCTGCGCGTCGCGTAGCTGCAAGACCAAGTCGCCAAACGACATTATCAAGACGAAGTTCGAGAAGCTCATGGAGGCGCTCAGATGGTTTTGCACTATGCACCGTGGAAAGCGCCTTACGGACGTAGTTACGGAACTGGCGTTCCGGCATACCGTAGGTGACGCGCACTTTCTGTTTCTCAAGCATCTGCTTACCGTACTCGCTCTGGCGTCCGCGTCCGCGACGCTTGTTCTTTGCAGAACGCTCAGCAGAGACAGCAAACTTCTGTGTCTGCGCCTTCTCAAAAACGGTTACGCCGAGGCGTTTAGCTATTTTATATCGTGGTCCAGTTTTCATAATAGTAAGAAATTACACGCGGCGAGGCTTCGGCGGACGCGGACCATTATGCGGTACTGGCGTTGCGTCCTTAATAGAACGAATCTGGATACCCTTACCCGAGAAAGCGCGAAGTACCGACTCTCGACCAGCACCGACACCGCGAATGATGACGGTCGCCTCCTTAAGACCGATCATGGCACCCTTCTCACCGAGAAATTCTCCGACTTTTGCAGCAGCGTAGGGTGTAGACTTCCTTGCGCCAGCAAAACCAAGCGTACCTGCGCTCGAAGAAAGAATCGCGTTCCCTTTTTCATCGGTTAGAGTCGCCTTAGTGTTATTAAAAGTAGCCTCAACGTGAAGGATACCCTTTTCAAGATGGCGCTTCGTAGCTTTTGACATGGCACGCTCTTTGCGTCCCTGATCAAGACCTTTACCGCTTTTCTTAATGATTCGTTTCTTTCCCATATAAAATTATGTTTTTTCGAGCGTACGACGGCCGGAGGTCATCGTCTTACGAACGTTGCCGCGACGCGTACGTGAGTTCGTCTTCGTGCGCTGACCGCGTACTGGAAGTCCGCGTGCATGACGATCACCACGAGCCGACTTGATATCCTTGAGCCGCTTGATGTTCTGTCCGATCTCACGGCGCAGTTCGCCTTCAATGAGGAAAGACTCTGTAAGGGACCGGATTTTCTGCTCTTCATCGTTCGTAAGCTCACTACCCTTCTTTGTAGGAGCGATACCGGTTGAATTCAAAATTTCAAGTGCACGAGTTGGTCCGATGCCAAAAATAAGCGGCAGCGAATACGCGAGCTGCTTATTATCTGGAAGAGTGACACCGGCGATACGCATAAGTATGATTTAAAAAATGTAAGTACGTAAATATGTTCTAACCTTGGCGAGCCTTGCGACGAGGATTCTTCTTGTTAATACGATAAAGGCGCCCCCCGCGTCGGACGAGCTGATCACCTGGCTGCTGCTTCTTTATTGATGCGCGGACCTTCATCCCGTTAGAAATAGGACGCGGACGTTGCCATCACGCGGAGCCCACTGTTAGTCTTGTTCGTTAATAATGTAACTGATTCTACAACACTTGAACGGCGTCCGCTATTTCTAACGGGATTCATCGTCCAAAAATGTTTAGGTTAATCGACGCACGATTCTTGCACGGCCTCCGTAAGGGTCAAGCACCATCTCCACCTGGTCACCGACCAGAACGCGAATGCGATGCAGGCGCATCTTACCTGCAAGATAGGCTAGGAGAAGTTCTCTTTCTCCTTTTTCAGCAACAACCCCTTCCTCAGAGGATGAGCTCGCCGGTGCAGATAAACGGACTCGAAAAAGCGAATTCGGCAACACCTCTTCAACGGTTCCTGTCGCCGTTGGTTTAGTCTCTTCGCTGCCGTTCATTCGCTATACATTATTCGTGCCAGATGCTTTGTTAATGTAGCAGGTGCTTGAAAAATCGTCAATATGCACCTGCCGCAGTAACTACGGATATTGAGGCTGGATCCTGAGGAAACGTCTGCCTCCAGAAGGGTCGGAGGATTATTATCGCCCTCTTAACCTCTGGGTAATTCGTGAGCGCAACCTCTGCCGCTGAGCGTGTTTTCCCAGCGACTGCAGCTGCAATACGTGCCGAATCAACCCCATAGATAAGCGGTGCCGTACCTGTAAGCACGAAGGAGAATGATGATTCCTGGGGCTGTGGCAAGCCATTCCCCGCAGTAAGGAGGAGATTATCAGTAGAAGTGAACGTGATCGGCTCCCCTCGATATCCGATACCAGTTACGGAAGTAGCAACTGCTGCAGCGAGAGCAGCATTTGGGAAAATAGCCGCAGTAATAGTTCCCTGTTCTTTCACATCCACCTGTCCCGTTGTTGAGGAAAGGGTGGGAGTGAGTTCCTGATAGGTAGTAGTCGCAGCGCCCGGGACGAGCACATAGCCTGCTGGAATCTGAGACCTGAGGCTTGCAAGAAGGTCTGGAGCAAGAGCTGCGATGAGGGCGCTTCTAGCCTGAGCCTCAAGAGCGGCGTCCACGACCGGAACACTTCCTGATGCACCACCTGTCATAGCGGAAGAGGAACGAGCATAGACCTGGCTCGCTTGTGGGGTTCCTGCGAAACCTGGAACCGTGAACGAAGTTGGGTCAATATTGTACGTACTCCCTGCCTGATCGGCGAAGACTTTAGCAACAACACTGCCCGGCTTAGCTTGAGTACCGGCAGGAATCGTCACTGCCGAATGAATACGGAATATGAGGCCGGCAGTAGTCGCAAAACGGGTATTTGTGATGAGTTTCTGTGCTTTCGACTGCGTATTGTAGATAGTAATCGCTCCAGACGCGGAAGAATTCACGGTTTTTGTACCACTACCTTTCACACCCTGTGAAGCAATTTTCTGGGCAGTGATAATCTCAAAAGGCAAACTACCACTGCTTTGCGTAGCGGTAAAAGAACTCTGGACGGCCGCAGAAACAGTGCTTGGAGTGACTTCTATTTTTGAACTGGAAAAGTAGAAGAGTGCTCCAATAGAGGCGACAATGACCAACGCGACAGCGATTAGTGTAGTAAAGGGAAATTTTGGAGGTCGTTCGGAAAGCTTAAGCGGTCCTCGTCCAGTGGACTGGCCCATTGGCTCCATCTCTTTTCGGCGGGACGGCGGGACGATGTCATCAAGTGTACGCATAGGTTAAGTATAACAGTTTATTTATGTGGCAAGTAAGGACGACCTGTGTGTATCAAGTTGCTCCTCAGAAGAACGTTCTTGTCCAAAGAGTGCCATGAGAAGGAGCTGTAGATCTGGAGGCGTCGTAGTCGTCTGTCGTACCAATCCCGCGATATGACTTGAAAGAACAGCGACTACTTTCGGAGGATTATCTGAGAGCCAGAATTTCCCCAAGCTCCCTGCACTAAGCTTCTCTTGCAAAGAAGATGTCTCTGATTCGCGCGCAAGGAGAAAAATAGTCCGTGGCAAAGGATAATGCTGTGCGAGTTCGGCAAGCTCATTCCCGATATGTTCCGCCCATGCGGCCGCAGTGTACGCACTTGCCACCTCAACCACAGCGACCAAAAGGCCTTTGCGCACAAGTGCGATAGAGGTCAATGATCCGGCCGCATCGAGAATGAGCGCGTCGCGTTCATGAGGAAACACCTTCAACATCGCCTGATAGCGAAGCGAGCTACCAGCAATGAGCAGAATACGCTCAGCATGGTAGAGATTTTTCATCAAAGCCGCTATACCCGTAGCAACCTGCTCGTCGATGAACGACGTAAGGACAACAATCTCCGCACGATGCACTTTTTTCCCATAAGGATTCTGTATCTCGTAACCATTCAGAATGGTGCCGATAATGCTCTCATCCGCGAGAAACTTGCCGGGAGGGACCACGTTTGTCTTCTCAAGTGCCCGAGTGACCATAGTCTTAGTGAAGACGAAAGAAGTCTTTCGCTCGAAACGTTCGGTCCGGACTGAAGTCTTCTGCCAAGGAGCGTCGATTGAAACGAGAATGGTATCCGCACGTCCGTTACCCGTGGCCCGCATAAGGATTGGCGCGCCTTCGCGTATGAGCGTCGATCCAAGTATCTCAAGTGCACGCAACATGGCCTGATCATGAGGTTCACCTTTTCGAATCTCAATCGGCAAACGCCGTGTATACAGCAGGGTCGGTGACTCCCCTTCTTTGTAGTGTGCATACGCTCCCGCAACGGAGTCTGCACTAATGTCGATGAACACCGTCGATTTCGTCCGAGTACTGCGGAAAAAATCAGTAAAGAAACTCATCCCGTTAGAAATAGGTCGCGAACTGACCGCATATAGTCGCGAGACCTAAATAATTAAGGTTTATAAAATCGACCTCCCAAGTTAATGGGATGCTGCGTCCGTGATTTCTAACGGGACTCATCGGTCTATTCTAGCACCGCTTTTATCCTACGAATGCCCGCGGAAGACGCTTCTTCTTTCACGATCTTGAATTTCCTACCTTCCTGACCTAACTCGCGGGTATTATTCACGTGCGGACCACCGCAGAACTCTATAGAAAATGCGTTTGCATGCAGGGGATTTGCTTCGGTCGCATCTTTCGGTCCCACTGAGTACACGCTCACCTGTTCTGGATACGTTGTACCAAATTCATGTTCGGCGCCAAGTTTTTCAGCCTCTTCTTTGTTCATAACCGTACGTATGACTGGCAGCTCCTCAGAAATTTTGTCGTTTACAATCTTTTCCACTTCCGCTTTCTGTTCTGGAGTCATCTTAGTTCCATAGGAGAAATCGATACGGAGCCGCTCGCTCGTGATATTGCTCCCGCGTTGGTGCACGTCCGGCCCAAGCACCATCTGAAGCGCTTTCAGCAAAATATGATGTGCTGTATGGTACCGGATCGTTTGCTCTGCATGATCGGCAAGGCCGCCTGCAAATTTCTGCGCGGCACCTGCCCGCGATAGTGCCTGATGTTCCTCCATTTTTGCCTTCACTCCATCCACGTCGAGCGTAATCCCCCGCTCTTTCGCGATTTCCTCGGTAAGTTCCACTGGGAAGCCGTAAGTAGTGAAGAGCATGAATGCATCGACAATATTCCCCATCTTTTCGAGCTCACGCATACCATGCGCGAGCGTCTTTCGAAATTGCGCCTCTTCCTTTTCCAATTCTTCGCGGATGACCTGTGTCGCCGCACGCACAAAAGGATACGCGTCTGCATACGCCGCGCCAAATCCCTCGGCGACTTCGGCAAGCACTGCTTCCTTGATGCCAAGTTTGCCCATCTCGCGTATAGAACGACGAATGAGACGACGAAGCACATAGCCTTGCTCGGTATTCGACGGGCGAATGCCGGAAGCAATGAAGAACGATGCGGCGCGCATATGATCGAGAATGATCCTGAACGACCGCGTATCTGCGCCGCCATTTTTTCCAAGGTTCGACCTTGGATAGAGTGTGCCGGAATGTTTCTCGAGCACTGCGCGCGCCGCATCAAAAACATCGATCAGGAAAACGTCAGGATTCCCGGTGGTCGCGAAAGCAAGACGCTCGAGCCCGCCGCCAAAGTCGACATTCTTTTTCGGCAATTCCTTGAATGTGCCGTCCGCCTGCTTAACGAACTGTATGAAAACCGAGTTTCCTATCTCGACAAAACGGCCGCAATCGCAGTTTACGTGACATTTTTCCCCGAAGCTCGCGTCGTGAGGAGTCCCGAAGTCATAAAACACTTCAGAGTCTGGCCCCCCGATCTCCCCTGGCGGCATTTTTGTCGGCGTACCAGATCTGCTCCACCAATTCTTCCTTGATCCATAGGAGAAAATTCTTCCGCTCTGCATTCCCTTTTCATACCCCTCTGCTTCAGTGCCCAGGCGCACCAATTCCGCAGATATACCTTTCTTGGCGAAAAGCCCTTTCCATATGTCGACCGCTTCAGTATCAAGATCCATATTGACGCTCTCATCTCCATCGAAAACGGTTACGTAAAGTTTCTGAGGATCGAGCCCGAGACCTTCTTCAACATTTGTCATGTACTCAAAAAACCAAGAGAGCTGCTCTTGTTTGAAGTAATCCCCTAAGGACCAATTACCGAGCATCTCGAAGAAAGTCGTATGGCGATTATCGCCTACTTCTTCGACGTCTTCGGCGCGGAACGACATCTGCGAGTTGACGAGTCTCGCACCTTCCGGATGCGGCTGCCCCAAGAGATAGGGGACCAGAGGTTGCATACCGCTCGATGTAAAAAGAGTGGTCGGATCATTCTCGGGCAAGATAGGCGCCGAGGGTATAGTCTTGTGCCCCCGCTTTGCAAAAAAATCTATATAACGCTTCCGTACCTCAGAGACGGTCATGGTATGGAAATCATATCAATTTTTTGAAAAGGTGCCCGAGGCAACCAGTGAAAGCTTGTTTTTAGGTATGAGGTCAGCGGCATTCTTTATATCATCAAGCGAAACAGCACGGATGATATTCGGATATTCAGTAAGATACGAGAGATCGAAACCGAGAGCACCAATCGAGTGAAGAGTCGCGGCGAGAGCCTGGGTAGTCGAAAGAGCAACGAGATACGAACCGGCGATTTCTTCTTGCCTCCGAATGAGTGCCGCTTCCGTCAAACCATCTCTAAAGAAAATATCTACTTCCTTCCGGAGCTTTGCTACAGATTCTTCATACCTTTGCGGAGAGAACGTTGCCCAGATCTTAAAATAACCGTCGGCGCCCGTGCCAAGACCTGCAAGAGCGGCTGAAACACCGTACGTGAGCCCGTCGCGCTCGCGGATAGTCTGCATGAGGTGCGCAGAGAATCCTCCACCGAGCATTTCAGTCAAGACTTTCGTGGAATGAAACAGCTCGTGGCGCACAGTGAGAGGGATAGTGGCCCCGAGAAGCACGTCTATATTTGCCTTGTCTTTGATGGGTACCAACTTCTTACTCGAACCCGGCACTTTCTTATTCGCCTGCTTCACCGGGGCTTCAGCGGTACCTTGACCAAGCCTTCTGAACGCTTTTTCTGCGAGAGTCCGAGTGGAGACAATTTCGATATCACCGGTTATCGCGAGCACAAGACCGCCCTTTCCGAGCATTTTTCTAAAATTCTGAAGATGCGTCCGACGAGTTGCAGCGACATTCTTTTCCTCAGTCGCAGTAGGACGCAGGTAATTCACATGCTCCGGATCATAGAGAAGCTCTGTGAACGTTCGCTCTGCTTGAGCGCGCGTATCAGATTTTTCCTCCGCAAGCTCGCCAAGCGCTCGTGCTTTTGCATTTTTTACCTCAGCTTCCGGAAAGTTCGCCTCATTCAGGCACTCGGTGATAGTAGTAAGGAGCACGGACAAATCTTCTGGAAAACAACGTCCGGAAAATGAAGTTCGATCGCCGGAGGAAGAAAAGGATAGCGAAATACCGCGACTAGCAAGGGACTCTCTGATAACGCTCTTCTTTTTCTTAGAAGTTCCGGCATCAAGCAGCTCGGCCGTAAGTCCGGGAATAACATCAAGCGTCCGCGATAACATGTTGGGACCGCCGAATACACTACCCTCAACAGAAACGACATCGTGCGCACGGGTTGGCGCGAGAAAAAGTCTGCCACCGCCCGTTATCGGAAATTCTTGTGCGAGTGAGTGTTCGTTTTTCATGCGTTTGTGGCGATAAAATAACCGACTGTGCTTTGATCATCAACCAGATATTTCTTCGCTATCTTCTGCACGTCTTTTGAGGTCACGCGTGAGAGCGCTTGCGGGAGCGTCACGAATCTCGTCCAATCCCCGACTGCAATCTCTTCATTAAGACTCGAAAGAAGCGCGTAGGGACCATCGCGCCGCGAAGCGGTATAGGCACGCAGAGAGCGTTTTGCGCGCGCGAGCTCAGGCGCAGTGATGCCTTTCGTAATGATCTTTCCAAATTCCTGCTTCACTTGTTTCTCGACTACTTCGTGCCGCACACGTGGAGCGAGTGTAATGTAGGAGGTCAGAAGCGATGGATCTCGGAATTGATAACACTGCGTCGTCACGTCCGTCGCAATGGCCGAATCGACGAGTGCGCGATAGAGCCGGCTCGTCTTTCCATCACTAAGAATGAGCGAAAGAAGCAGGAGCGCTGGAAGATCGGCATGCGTCGCAGCTGGGATCTTGTGTGCAATTGCAATCATGTTGGTGTGGCCAGCGCGTTTTACGACTGCTCGGCGTTCGCCTTCTTGTTTCGGCTCCTCGGTATGCATTGCCGGATGGGCAGTGGGCATTTTCGTGTGCGTACCAAACTCCTTCACGACAGCAGTGAGAGCCTCTTCAATATCGAAGCCACCGATAATAGAGACAGTTGCATTATCTGGGTGATAAAAATCATCATAAAATTTCTTGAGCCGTTCGATCGACACTCGTTCGATATCGCTTCGCCAACCGATCGTCGGGTGGTGATACGGATGTGCTTCGTATGCAAGCGCCCAAAGCTGCTTGTCGAGTGCTTCCATAGGAAGATTTTCGCCGCGCTCGAATTCATTACGCACTACCGGCATCTCGGACACACGATCTTCCTCTTTGAGGAACGCACGGCGCATACGATCAGCTTCAAGTGTAATCGCCGTCGAGAGATGTTCACGAGGAACCACTTCAAAATAGTTAGTGCGATCATTCCACGTCGTCGCATTCACTAGTGCGCCCTTGGTTTCAAGCAAATCCCAAATAGTACCGCCCTTTTCCTTATTAAAATTCTCAGAGCCTTTGAACATCAAGTGCTCAAGTAAGTGCGTCGCTCCTGTGTACCCTATCGCTTCATTCCGAGAGCCGACCCTATATG
This sequence comes from uncultured Candidatus Saccharibacteria bacterium, assembly GCA_964364605.1. Lineage (GTDB taxonomy): Bacteria > Patescibacteriota > Minisyncoccia > Phycocordibacterales > Phycocordibacteraceae > C7867-001. The sequence goes on along the minus strand of CAYIMJ010000007.1, from coordinate 13,771 downwards.
TCACCATAAAGCCGGCCACAGGTGCGGCCAGGTCTGACGAAAGCAAAATCTGCAGACCGTTCGCATCAAGACAGTACTCGTGAATGTCTTCAAGAGAGCGGACAAAAGAGACGCCGGGAACTGCCGGCAACAAAGGGATATCTGAACGCATACGCTTCTACTCTAACAAATCGATTGCCAATCTACAAAAATACCTCTCGCTCCTTGGTATGCGCCTCGGCAAGACGTGCCGTGAGTCGATGCTCAGGCAATCGTGCTTGCTTTCGATATTATCGATCTTGTCTGCGATGGATATCAGCACAGCGTCATCACTCGAGCCTTCGACCCGTGACAGATACTGGATTTTACGCCCTTTCCAATCGAGTGGGGTACCGTCTTTTTCTTTTACTTCACTCACCGATTCGACAAGTTCGGCGACACGCTCATTGAAAGACGCAACAATTTCTTCGCGCGTAGTTTCAGTATCTTCAAGCGTATCGTGCAGAAGTGCTGCCGTTACAACATCGTCACTCGCCCCGTCTTCGGCGACAAGGAGCGCGACCGAAAAGAGGTGGGTGATATACGGCAAGGGTTCCGTCTCCTGTCGCATATGCCCATGATGCTTTCGAGCAGCAAATTGTATCGCCATCTTAATCTGGGGTGTGTGGTTCATAAATAAATATCGTGTGTCCCGACGTCTACATAGTACAACCTACCTTTCCCTATCTTGACGATGACTCTGTATGAAAAGTTAGAGGAGAATGCATGATACGATTTGAATTTCCCATGCAATTTGTGCAGTTTGAGGATTTCGTCACTTTCCCCTTTTTCAAAAAGCTTTACTGCACGAAACACATCATCTTGTACCGCATCTTCGCATTTTTTAAGTGAACGCAAAAAGCGTGCAGTATAAAAATACTGCATATTAGAAATGTTTGAGAAGTTTTTTCAGATCTCCCTGGTACACGCGCCCTTCTTTAACGTCTGCTTCTGCTTCTTGTAGGCGTGAAAGAGCCCGTTCTTCCTGAAGCCGTCCGAGCGCGTAGCGGACGAGATGCGCCTTTGATTCGCTGGTGCCTGCCTTAAGCTCTCCCTCGATAAACGATTGGAGCTCTTTCGTGATGGGTACCGTGATTGTTGTCATGTGTTATAAGATAGTACTATTTGATAGTACATGCAAGTCGGCATTGATTACAGCCAGTCTATCGGAGACTCTCCGTGGGAAATTAGGTATTCATTCGTCTTACTGAAGTGCTTACAGCCGAAGAAACCTGAAGCAGCGGAGAACGGTGATGGGTGCGGTGCTTCGAGGACGAGATGCTTGGTTCGATCGATATGCGCCCCTTTCGCTTTAGCATAGTTACCCCAGAGCATGAAGACGAGGCCCGTGCGCTCTTCCGAGAGCGCACGGATGACGGCGTCAGTAAATTGTTCCCAACCCTTTTCTTGATGAGACCCGGCCGCATGCGCTCGCACCGTCAGTGTTGCATTCAGCAAAAGGACCCCTTGCCTTGCCCAACGCGACAGATCGCCATTCTCTTTTGTGAAAGTCAGACCTTCACAAGTAGTGGTCGATCCGATGTCATTTTCGATTTCTTTAAAAATGTTTTGTAGAGACGGAGGGAACTTCACGTTCTCGTCGACCGCAAAGGCGAGGCCGTTCGCCTGCCGTTCTCCATGATAGGGATCTTGGCCGAGTATCACGACCTTCACTTGTTCAAACGGACACAGGTCAAAAGCTCGAAAAATATTTTTCGGTGCAGGATACACGGATCCGTCCTGATATTCCTTTTTTACAAAGACCGCGAGGTCCGTGAAATAGGACTTCTCAAACTCGCCCGAAAGTTTCTTCTGCCACGATGGTTCTATTTTTACGTTCATCTGATGTGCTGAATGATGCCGCGCAACTATGCATTACGGCGAGGACTTTTTCTTTTTCTTGTCGTTCTGGTGGAGCGTCAGTAACATTTTCCCCGCATTCTCACGATACGGACAATATTCGCAGTTCGCACCAGACTTAGGGATAGCATCGGAAACCAAGCATGCTTTTAGGGCCTTGAGCGTACCTGGTATCCAGGAGTCATCCCCTTCGTACGGAAGAATCGTGATGTCAAATTCAAGTTTCCCATCGAAGGCTTTTTTATCATTCTGACCATTCGCGTAAACGAAGTATGCTGTCGGCGAGACATTGAAGCCATTCTGTCGGAAAAGCCACTGATACACCTCGACCTGCCGCTTGTACTGAATCTTCCATTCGTCATCAAGAGTAATTTCCTTCTTACCGGCAGTCGATTTGTAGTCGACGATGTATAGCTCGCCAGCAGGACCTACCCACACATCATCACTAACCCCACGCTCAATAAGATTATTCTCCGTATCATGATACTTGATACCGCGCTTGAATGCGTCGCGCCACTCCTCAATCTTTTCATGCGCGTACGGTACCGCATCAATACCGTACTTCTCCATGAGCGGATGGGGTTCTCCCGCAACGCGACGAATATCGAATTCACGCTTAAAAAGTTCATCGACGGCATTATTGAGCGTGAACGGTGGAGTGTCAGGCCGACCAATGCCATAACGAGCCTCAAGCCAGAAGCATCGGGGGCATTCAAGAAAACGGTCAATTTTTGAGCGGGAGATGGTGTAGGGTTCTTTTGAGGATGGATTGAATCGCCCCTTCTCCCATTTGAGCTTGTATCCGCCAAAAGCCATATCAGTTGGTGGTCGCGAAGTATGTAACCACGCGAGCGCCGGTGTCGAAATCGACGTACACGCTATTTACTGCGATATCGAAGACATCATTCGCATCATCGCGATACAGCTGCACTGCGTACGTACGACCCGATTCAGTCGCACGTAAAAGCGGAATGGAGATGTCGCTCCGCGGACCGTTCACTCGAGCGGCACCAAGCACGTTCCCCAGATCACCTGCGCTGATTTCTCGCACCGCGACCCAGACGCCTGGCGGCGGCACAGTTACCGACTCAACGGTAACTGTATCGCCAGCCGGCTGATCAAGGACAGAAATGGAGCCGCTCTTTTGCGACAAGATGGCCGTGCTTGTAGCACTAGGTGCAGATGGCGACATTGGTACGAAAGAAGAAGTGCCGCCGTAAAGCCACGCTCCAGTAAGAAGAACCCCGAACATAACACCGGCGACAAAAGAATTCGTTGAGAAGTTTTTCACCATACCTAAACGGTATCATGAAGATCACTTGGAAGCTCAAGAAGACCTTCGGCCTCGGCAAGAAGCTCACCCACGCGCACAGGCGAAAGATGCAGAGGGTCAAGTGCGCGCCGATTTCTTACTATCTCATCGACCGCGATTGTGCCATTTTCGATAAGAAGCCGCTTTTCCGCGTGAGAGAGCCCTGTAAGAGTGGTAATCGGATACACTCGTGCGCGGCTCATGTGAGCAAAAAGACTATTCTCTACCGGATACCCCCACCCAAGGAGTTCAACTCCTGAACATTCCGCGTACGCGATAGCCTCGGAGGTGAACTTCGTGTTCGTTACCAGAAGACCGCGATCAATCGGGCATGAGCGATTCGTGACGTCACAATCAAAAATGTCGTCGAAACGGCTCTTTACGTAAAGTGCGACTTTCAAATCCGTCTTATACCCGGGATCATTATGATATTTAAGTTCGGCTGCAAGAAACATATTTTGCTCAGGATGCGAGGCGTAAAAATCAACTTCATGCGACACACATTTCCCTTTCATTATTTTACGCGTCTCGACCTGCCACCCTTCCGCTCGATAGAGATGCGAAATGAAATCTTCAAACGGGTGCCCGGAAGGGCCAAGCTCAAGAAGTGCTCGACGAAGCGCATACCGAGCGGCAACCGGGCGCGCCTCTTTACGCAGAAGAGCAAAGGCTCGCGTATAGATCTCCTTAGAAGAAGTAGACGGCGTGACCGTGCTCGTGATTATCTCAGCAATACGTCTTGCGGCATGTTCACCTGCGCCAGAGCGGATGAGCGACATGACCAAACGCTCTGGGTCGAACACTTCGCTCGACCCGTCGGCCTTGGTGATGACAATCGGTGCCATCATGGAGAGCTTGTCGTCGCCGTTACGCCGTTCACAGTTACGACAATCGGCAGACCTGTGCTTGCCGCGATTGTCGTCTGAAAAGCGACATGAGTAGGAACCTGGAGACAGATCCCCTCATCGGCTGGAATAGTGAGTGCTACAAGGATACTCTCCGTACTCGACGCCTCACCACTCGCGATACTAGCTTCCGCACTTACGGTTGTGCATGCATTTGGCACCTCAACAGAACCCGCAATCGTATGCATACCCTTCTTAAAGAGGTCGCGTACTGTCACAGAAGGCGTGCGTGCGACACTTTTCAGTACTGGAGTTTGCTCAATGTCCCGTGTATGCGGCACTGAGAGAACAAAGCTCCCAAGAACGATGAGTGCGATAATGGTCGCAGCGACCCAAAGACGCGTGTGGTGCATGGCACAATAATACCACCCCCATTGGACAAAATCAGTCCCATGGGGCAAGCCACCTACGTTATGACGCCTCCCCCGAGCATTTCATTATTGCGATAAAAAACGATTACTTGCCCTGGAGTGGGGATTTCGGGAAGCGAGCTTATACTGACAAAACGATCCTCTTCAATATGTCCCCGGATACGCGGACCTCGATAACGATACTGCGCTTCCACGCCCCCCACCGGTTCGACAAACCAATTTGCTTTACTAAATGAAATTTCCTTTACCGCATCCTGGGGCCGCAGTAGCCGTGACTTCCCTACTACGAGTTCATTCTTCTCAATGTCCTTTGCAAGAACGAACCAGGGTCCGGCTTCATGAGATTCTTGCAAAGCAATACGCTGTCCGAGAGTAGAGAGAAGAACGCCGTCATGCCGTCCTATCACATGACCCTCCTCATCTAGCGCCCTGCCCGAGTGAACGCCGAATTCGCTCTTCAAAAATTCTTCAACGGACACGCTTCCAAGGAAACAGACGCCCTGGCTGTCCTTTTTCTCAGCCACCGGCAGATTGAATTTTTTTGCAAGCGTACGTACCTCACTCTTCTCCATATCCCCTACCGGAAATACTGTGGCAGCCAAAATAACCTTCGGGACTAGCGAGAGGAAATAGCTCTGGTCCTTCTCGCCGCTCCTGTAGTGCCCGGTCGCGATGGCGTCCGCTCCAAGAGTTTTAGCGTATCGATAGAACGCTCCGAACTTCACCTTCTTATTGCACATGATGTCCGGGTTCGGCGTCCGTCCTAAACGATACTCGGCAAGCATGTACTCGATAACTCCCTTCTTATATTCGGCGCTCGCATCGAGCGTCAGAAATGGAATCTTGAGCCGCGCCGCAACCCGCATCGCGTCCCTGCGCTCCATCGCCCATGTGCACGGCATCCCAGGCGGATACCACCCCTTGATGTATACGCCCGTCACTTTTGCGCCAGCGCGCACCAACAGCGCTGCTGATACAGCTGAATCAACACCGCCTGAGAGGCCGATAAATATTTTTCTTCCTCGTGCGTCCATTGTCAGTGCATCCTAACGCAAATATTTTCTAGTGTTAGCTTGATGTTCCACATAGGTTGTTGCGTAATGCATCATATTGTCCTTCCCCGTAAGGTAGTACAAGTAATTCGTTTTCGCCGGATGTATCGCGGCATCGAGAGACTCGAGTCCTGGATTGCAGATTGGTCCCGGTGGAAGTCCTTTGTGGATGTAAGTATTGTAAAGTGAATCGACCGTAAGATCCTTCAGCGAAGGTGAGTAGGTGTCACGTCCGTAAATGTAGCCGAACACTGCATCAACCTGGAGCGGCATACCGAGCTTGAGCCGATTATAGAGGATGCCGGCGACCATGCGTTTACTCTCGACCCTACGAGCTTCCCTTTCAACAAGAGATGCCATCGTGACAATTTCAGAAAGAGAATGTCCTGAAGCACCGATTTCGGCAGACAATGCTGCTATTTTGGTATTAAAATTTTCTCGCATGAGGGAAACTACGGACGCAGCGTCGGAGGAGGGAGGGAAAAGATACGTGTCGGGGAAAAGATACCCTTCGTACGGTTGTGCCTCCTTCAGGAAATCTGCGGAGCTCACTTCAGGAAGCGCCTTGGCGACATCAATCGCCATTTCGCGCACGGTCGTCCCTTCAGGAAACGTAACACGCGCCGGAGGAAGATCATAAGCGCCCGCGACGATCCGGTACGCAACGACAAACATGTTCTGCGGAGACTCGAGGCGGTACGCGCCTGCCTGAACGCGAGACGTCGATCCTGAGATCCGTAATGCGAGAAGCAGGAGCGAAGGATGCTTAATGACATGTGCAGCGGCGAGCTGGTCGACGACAGAAGGCGCGGGCGCGCCACGCACGATACTCACGACACTCCCCCTAGGAAAGTCGGCGGGTGCCCCGAACAAGACCTGGTAGCTCCCGACGAGAAGCATCGCTATCAAAAACGATAGCGCCCACGGAACGTGTCGTTGGGAAAGATCCATAATGCATTAGATTGGCAGATTGGCGGGAGCTGTGCCGGTCGCCGACTGTATGCGCGTAAGTCCAGGAGCTTCGATTGAACTCGAAGGAATATGGAAGACGGTTGCGATTTCCTCGGTACTCATTACCATTATTTTACTCGGAGACAAGCTGCCTTCATAAAAAGGATCGTAGAAAAACTGGCGTCGCCTATATTCTTCCACGAGTTCTCGACGGAAACGGTCCTTCCGCTTACTAACGCCGATTTCCCAAGGGAAGTCATCAAATGTCTTCATCCATCCGGTGGAGTTAATACCATTCCATCCTTCGCTCGTGAACGGCTTAAACAAAGATATCGTATGCGTCACGATCGCCCCGCTGAACTTTTCGGGCTTTGCGAAATATATGCAGCGCGGACCAACATCAAATGCGAATTTCGATACATTGCGTTCGATCGCAGCTATCTTTTCCGACTGGCCCTTGGTCGGATTTGGAAAGCCAGGCCGCTCTTCGCCAGTCACAGGGTCCGTATACGAATCGCGAGTTTTACTCCGAATATCCTCTACAAGTTTTTTTGCCTGATCCTTCCACGTGTACGGTTTACCCTTGTCGTTAGGTTTATTGTACTTCTCGCCTTTGTGAGCACGTATGATGAATTGGAGCCAGATATACTCACCCTTCCCTATAGAACTCATGAACTCAATGATGTTTGCTAACGGATCTACCTGTTCCGGTTCCTTCTGAACTTTGTCGAGTCCGTATTCGACATATGTTTTGATTGGCAGAGGATCTTCATCCTTGGCTGTCTGCTCATAATCGCAGCCCCAGATAGCCCAGTCTTCCGGCGTCGCAGAAATAAGCCGACTATAATCTGGAGCTTCGGTCACTTGCACCCCCGGGTACTGCGCGTACAGTTGCGCCTCTACGATCTGGCGAAGTTTTGCGCGCGTCCATATGAAAAAATGCACCTGGCCTTCTAGAGACACTATTTCAAGTGAAAAGGACGGCCGCGTACCGCCCCAAAAACGCGCATACCAGTTTGACTCGCCGCCAGTGAGATGCAGGCTCGTTAGAAACGTCTCCATGGCGAGTGGCGTCTTTACGAGATTACGCGGTGGCTTGATTTCAAGAAGTATGTAGGTGAAAGAAGAAATGAATTCACCTCGCTGAAGGGTGTACCAAAGATGTATCGCCCCACTGACAAGTAAGAACGGCAGCCACACTGGTGCCAGGAACAAGGCCATCTGGAGAGCGAGAGAGACTATGTCAGGCATCCATACATACGCATTTACGAGAAGGATTACACCGAGTATGAACAGCGGCCACGCCTCAAACCTGAGGCCAATTTTTTCGGTAATCTCTTCTTTGGCTCCCAAAATTGTATGAAGAAACGGAAGCGCGCCTTGTTCATCTTTTTCCTTAGGTTTCCCTTTAGGCTTAGACGCTTTCGGCTTCTTATCTTTTTGTGGCGGCATCGGCTTCAGTATACCAATAAAAAAACAGCGTCCGTCAGCTGACGGACGCTGCCTGTTTACATACTTAGACTGCCGAGTAGCGACCGTCTTTGAGGCGCTTGAAATAGCGAGGATCGTTCAGGTTTACAAGGATCGTATTGTCCTTCACAAAGCGCGCCTTCTTCACATGCTTCACGATCTCATCTTTCTTCATCGGACCCTCCTCCTTGAGAGCTTCGCGGATGACGTCGCGCACGACGCCTGGCGTATAACCCCACTCAGTGAGTGCGTAGAGTCCGCGACCGACTAGGACAAAACGAGGATCCTTAATGAGCTCGTTATGGGTTGTCGCGATGTGCGCCTTCTTTGAGAAAAGAGAGCCGATTGCTTCAGCAACTTCAGAGAAGTGCATAGGAGAACCGTGACGCTTCACTGCGAGGTACGCATAGTCGCGAACACCCTTGATGCGAATGGCAGGAGCAGTGACACGACCCCACTCAGCGAGCGGATTGCTGCCGATATGCTTTGAGAGGGAGAGCCAACGCTTCAAGACTTCCTCATTCTTGTACGCATCATTCACGCCCTTAAGTTCCTCGAGGAAAAGATCGAGCATCTTCCCTTCAGAAACAACTTCGGTATCAGAAAGCGATGCATAGAGCTTTGAAAGTGCATCGTGAATATGCTTTGCGGTCGTGCTGTCTATGTGCCAGCGTGCGAGGAAATCGTTCGTTTCGCGTTCGCGGAAAAATGCCGAGTCCAATACGAGGAAAAAACGGAATCGATTGCGCGTCTTCTCATCCTTACCAAGCGATGCGAGAAGAGTCTCTTCAGGAACGATAGCGCCGAGAGAGCTCATGTATTTTGCAATTTCCTCAAATGCACTCTTTGCATCCTTAAAGGCCTTGCTGGCGCGCACGGCGTCGAGTCCGGCTGCCTCAATCTGGCGAACACGCTCACGAGTGATGCTCGATCGATCCCCAATCGCCTCAAGAGTCTCGCGCACAGGACTAGTGCCTAACCCGAAGCGTCGGATAAGAACTTCACGCGCCCTCTCTGGTGCAGAAGCAAGAAGCTGCTTCACGAGAGCGGCACTATCAAAGGAAAATGAGGCAGGTACGATTACCCCCGCCTTTTCCTGCTTTTTCGTCTTTAAAGACTTGACCATGTGGTGTAATTTATAGCAATTACCTCTAAAAGAGTCAATAGGCGATTTTTTCGTTGATAATCCAACGAGCAAAAATCGTGTCGGAAATGCGCTCATTTCCGACGGCGCCGCTTAGACCACCAGGTTGAGGATTTTGCCAGCGACATAGATGATTCGGGATGGTTCTTTCCCGCCAAGTGCTGCCTCTACAGTTTGCACTGCACGGGCGGAGTTCACTGCATCCTCCTCGGTTGCTTCAACGGAAAGCATGATTGCGCCACGCCGTTTCCCATTTACCTGGACCACGATCTCTCGCTCCTCAGCAACAAATTGTTCGAACACGGGCCACGGCATTTGATGTACGCTCCCTTCCCCGCCAAGTTTTTCCCAAAGATGTTCTGCAAGATGCGGCGCAAAAGGCGCAAGCATGACGACAAGAGATGTGAAAGCGGACTTAGGAACAATATCTGCGGCTTCAAACTCATTCACGAGTATCATCAGCGCTGCAACGCTCGTATTGAATTTAAATCTGTCACCATCTTCAGCAACTTTATGACTCGCCCGCGCGAGTGCAAGCGTAAGCGCGTCACGGACTGTGTGTATGTCTTTTACACGCTCAGAGAGGCGCATAATACGCTCGAGAAATTTCCGAATTGCAGCAACACCGTCGAGATTCCACGGATAACTACCCGGTTCGTTGTAGGGACCAATGAAAGCCAGATACATACGCACCGCATCAGCACCATACTCTTTCACGAACTCATCGGGATTCACCACATTTCCTTTCGATTTGCTCATTTTCTGTCCATCGGGACCCATGATGAGACCTCGATTGAAACGCTCGGTAAATGGTTCATCGACCGGCACGAGCGCGAGGTCATAGAGCGCCTTGGTAAAAAAACGCGCGTACAGAAGATGCATCGTAGTGTGTTCACTACCACCGGAGTAACGATCAACTGGCAACCACTTCTTCATGAGTGCGACATCAGAAAAGTCATGAGAATCTTTCGGATCGAGATAACGGAAGAAGTACCACGAGGAGTCCACGAAAGTATCAAGAGTGTCATATTCTGGGGTCCATCCTTCACCAAATATTTTCGTCACACGTTCCTGGAGCTCTTTTGACGAAGCGAGCGGCGCTTTACCTGTCGGCTTGAAATCAACATCGGTTGGTAAAAGCCACGGCAAGTGTTCCGCAGGAATCGTGTGAGGTTTCCCTTCCGGGTCATACACAATCGGTATCGGGCAACCCCAGTAACGCTGACGAGAAATGAGCCAGTCGCGGATGCGATACTGCGTCGCCTTCTCCCCGCCCGCATAGGCGACAATATCCCACTTTGCTTCTTCACTTCGGCGTCCGGAAAATGTTCCTGAATTTACTAGAACACCGGCCTCCGTATATGCAAAACCTTCCTCATGAGCAAGTCGCGCAAGCCACACATCCATTTCAGCGTGTGTCATATATGTCGGCGTCACATCGCTTGGGTCTGCCCAAAATACCTCGTACGCATCTGCCTCCTCCGGCGCAACTGGAGCACGTTCATCATCTTCTAAATCAAATGCCACCAGTGTCGTATACGAAACCCTATTTTGGTCCTTGTGTGCGGCAAAATATTCCGCTCGTACTTCGCCGCCAAGTACTCGTGGGTTTTTGAGGTGCACATATCCTGTCTCTTCTTTCACTTCGCGCTCCGCGGCCGCAACAACATCTTCCCCTTCTTCAATGCCGCCCATAGGGAACGTGATCCACGGATGTTTCTTCCAGCGCTGGCATAGAATTTTCCCTTCTTTGTTTCGAACAAACGCGTGGACGTTCCGACGCTCGACACTCTCCTTACCGGTTATAGGAGGATTTCGTTTGTCGATTCGTTCAGGTATGACTACTTCCCGAATAGGTAAGCTCATTTTCTTTGCGAATTCAAAATCGCGCTCGTCGTGCGCAGGGACAGACATTACCGCGCCAGTACCATAAGAACCGATGACATAGTCAGCAATGTATATCGGAATTTCTTCTTTAGTCGCTGGGTTTACTGCCGCTATTCCTTCGAGTTTTACTCCTGTCTTTTCTTTATTTTCGCTACGCTCCCTCTCGGTCTTTTTTGTTGTCGCTTTGATATACTTAAACACTTCGTCCGCATTCATGAGGGATTTACGAAACTCTTCAATAAGAGGGTGCTCAGGTGCGAGCACCACATACGTCGCGCCGAAAATGGTATCCGGGCGGGTGGTAAACACTTCGACGATGGATTCCAAGGTTCGACCTTGGAAATCGGACTTGAGGTCGAACCTTAACTTCGCGCCCTCGCTCTTGCCGATCCATGCGCGCTGCGCTTCTTTGATCTCTTCGCGCCACGGAAGTGCATCAAGACCTGTAAGCAGCCGTTCAGCATAGTCAGTGATCTTGAGAAACCATTGCGTCAGATGCTTCTCCTCTACCGCCGTACCACAGCGCTCACAGCATCCATCGACAACTTGCTCATTTGCGAGCACAGTCTGGTCCTTCGGACACCACTTGACCGCCGCCTCACGATGCTCGGCAAGTTTGTGTTCAAAAAGCTTCACAAAGAGCCACTGCGTCCACTGGTAGTAGCTCGGGTCGCACGTGATTACTTCTTTTGACCAATCCACTGAGGTTCCCATCGAGCGTATCTGCGTCTTCATACGCTCGATATTTGCCATTGTCCACGCAGCCGGATCAGCGCCATTCCGCATCGCGGCATTTTCCGCTGGCAAACCGAATGCATCGAACCCTATCGGGAACAGGACGTTCTTCCCGCGCATACGAAGCATACGCGCGTAGACATCGGTTATCGCATACGCGTACCAGTGCCCGATGTGCAGATCGCCTGAAGGATAGGGGAATTCGAAGAGGAGATAGTACGGCTCTTTTGATTCATCTTTAAGATCCGCCGAATAAAGATCGAGACCACCCCATTTCTCTTGGGCTTTTTTCTCTATTTCTCGGTGATCGTATGCCATAGTTCCTAATGTTCGGTAGTGCCCGAATCAGAAGAGTGGACCTTACTTTGTGAAAGGCGGGTTGAGGATCGGGTCGATAGTCCGGTCGAAACACACCTCACCACTGCCGTGTTGCCAGTCGTCTTGTGTCATTGCTGCCATCTTTTCATCTACTCGCACAGGAACCATGGGCTCGGAAGTTACACTTGGGACAGCACTATATGCATACTGATTTTCACGGCTCTGCGCATTGAATGTCGCGCAGAGCTTGAAGGTGAGTTTCCCAGTGGCTTCATATTTGTAGGACTCTCCTGTTTGTGGATCAAGCGGCAAAGGTCCGTACTTAATAGGATCCGCAAGCTCAGTGATTGCCCCGGGCAACTTCTGCTTCAGCTGCCAATAATTGATGACTCTATTCTGAATGTCGTACAGATTGTTCACTTTCTGCACATCAAATCGTGCGAGACGTGCTTGTGCCGGCGTACCAACAATGAAGAATCCCGCGCCTATGACAGCGACAGCGAGAACCGCTACGCCGATGCTTACCGCACGCTTCCGCATAGGGAACGTATCCCAGTACCCTTTCAGATCAGCGATAAAGTGCATGAACACTCCTGCCGCGACGAGCAAGATAACGAGCACCTTGAGTAAGAACGCCGTCGTCAGTTCTTCTCCGCCAAGGAACGTGGTGAGGAGCGTAATGAGGTCCACTGCTATTGCCACACCGGCGAGGAAGAGTGTCAGCAAGATCGCCCAACGACGCACCCAGATCTCGTTCCGGGAAGAGTCGCGGATGGCATCGCTCCGTATAAGTCGCACGAGGAGCATATAGATCGGAAGAAGAACGATAATCGACGCCATTTCATAGCTGATGCCGCTATCGTAGGGATTGACCGGCAGGTAGCTAAGGGGGTTAGGGAACGTATAGTTTATGTACTCAAAAATGAGGAGGATAGTGGCGATGACGCTCCAATAGAACGTGATGATTGCTCCCGCCCATAGAAAGAAATCCTTAGGTGTTGTTTTTGGTTTATCCATAGACCCGCATTATACCATGCAAAATACAACGAACGAACTCATCGTGGGCGGAGCACGGCAAGTGATTTTTGAGCGTCCGGAACACGACGGTGCGAGGCAGAGTAAATTTTCAGCAGAAAATTATACGGCTCAAAAATCACTTGCCGTGCGGAGTACCTATCCGTGCAAAAACACCATCACGTCACCATCTTTGACGATGTATTCCTTCCCTTCGATACGCACCTTTGCTGCTTCACGGGCGGCCGCGTAACTCCCTGCGGCAATAAGATCGTCATAGGAAACGACCTCGGCGCGAATAAACTTCTCTAGAAAATCATTATGAATAGCCGCACCGGCGAGGGGCGCAGTACTACCCTCTTTAATCGTCCACGCACGCGTCTCGTCGGTGCCGGTCGTAAAGAATGAAATAAGACCAAGCGTCTCGTACGCACCACGAATGAGTCCTGCAAGACCATCCTCAGATACTCCAAGTTCCTCACGGAAACCCATGCGATCCGCATCTGCGACATCATTCAATTCGCGTTCTGTCGCAGCATCCAGAAATATGTAGCGTCCGCCAAGCGTCTTAATGAGTTCAAACGCTCGTTCTGCGCGACCGTCATTAAGCTCATCGAGATTTTTACCCCCACTCTTCTTATTGAGCGCATAGAGAATTGGCTTCATAGTGAGGAGATTGAGGTAAGCAATGCGCGCTTGTTCATCCGCCGTAAGTCCGCTATGGAGTGCGAGCT
>CAYIMJ010000006.1:0-22724 GCA_964364605.1 uncultured Candidatus Saccharibacteria bacterium | reverse complement strand
CGCGGACGGCGGCCCCGAGCCCTGCCGCTCTCTATGCTTTGTTTTTTGGCGGGGGGATTTCTTTGGAAAAGGAATGGAGCGGCAGAGCGAGGGTTGTTTTTACTTCAGAATCTAAGTGTTAGAATAAAGGCAATGGAAATTTCTTCTCGACCCAAAATTCTCTCCTCGGTTGCAATGCGACCCTATTTTCAGAAAGGCGACTTTGTTCTGTATAACGGGGACTCGATCGAACTTCTAAATAATTTGCCAGAGAATTCGATCGATATGATTTTTGCAGATCCTCCCTACAATCTCTCGAATGGCGGATTTAGCGTGCACGCCGGTCGTATGGTCAGTGTCAATAAAGGGGGATGGGATGTGAGCAAGGGCTTTGAAGATGATTATGCTTTTCATTATCGTTGGCTTGAAGCGTGCAGAAGAGTTTTGAAGCCAGAAGGTACGCTTTGGGTGAGCGGTACTTACCATTCAATTTACCAATGTGGTCATGCACTTCAATCACTCGGCTATCACATTCTCAATGATATTTCTTGGTTCAAGCCAAACGCTTCACCGAATCTAAGTTGCCGCTTCTTCACGGCGAGCCACGAGACGATCATTTGGGCGAGAAAAGACAAGAAAGCAAAACACACTTTTAATTATGAGCTTATGAAAGAAGGAGAGTGGCCAGAAGATCAACTAAAGAAGCCGAATCTTCAAATGCGCTCGGTATGGTCAATGGGTACGCCCCGCCCAGCTGAAAAGAAATACGGCAAGCATCCGACACAAAAGCCACTTGATTTGCTCAAGCGCATTGTGCTTTCTAGCACTGATAAGGGCGATGTGATACTTGATCCGTTCACTGGTAGCTCAACGACTGGTATTGCCGCCGCCATGAATGATAGAAAATTTATCGGCGTCGACATGGAAAAGGATTATCTCGATTTATCAATCAAACGATTTAAAGATTTAAGTGTATGATTACAGGCGGCAAAGGTGGCGGAAACACGTTGACGGGTCTAAATTTTGAGAAAGAAAAAGACATTCTAGATCTTCTTTCAAAGACTCCTGGATATTCTGTAGAGGGGCACGTCATTTCTTACAAAGGGAAAGAAGTAGCACGAAGCTATAGAAAGAATAGCCTTTATAAGTTTCTAGAAAGCCAAGGGGTGCACCACTCAGAAATCTTTTCTAAAAAATTACTTCCCGACGAGGCACTCTATGTCATTGTGAATAACACGATGTTCATTCTCGAAATCAAGTTCCAAAGGGTTGCCGGTTCCGTTGATGAGAAACTCCAGACGTGCGACTTCAAGAAAAAGCAGTATCAGCGACTCTTCGCGCCCCTTAATTACGAAGTCGAGTATATCTACATTCTTAGCGACTGGTTTAACCGTTCAGAATACAAAGATGTTCTTACCTACATAAACTCAGTCGGCTGTCAGTATTATTTTGGCTATCTCCCACTTCAGAAATTAGGTCTCCCCGTTCCTCGATGAATTCATCCATGGACAATAAATCCAACGTAAGACCAATACTGGAGGAGCTTCGAGGGTATCTTTCTGTTGCTCCAGATCCAGGGAAATCAAGAGACATTTATGACGCTCAAATATGGAATCAATATAATTCTGCAATTGATGAACTTAACACCTTAACAGGAGTTGATTACAATAAATTTAAACTTCAACCTCAAAGTGAAGAAATAAATCGATCGTATTTCACACTCATAAAGACTCAAGATTATGTAGGTAAATTGAGCGGTTTAATTAATAGAATCAACGCAGAATATTTCTCAGATGAAAGAAATGTAACGAATTCGCCTAACACTACAATCAATACCTACCAAACACAGGTTCAAAGCCAAGAACAGCAACAAACTATGGTTGTAGACATGGCTATGATTATTGCTGAGAAGAAGGCTGGTTATCCCGAAGGTACGTCAGAACGGAGTTTTCTTAACAAATTAGGCGAAGCGCTTAAAGGGACAAAAAATATAAGTGACATTGTCAAAAATATTGTTGAGATTGGAATATCATGTGGACTTAGTTTAGCAACGATTGCTAAAATTTTCGGGATATAAAAAGGTTCCCACGTCGCACCAGACACCCAGCCAAGGTTTTTCATGTTCTAATAATCAGCATGTATACGGCAGTAAATAAATTCCTTAAAGAAATTATGAGATTGATTAAGAAAATTTGGTTGATGTGTGGGGAGGAAATAAACCACAACAACTTAGTTGTAATTCTTACCGCACTCGCTATTTTTGCCGGTTTCTGGCAAATCAACACGATTCAAGTGAAAATTGATACATTGCAGTCAAGCATAAAGGATATATATTCGCACTATAATCGAGAGACTTTCTGTAAAGAGATATCTTTTGAGAAGAATTCACGAGGGGAAAACGTGGAGGTGATGAAGCTAAAACATCAGCCTGTAGAAAATTCAGTTGCAGTATGGGAGGGCGCCATGAGCCTTGCCCCAATTTATTTCAATATCATAGGGGATACAATTAAAGTTGAGGGAAACATCGGCCCAGATACCATAGGTGACTGTGGTTGGGGCGGTTACGTGGTTACTTACGTGTCTCTAGACTAGATCCTCTTAGTTCGGTCCCCACGTCGTACCAACGCAGCCAGTCTAAACACTCAACGCCGTTCTAATCTCGTGCCATACGGCGCACAAATCTCGCTATGCTCGCTTTGTGCGTTGGAGCACATCTGGGAGATGTGCGTGAAGGATTCGAAGACCTTGCGAGCGTGTTTTGCGCTTCCCTGAAGCAAAACAACCGCAAGATGTACTGAAGCTGTAAGCTTCGAAACATGTACTCATGGTCCTCCCCGACGCACTTGACTATATAGAATGATAATGTATTGTTGCGTATAGAACATTGTCCATTGAAGCAATGGATCAAAATCAATTGAGGGGAGGCTTGTTATGTCGACATCTGAAGTCTTGGTGGAACAGAACTTTTGGGAAGCTTGTAAAGAACTCGGGATCAGTAAGACCAATCAGACCCACCTTCAGTCTTTGCTCGCCCCGTTACGGGATAAAGGTCCGGTCACGCATTTCCATTACCTACATTCTCTTCGGGTGGGATTGCTTGCGCGACGCATTGGTCAATTCGTGTACCATGAAGAGAAGCCTTTATTTTTTGCCGGAACCCTGCACGATCTTGGGAAATGCCAGACGCTCTTGAAAGTACTCGGAAAGACCGGGAGCTGGACAGACCTTGATCAAAAGGAAATTCAGCAACATGTAACGGACGGGTATCGATTGCTTCGCGGACGTTTTGATATAACCGCGGAAATTATGATTTGGCATCACAGGTTTCAGGAAAATGGTTATCCCGAAACGCTTCCTCCATTTCTTCACCAATACCGCGAAACAACAAAGCTTCTTATTCGCGAATATGCGCGTATCGTCGCGATTGCAGATGTGTATGATGCGCTCCATCGCCCCAACTCTAAGTTTAGTGCTGGCGGAATGACTCTCACGGGAAAAGAAATCCGGGGAAAAATGTTCGAGTTCAATCCGGACAGGAAAAAGCTGGTCGAGGCTCTCTATACCGCGGGAATCTTTGTCGCTTAGTTCAGAGATTACGAACCCTCAGATTCTGATTTTGAATCTTTGAGACGGCAACGGGGTATAAAACCCGTTGCCGTTTTTCTTTTTCTTCAGCCGCGCAAGAATTTTTAAAGGAAAAATCTTTACTTCGGTCGGGACAACATTTATTTATTTTTGTGGTATCGTAGTCCCATGTCCAACGCGAAGCCCGTCCTTGTCTCCGGCGTGAAGCCAACTGGGGATTTGCATATCGGAAACTATTTCGGTGCGATGCGCCAATTCGTCGAGTTGACGAAAGAAGGGAAGTACCGGTGCTTTATTTTCGTCGCTGACTACCACGCCCTCAACACGATGCAAGATGCCGAGGAGATGCGCCGCCGCACTCGCGAGCTCGTGATGGCCTATATCGCCATCGGCCTTGACCCGAAAGAGGTCGTGTTTTTCAAGCAGTCAGATGTGCCTGCACACACCGAGCTCTGCTGGATTTTTGACACTATCACGACGATGCCGTACTTAATGCGCGCGCATGCCTACAAAGATGCCGAGGCGAAGAATAAAGAAATTACCGTCGGCACATTCAACTATCCTGTGCTCATGGCTGCCGATATTCTGCTCTATGATGCCGCTATCGTGCCGGTCGGCGCCGACCAGAAGCAGCATATCGAATATGCGCGCGACATTGCAGAGAAATTTAATCGCGTCTATAAGACCGACATTTTTAAACTCCCCGAGCCGTATATCATGCCGGAAGTCGCCGTCGTCCCCGGCACCGACGGGCAGAAGATGAGCAAAAGCTACGGCAACGTCATTCCGCTTTTTGCTTCGCACGACGAGCTCGCGAGATGCGTTATGAATATCGTGACCGACTCCTCCGGCGATCGTCCTGAAAACGTGTATCAGATCCATCGGCTCGTCCGAAGCGAAGCAGAGCTGGCGCCGCTCTACGAAGAACATCGCGGCAAATATAAGATACTCAAAGAGTTGCTTATCGACGACCTCGACCGCTATCTTGCGCCTATTCGCGCGAAGTACGAGGAGCTCAAGAATGATTCAAGCATCGTGGACGCGATTCTTGAGAAAGGGAAGCGAGAGGCACGAGCTGTAAGCGAAGCGAAGATGGAGCTGGTGCGCAAAGCGATCGGCGTGGCGTAGTATATCCCCCCCCCGAGGGGTCGTGTTGACACATACGTAAGTAAACGTATACTTTTAATCAGGCAGATCTTTGATGCTATGTATCGCCATACTATACACGGGCAATTGCCTGAAGGAGGGGAGACTATGTGTGATGCCACTGTACAGATGTTGAAGAGGGTCGATGAAGGGTTGCTCCGTCACGGAATACCTCCCAATACAGAACCAACTGGTTTCAAGGCCTGGATGACCATCAAGGTCGGCACACATAAGTATCCGGACGTTCTTCAGTGCAAAATCATCTCTTCCGATTGCGTCATCAGCTCAGGAGCAAAAAGCCTGATGGGGCGAGAGAGCTACACGCTCGTTACTGAAGAAATGGAAATGCATCTGGTGAAGATTTCAGCCAGAGAGCTTGGCTTCACAAGAAAAGCATTTCTTAAGGATGTTTGTGACGGCGCGCTCAAGCAAGGACTCTGGGGTTGTTATGCTGACGTCGGTCCAGAACTGCGGTGGCAATACAAAGGCCAGCCGCAAGAAGAAGTCCTTCGAGTCACTTCGCTTGGGAGAATTGCTGATAAGAAGGGTTGGTCGCGCAACTTCGTAGTACTGAATCACTGCGGAATAGAGTATCTCGACAGCTTGCCTGGACGGGATGATACCGAGATAGAGCCAGACGATCTTCTCGTCTTCTGGCGTCCCTCCAAAAATGGTCTGGTTGAAAGATGATCTTGTTAAGGCTCTTTGTACTTACACACGTGCGACCGGAATCCTCCTCAGGATTCCGGTCGTTTCTTTTTGACTTTCGATAATAGTATGATACTGTGCTGCTCGGACTGGTACTTTATAAACTCAGTTATTCTAGTGAAAGGAGGTTCGGATGAACGCTCAAGTCTCAAGAGAAGTATCTTGTCTCGTTCGAGAAGTAATCCCGTGTTTCGCCGATTCAATGGCGCACTCAGTATCTCCTGGCGGACCAGGACCATCTCTCGCGCACCTGACAGGACTCTCAGAGCTTCCTCTGTGGGATTTCGATGAAGTATGCAGAGCACAGGAAAGTCTCTTCTTCCGTGCACTCGGAAATCCCATGATTCGAATTGTACGGAGGAGAGCAGACCTTATTGCTGACGAAAAAACTAATTTACTCCTCGGCTTGCGATATCCACCAGATGGTATGACGCTTTGGCGCATGCAAAAACTGAGAGGGTATGGCATAGGGGTCATGTCCATCGCTCATACTGAACAGGAACAATATGGCTGTGGCGTTCGAGGCACCGGCGGATTAACGAGTAAAGGGAAAGACCTTCTCGGATGGATGAGCGGATGCAAAATCATACCTGACCTATCGGGCCTGGGGTATATAACCGCGAAGGAAGTACTCGACTTTATCCTAAGCGAGAAATTGCCCATGAAGCCGATGGCAAGTTATTCAGGGTGCTATAGGCAGTCGTTCTGCTGTCAGGATCTGACCGACACTTTATTGAGAAGACTTTCTCACATAGATGGCTACGTCGGTATTCCGTATACTAATTGTGACGAGTTCATGCGGCATGCGAGACACGCCTTCAAAATGATGAGGAGTTGGCAGAAGATCGGTGTTTGCACGAACGGTGGTCACCGCAGTTATTCCGAGATAGTCACAGACCTTGATAGAGAAAATCCGAACACTCACATTTTTGGTCAGAATTTCAAGGAATTCCTTTTACGCGCACTACCGCAGACATGAAAGAGCCTCAAAATACACCCCCGCCAAAATATGGCGGGGGTGTGCTATTTTATATGCTATATGCAAGAACGAACGTTTATTGGCGATCTTGGCGCGCATGTCGGTGAGACAGTTTCCATTTCCGGCTGGGTGGACGTGCGTCGTGACCAAGGGAAGATGGTCTTTTTTGATTTCCGCGACCGCAGTGGGAAAGTGCAAGGCGTCGTTCTGCCAGGAAGCGCTGGAATGGATGTAGCCAAAGAATTGCGAGTCGAGTCCGTCATCCGGGTGGAAGGCGTCGTTAATAAGCGCCCAGAGAAAAATATACAGGCCGGAAAACAAAACGGCGATATTGAACTCGAAGTGAAAACCATCGAAGTCTTGTCACCTTCAGAAGTGCTGCCATTTGATAAAGACGCTGAACTCAATCTCGATACCTATCTCGACAACTTGCCAATTACGCTCAGGCGACCACAAGCCAGCGCCACATTCAAAGTTCAGGCTGAGATCGTAAAAGCGTACCGCACATTCCTCGATAGCGAAAAATTCACCGAATTTCAATCACCGAAGCTTACTGGGGACGATGCTGAAGGCGGAGCGAATGTGTTCTCGGTACCGTATTTCTATGGTAAGACTGCGCACCTTGGCACCTCGCCGCAGTTCTACAAGCAGATCATGGTCGGCATCTTTGAGCGCGTCTATACCATTGGTAATGTCTTCCGCGCTGAGAAGCACGCGACCACTCGTCACTTGAACGAATACACGTCGATGGACGTCGAGATGGGATTCATTAAGGACCACCACGACATCATGGTGCTCGAAACCCGCCTCATGCGGCATATTATTGAACACCTGCGTAACACCTGCTCCAAAGAATTCGCTCTTGTCGGGGCAGAGCTTCCAGCAATCCCTGAAACGGTACCGATTATGAAGCTGCGCGAAGCCCAGGAACTCATCTTCAAAGAGACTGGTGCTGATAAGCGCGCGGAACCCGACCTCGAACCCGAAGACGAGCGCTGGTTGTGCGAATGGGCAAAGAAGGAGAAGGGGAGCGATTTTATATTCATTACACATTATCCGGTCGACAAAAGACCGATGTACACCTATGAAGACCCCAATGATCCGGGCTTCACCAATAGCTTTGATCTCCTATTCCGCGGAGTTGAAATCACGACCGGTGGCCAACGTCGTCACAACTACGACAATTTAATCGAGGGCATCAAAATGAAAGGACTTGATCCGGAAAAATTCTCGTACTATCTCCAGGCATTTAAATTTGGCATGCCGCCGCATGGCGGATGGGGTATGGGCCTTGAGCGCCTCACTCAGAAAATGCTCGGGCTTGCGAATGTGAAGGAGGCAGCACTCTTCCCTCGCGACATTAATCGCATCGACCAACTTCTCTCAGACAATTCAGCAGATAGTGTCGAGAATTAAATGGAATGAAGCTTACTCTCAAAAAAGGAAACATCGAAGATGCGCCGAAAGAATACGTGCGCATTCGAATTAAGAAGGAATCCAAGGGAACAAAACGTCTCGTAAAAGAAGATGGCGTAGAGACGCTTGAAGTTGGAATGCCTGCTGACATGAGCGCTCGCAAATTCATCTTGCTTTGTCGCTCTGTCATAAACGCCGCGAAATCGAATAAATCAAAAAAAATAGCAATTCAATTCGACACTATTCTGGAATTATTTAAAAATCCAGTGAATATTTCACCGGAATATATTTCGCAGCTCGCGGCTGAAAATTTCGAGATGGCCAACTTTGAATTCAATATCTTTAAGACGGGGCCGAAGGAGGGATGGAATATTGTAGAAGAGATACTCCTCTATGGGAAATCTTCCCCTGCAATTGAAAAAGCTATAGAGAAAGGCCAAGAAATTGGAAGGGCGGTAAATGCTTGTCGGACACTCGCAAATACCCCCGGAGGAGACATAACTCCGACATCGCTTGCAAAGGCCGCAAAAGAAGCAGTGAAAGGCCTGCCGGTCAAAGTCACCATATTGGGAATAAAAGAGATGAAGAAGCTCGGTATGGGGGCTCTTCTTGGTGTTGCAAAAGGATCCACAGAGCCTCCTACTTTTACAATTCTTGAATACCGAGGTGGGAAGGGTGCTCCAATTGTGCTCGCAGGTAAGGGCGTAACCTTCGATAGTGGTGGACTCAATCTCAAATCCTCGAGCGGTATCTATGAAATGCATATGGACATGTCGGGAGCCGCTTCGGTCATTCATGCTGTGGCGCTTGCCGCACGATTGAAACTGAAGACGTCAGTCATTGGTCTTATTCCATCTGTTGAAAACATGCCCGGCAACAATGCCTATCGCCCAGGAGATATTTTGAAATCTCTTTCCGGAAAAACAATAGAGGTACTAAACACTGACGCGGAAGGTCGACTCATTCTCGCGGATGCGATTACGTATGCGAAACGATTTAAGCCATCAGTTGTCATCGATGTAGCAACTCTGACTGGAGCTGCGCTTTCTGCGCTCGGTCTCCACGCAAGCGCTCTCCTCACTCGCGACGACACTCTTGCAGAAAAAATTTATCATGATGGGGAGGCTTCGGGCGACTATGTATGGAGACTTCCGCTCTGGGATGAATACGAAGATGGCGTGAAAGGAACATTTGCTGATCTGGCGAACGCAGGAAGCGGTACTTCTGGCCGCTACGGAGGTGCGATTGAAGGGGGAATGTTTCTTTGGCAATTTGCAAAAGAGTTAGAATGTCCGTGGGCGCATCTCGACATCGCCCCCCGTATGACCTCCGCTCCGGGCGATGAGCTGGCGAAGGGTGCTGCCGGAGCCCCTGTTCGGCTCCTCGTGCGATTTATCGAACAATGGAAACCATAGCCCCAAAAACGGGATTTTCAATAAAAACCGGCTCCTACGAGGGTCCGTTCGAAGTGCTTCTCGATCTTATCGAAGCGCGAAAATTCCTCGTGAACGACCTCGCGCTCGCCAACATCACCAAGGATTATATTCAGCATGTGCGCGCCCAGTCGACATTTCCAGTCGAAGAGACAGCAAATTTTATTCAGATTGCCGCGACGCTTCTTCTCATCAAATCGAAATCCCTCATTCCTGACCTCGAGTTGACCGAGGAAGAGAGTGCAGATGTCGACGATCTCAAACGACGGCTGGCGGCCTATGAGAAAGTGCGTGCAGCGGCACGCGAACTCTCTCGCATTTTTGGGAAAAGAGTCATGGTGAGAGCAGGGGAGCGTCCTCCGGAAATCACGTTTGCGCCTTCTCGCGACCTCTCTGTAGCGGCACTTGCCGAAGCTCTTTCTCGCATTCTTTCAGCACGCGAAGCAGTTAAAGAGCTTCCTGAAGTGCGTGTGAAGCCTCTGGTAACTATCGAGGAGATGATGGGTCGGCTTGCGAAACGAGTCGAAAGCGCGTTAACACTTTCCTTTAAAGATTTTGCCGGAAGTGCGGGCGAAAAAGTAGAGATTATTGTCTCTTTCCTTGCGCTCCTTGAGCTTGTGAAGCAAGGCGCGGTCGCTGCTGAACAGTACGACGTCCATGGCGATATTCGCATTAGTCACACTGCCCCCGCCTCCGTCCCGCGGTATGGATGATATACTTCAGAGTATGAAAACTTTGCAGCGAGGATTTATTGTTCCATTGATCCTCATACTTGTTGCCATCTTCTTCATCGGCGGAGGGTCGTATGCGTATTTGCAGACTAAACAACTTCCTGTCGCTGCTCACATTTTATTGGATGCAAGCGATCAAGGTTATAACGATCGAACGGATTACGAGAAGGTATTGATACAAAAAATTAAATCTTTGCCTGAAATGAAAAATCTGGGTTATGATGACCCAGGCAGCCCATCGAGTTTGGAGAACTATCTCATAAATTTAAAGTATTATGACGAAAAAACAGTTGTGTTTAATATTCCTTTTCAAAATCATTCCAGCCTGGTAATTTTTATATATGACATCAATACTCTAAAGCAGTTGAATCGAACTGACTTACCTTCAATCGCTAACTATAATGAAAGTGAGAATTATATAGTCCTTGCTGTGCCAAAAGAAAAGTTCCCTGCTCATGTTATTACAACCAAAGAGTTTCTGCTTTTCTACAAAAAAGGTGCTCTTAATTTCCAGATGGTCCCCGATTCTGTTTTATCAGAACCAGAGACATATGAGTCCTGGTGCAGAGATTCTGTTTGCACTCATGAGATAGCAATTGATGACTTAGCTAAAGTGGTTACTGCAGACGTTTTTAAAAACAACTTTCAGGCTACGGGTTTTCCAAGAGACAGAACTGTGCACTTTAAACTGCCATAGGACATTACTACGTCCCCAAGGATATACGTTGCCCTAGAGGAGGGGACTGCGCACTCGACAGTGTGACGCCTATATCGACACACCGCACCCGCCTCCGTCCCGCGATACGGGTAAGTGGATAAGTCGATGCATTAGCGCGTGGTATATTTGTCCGCATGAAGGGAAGCGAAAAGAAATCCAAAGAAATTAAAGAACCGACGCTTGGCGAGATTCTTGCTGTTATGAACGAACGCTTCACTCTTGTTGAAAACAAAATTGATCAAGTTGAAAACAAAACCGATCAAGTCGATCTGCGTTCTCGGACAATGAATGATCGTATGGATGGCATCGATACTCGTCTTGGCGATTTGCAACGCGGACAAACGAAACTCCACAATCAGATTGTTGATATTCAAGATGATGTAACATCGGTGCTTCACGCTTCAGATAAAGATGCTCTTACAATTATCGACCACGAACGCCGTATCGTACGCCTCGAGAAGGTGCGAACCTAATTCCAACTTAAAATGAACGCCCCATGCAAAGGATTTATTATCGTTCCTCTACTTCTCATTCTCATCGCCATTTTCTTCATCGGCGGGGGATCGTATGCGTATTTACAGACCAAGCCAGATACTCAACCCACGACTGCAAACTCTGATGTGCAGGCGACATCACAGCAACTACCCATAGCAGCTACTATTTTGTCGGATACACATAGCCCAACAGATTATGAAAAGTCTTTAGTAAACAGGATGATCTTAGAGTACTCCTCCGAGAATTCATACAAAATAAAGTACTATGATGATAAGACAGTGGCGTTTAACCTTAGTACTGCAAAAAGTGTGGGCTTAAGTATCCACGACATAACCTCTCTGAAAAGACTGGGTGGCTTATACGATATGGATGGCGCTATTGAAAGCAGTAGCTACATAATAAGTGCAAATGGATCTGATCTTGTTTTCTACAAAAAAGGCGGGGTCGATTTGTTAACAATTCCTGGTTCCACTCTATCATCATCGGAAACGTATGCGACAAAATGGCTCGGTATGATTTCCTATGCTTATGATTTCGCCTTTGACGAGCCAACAAAAACTCTCACTGCTTCTGTTTTTCGTTTTAAGCCAAATCCAGATGTAAATGCCCCTAACATTAAACTCCGCACGGTAAAATTCGTGTTGCCATAAGGTTGACCCCATCCCCAAGGATATACGTTGCCCTAGGGGAGGGGCACGATATACTAGGTGAATGCTCACTCCTCCAGCTGCTGTCCACGCACTCCTTTTTGCCTCGGGAGAACCTCTTGAAAAGAAGCGTTTGGCGACACTTCTCGACCTTAAAGAAGGGGAGCTTGCCGTTGTACTTGGAGCACTCGTTAATTTACTCAAAGGAAGCGGCATTGCACTTGTAGAAACGGCGACGGAGGTGGAATTACGTACTTCTCCCGAGGCGGCTAGTATTGTCAAAAAGCTTCGCGAAAGCGAGCTCTCACGCGACCTCGGCTCGGCAAGTCTTGAGACTCTTTCGGTCATCGCGTATCAAGAGGGGGCGACCAGAGGGGAGATCGATTGGGTGCGCGGCGTCAATTCCTCAGCATCGCTCCGCACACTTCTTTTGCGCGGCCTTATAGAAGGGAAGGAGGATGAGAAGGACAAGCGGCGTGTTCGTTACGCCCTCACCACTGAGGCGTTCTCTCATTTAGGCATCTCCCGTGCGAGCGAGCTTCCTCGTGCTGAAGAACTCAAGGCGACCGCCGCAGCAGTTGTTGAAGAGGAGACGGCGCATGCAGATGCAGAAAATATTTCTGCATAAATTACGACATGGAAACCGCTGACCTTCAGAAACTTGCCGAACGTACTCGCTTTATGCGCGAAACTGGCATCGCACTTTTATTTGCTTCAGGTCTTCTTGCACTTTTTCTTTTCATACCACTTGCACCCCAAGAGATCCCGCCACCGTCGATTACGGTCGCGACATCTACTCCACCGGACGCGTTTGCGCAGGTGCCGCTCGAGGCGAAAGCGGCGATTGTCTACGACCTTGCTCTGGGAAAAACACTGTATGAAAAAAATGCTGATGCACAACTTCCTCTCGCCTCACTCACCAAACTCCTCACCGTCTATGCTGCGCTCACCGAACTTGCGCCGAGCACGCCAATAACTATTACTGCCGAAGCAACACATCTTGAAGGCCCGCACGCCTTTCGAGAAGGGCAGACATTTACACTTAACGATTTGGCTCGCCTTACGCTCGTTGCATCTCTAAACGATGGCGCGGCCGCAATCGCAAGCGCAACTGCGCTCCGTGAGAATCGTTCGCAACAAGAAGCACTTGCGGGGGCGGCTGCGGCACTTAATCTGTCGCAAACATATGCAGTCAATGGCAACGGCCTCGATGAGACGACTGCGGTTTCAGGAGGCTATGGTTCTGCCCGCGATCTCGCTCGTCTTGCGGGTACTCTCGCGGAGAAATCCCCAAGTATCGCAGCAGCGACGACTCAGAACTTTGCGGAAGCTGTGTCGAAGGGCGGCACAGCCTTCAAAGTGAAGAATACCGACCCGATAGTCGATACTATTCCCGGTCTCAGACTCTCCAAAACGGGTTTTACCGATCTTGCGGGCGGGAATCTCGTACTCGTCTTTGATGTTGGTATTAACCATCCGGTCGCAGTAGTTGTCCTCGGTTCTTCGATGAAGGCTCGTTTTACTGACAGTACCACGCTTATTGCCGCTACATTCGCACATTTCGCGGGCGTGCAGTCTCTATGATCACCTCAAACCTCATCAAGGTTTTTATTCCGGCAACCGCTGCATTCGTAATCGGAATTCTTTTTGCGCCCCTGCTCACCCACTACCTGTATAAATTCCGCGTATGGAAGAAAGTGAAAGGGAAGACAGCTCTGGACGGCTCAACCGCAGTTGAATTTGAAAAACTCCGGACAGATACTGAGACGTCGACGCCGCGCATGGGCGGCATCCTCATTTGGGTGAGCGTCGTATTCGTAACGGTCGGCACATGGCTGCTAGCACGATTCGTACCATCGCCTCTGACCGAAAAACTTGATTTCTTAACTCGCAGTCAGACGTGGATACCGCTTTTTACGCTCTTGGCCGGAGCCGGTATGGGATTTATAAATGACCTGCTCGATATCCAACCATCAGGCGAGAAAGGTGTGCGCCTGCGTACGCGACTCCTTTTCGTCACGATTATCTCGTCTTTTATCGGATGGTGGTTCTATGCAAAACTCGGTGTCACTGCCATTGGAATTCCGGCCGACGGGACTCTTGAGCTCGGTATACTCGTTATTCCGTTTTTCGTGTTGATTACTCTCGGATTGTACGCAGGAGGGGTCATCGACGGTATCGACGGTCTCGCAGGCGGAGTACTTAGTTCAGCCTTCATGGCATATGCCGGCATTGCGTATTTTCAGAGCCAGTTCAATGTCGCTGCTTTTTCAGCGACCGTGACTGGCGCCATCCTCGCGTTTCTTTGGTTCAATATTCCGCCAGCGCGCTTCTGGATGACTGAGACCGGCACGATGGGTCTTACCATGACGCTTGCAGTGATAGCCTTTATGACTGACACGCTTGGGAACGGATATGGCGTTGCAGCGCTTCCCATCATCGCATTTCTACTCGTGATAACTGTCGTTTCAAATGTCATGCAGGTCGTTTCGAAAAAACTGCGCGGGAAAAAAATATTTCGCATCGCCCCACTCCATCATCACTTTGAAGCTATTGGTTGGCCGTCCTACAAGGTTACTATGCGGTACTGGATCATCTCTATCGTGTGCGCAGTGGTCGGTATGACCATAGCGTTGCTTAAGTAACTATGAAAAAATCCGTTTCCGGCGACCGCATTTTCCTCATGCTCGTATTCGCAATTGCCCTTGCGGGCTTTGCTATTTTTGCCTCAGCAGAGCTCGGACTTTTGGCTCGCGAGAGCAGCTCAATCTCACGAGATATCATGCTGCAAGGAGGCCTCGGGCTGGGACTTGGGTTCCTACTACTTTTCTTTGTACGTGCGGTGCCCCTCGCGCGCGTAAAGCGTTTTGCGCCCTATATCTATGGTATGACGATTCTCTTTACTGCGGTGGTATTCATACCGGGTATCGGACTTCGTGCGAACGGAGCTACTCGCTGGATAGACCTTGGTTTTACGACGGTGCAGCCAGCGGAATTCCTGAAAATCGGGTTCGTGATCATTCTTGCATGGTGGCTTTCATCCCATGCGGGACAACTTTCAAACCCAAGAAAAGGAATGTTTCCTTTTCTTGCTTTGCTTGCCGCTCCAGTCATTCTGTTGGCGGCACAGCCGAACAATTCGATGATGATTCTCATACTTGCCACAGGTACCGTAATGTATTTCGCCGCAGGGGCGCCGTGGCGTGATTTCGGCATTCTCGTAGCCGGAGCTATTTTTGCGCTCGGTATTGTCATTCTTGTGCGCCCTTACGTACTCGAGCGAGTTAGAACGTTTATCAATCCCTCAGCAAATTCCCTGAGTAGCGGTTACCAGATACAGCAGTCCCTGATCGCAATCGGTTCGGGGGGTCTTTTTGGTAGAGGACTTGGTCAAAGCGTAGGGAAATTCAATTATCTGCCGGAGCCGGAAGGGGACTCGATCTTTGCAGTATTCGCTGAGGAGACTGGATTTATCGGTACGCTTATCCTGCTTTCGCTCTTTATGGCTCTCGCGGCGCGTGGCATCGTGATAGCCGGGAATTCACACGACCTCTTCGGCGGATCGCTCGCACTTGGCTTCTCTTTCATCATTATTCTGCAGGCATTTATCAATATTTCAGCGATGCTCAGCATCATTCCGCTCACTGGTCTGCCGCTCCCGTTCCTCTCTCATGGCGGGACCGCATTGGTGGCCGTCCTGGTCATGTGTGGCTTCATCCTGAATGTCGCTGCTCATAAAAAGGCCTGATAACTGATACAATCAAGATATGACCATAGTGTTTACCGGTGGTGGGACGGGCGGACATTTTTATCCGATTATCGCTATTGCCGAAGCTCTTGACGACCTTGTTCGAGAAAAGCGTCTCATTGCGCCCTCACTGTATTATTTGGCACCAAACTCATTTGATGAGAAGGCTCTTTTTGAGAACAGTATCACCTACATTCATATACCCGCAGGAAAGATGCGTCGCTATGCCTCATTCAGAAATATCACGGATTCTTTCATTACCCTCGCGGGGGTTCTTTCGGCGATTATCACGCTCTTCCGTCTGTATCCGGACGTAGTGATGAGTAAAGGCGGTTACGGCAGTGTGCCGACCGTGCTTGCTGCCCGATTGCTCCGCATCCCCGTCATCATTCATGAATCAGATGCGAAGCCAGGTCGAGCGAATCTACTCGCGGCGAAATTTGCCACGAAAATCGCAATCTCCTTTGAAAGCGCAGCGAAATATTTTCCCGAGCGGGTGCAAAATAAAATTGCACGCACTGGTATTCCGATCCGCAAAGCGCTCATGCGAATGGAAACGGAAGGTGCCAAGCAATATCTGAAGCTTGAAGAAAACATTCCCACAATTCTGATTCTCGGCGGCTCTCAAGGTGCAATGAAGATAAACGAAATGATTCTTTCATCCCTCTCGCGCCTGGTGTCATTTGCAAATATCATCCATCAGACAGGTCAGGCGCACTTCGAGAATGTGCAGGCGA
Organism: uncultured Candidatus Saccharibacteria bacterium; assembly: GCA_964364605.1. Lineage (GTDB taxonomy): Bacteria > Patescibacteriota > Minisyncoccia > Phycocordibacterales > Phycocordibacteraceae > C7867-001. The sequence goes on along the minus strand of CAYIMJ010000006.1, from coordinate 6,402 downwards.
TTGCGCACGTTGTGCTTGGGAAAGACTCTCACGCGGATCGGTATCATCCCATCGACTACCTTTCCGAAATATCACTCCAAAGGGCGGCTGGAGTTGCGAACATTGTCGTTTCGCGTGCGGGCGCGAACTCCATCGCTGAAATAGGTCTTTGGAAGAAGCCGGCGATACTCATCCCGATTCCAGAGTCGGTAAGTCATGATCAGCGCACGAATGCCTATGCCTATGCAAAAACAGGGGCTGCAGTCGTACTCGACGAAGAGAACCTTACGTCGCATATCCTGACGTCAGAGATAGAGCGCATCATCAATGACCCGGAACTCACCAAGCGGATGGGTGCTGCGGCGGAGGGCTTCACTGATCCGGATGCCGCTCGCATTCTTGCAACCGAAGTGCTTGCTATCGCGCTTCCACACGAGTTATGAACACGGTCGTCACTCGTTTCGCTCCATCTCCGACCGGCTTCATGCACGTGGGTGGAATACGTACGGCTCTCTACTCATGGCTCTATGCTCGGAAGCATAGCGGGCGATTCATCCTGCGGATCGAGGACACTGATAAGGAGCGCGAAGTCGCCGGGGCTATTCCACACATCATAGAATCCCTGACATGGCTCGGTATCGAGTGGGACGAAGGCATCGATCGTGGTGGTCCGCACGCACCCTATCTTCAATCCGAAAGACTTGATCTCTACCGTTCCTATGCACACAAACTTATCGCCGCCGGACATGCGTACCCCGATCCATACACGGAGAGCGAAGTAGAGATGTTCCGACAAAAAGCGGAGGAAGAAAAGCGGCCGTTCCTTTTTCGCGATCATCGACCGGAGATATCTGAAACTTGGGATGGGACAAAGCCTTTGCGTTTCCGCGCGCCGAGAATCATACGTTACGAATGGGACGATCTCGCTCGCGGCCGACTCGGAGCGGGGGAGGAGGCAGTGGACGACTTCATCCTCATAAAGAGCGACGGCTATCCGACCTACAACTTCGCACACATCGTCGATGATATTGAAATGAAGGTGACGCACGTCATGCGAGGAGAGGAGTTTATTTCCTCGACCCCTAAATACCTTTCTCTCTACGAAGCTCTCGGGGTGACTCCGCCCGCATTCGTGACCATGCCAGTTATCTTGAGTCCCGATGGTAAAAAGAAATTGAGTAAGCGTGATGGTGCGAAAGATATCCTTGAATATCGCAATGAAGGGTACCTTCCCGAAGCGATGATGAACTTCCTCGCACTTCTCGGATGGAATCCCGGCACCGAGCAGGAATTTTTCTCAAAAGACGAACTCATACAGGCTTTCGATTTAAGTCGCATTCAAATATCGGGTGCAGGTTTCGATGAGACAAAGCTGCTTTCCGTAAATCAGCATTGGATGCGTCAACTTTCAGTCGAGGATTTCATTACCCGAGGAGATTTTTCGGTACCCGATATTTCGAAGCTCAAAAAAGCCGTTCCGCTTCTTAAGGAGCGGGCCCATACTTTTAGCGAAGCCCGCGAGATGCTGTCTGGTGAGTTATCCTGCCTTTTTAGTACGCCTACTCTTGATCAAGGTCAACTCATCATAAAGGAACCCTCCGAGCGCTCAGGAATGACCAAAAGCGCCCTAGAAAGCGTCTTGGAGACCATAAAGAGCCTCTCAGAGGGCGTATCTGCCGAATCAGTAAAGGAAATAATTATGCCAATCGCCAATGCTGAGGAAGCAAAAGGGAAGGGGGGTCGAGGTGCCATACTCTGGCCGCTGCGCTACGCTCTCTCAGGACAGGAGCGTTCCCCCGACCCTTTTACGCTTATTTCAATCTTCGGTCCGGCGGAATCGGTTTCGCGAGTGCAGAAAGCTATTGCTATACTTGAAGGATGACGTTCTCCCGGGTTCCGTTCTTTATTTGCGCGCTCTTTGCGGGGCTCGTTCTCGCGACGCCGCACTATGCTCTCGCGGATGCCGCTTCGGATATTCAGGCTCAGATCGATACCAATAAGCAGCAGCGCGCCGCGCTTGAAGCAGAGATTGCTGCATTCCAGAAGCAGCTCGATGAGCTCGGAACCAAAAAGAGCACACTTCAATCGACCATCAGCACCCTCACCCTCACTCAGAAGCAGCTCGCGGCGCAGATCAAAGTAACCCAGAACAAGATCTCGGCAGCGAATCTGCAGATCAAGGAACTCTCACTCTCCATTGGCGATAAAGAGGAGTCCATCACTGCCAATCAGGAGGCGATAGGGAAAGCCCTTCGTACTATCGCGGGAATCGAAGGAGATCCGTTTGTCGCTCGGGTCATCTCCTCGGATTCTTTCAGTGATGCTTGGCAGGCAGTGGATCAAACCGTATTGTTTAATCGGGCTCTCTCAAATAACATTGATCATCTGCGCACTATGCGCACCGAACTCGCAAGCAATCGTGATGCAGTCGCTGCGACGAAGGCGACACTCATCGCACTCCAGAACGACCTTACCCTTCAGAAACGTTCTGTCGACGCAAGTAAGGCGGCGCAACAACAATTACTCTCGCAGACCAAGAATCAGGAGTCGAACTATCAGAAGCTTATCGCGCAAAAACAAGCGGCCGAAAAAGCCTTCGAGCAAGAACTCTCTAATCTTCAGGGTCAACTGAACCTGATCGTGAACCCGAACCTGCTTCCGAAAGTCGGTTCCGGGATCCTTTCGTGGCCATTCAGTAAAACGTTCATGTTCAATTGCACTCGGCGCAATGCTCTGTTCGGGAATCTTTTCTGTGTCACGCAGTATTTTGGTAATACTCCGTTCGCGACAGCGAACGCGCAGATATATAACAACCATGGGCACAACGCTATAGATATCGCCGCCCCGATCGGTACGCCAATACAAGCGGCGCTTTCCGGAACCATCCTTGGTACCGGGGACACTGATCTGGCTCGCGGTTGTTACTCCTTCGGGAAATGGGTGATGGTGACGCATACTAATGGCCTAAGCACCCTCTACTCGCACCTCTCAACCATTGATGTGGCAAAAGGACAGAACGTCTCTACCGGACAAGTGATCGGGCTCTCAGGTATGACTGGCTACGCCACCGGTCCGCACCTGCACTTTGGCGTCTATGCGACGCAAGGTACGCAAATCATGCGACTGGGCGATTATCGTAGCGGAGTGAAGACCGGATGCGCCGGAGCTGCTATGCCGGTGGCAACGCTCACCGCATATCTGAACCCGCTTTCGTATCTCTAATTTGTCACTTGCAGATATAAAAAAGGCGGCAGGACTGAATGTCCCGCCGCCCAATACTAGTGTTACTTAAAACTGCCAGTACTCATGACTCGTGTAGCATCAACCCTCTTGGTGTAATTGAGATTCCTCCAGCTTTGTGCAGAATAAGATTTGAAAGTTCTTCTGCATGTTCCGGAAATAGAACTGCTCCAATAACATCTGAGAATCCTGCGTGGCCTATGATACCTATGTTCATGGCCTTACGGCGGCGCAATTCTCTATGAATACCCATCATTGCGTTCCATGCCCAATAGAGAACTTGGCCAGTAGCGTCATCCTCTATGTATTCATGCAGTGTTGCTGTTCTCGCATTGAATAGGTTTCTGAGTTCCGTCGGGACGTACAGTTCCTCAACAACGTCATACTCCCGACCAGGGAAGATTATCTGCGCCGTTTGCCTGCAACGTATTACGGGGGAGGTAAGTACCCGTTCAACCTCAACAAAACTGAATTCCTTTGCTCGTTCTTGCGCTCGCTTAATCCCATCATCTGATAGGACCCGACCAAGATCGTCGGTTCCAACCATAGGATGCGCATGAGCGGTCGGCAACACATAGAGCATGTTCAGTCTCGTATTCGGTTCATTCATGATTCGTCGCCCTCCTTGTTTTGAAAGTAATAAGAACAGTGCTCAATATCTTTTTTAGATTATATATTATGCATCAGTATTGTCAATACATGTTGTTCCTTTTAGCGGCATCTCTCGTGCGCCACAAGAGCAGGGAAGCATAAGTACGGTACGGGGACCATTTTTCTGCAATGGCGAGCAGGGAATGCCTCGGGGTATTTTTTGGCAGTCCATAGATCATCTCTATAGCGCGGATAAGCCCGAGATCGCCAGGTGAGAATATGTCGCTGCGACCAAGTGAGTGCATCATGAACATCTCAATCGACCATGGACCCAGTCCCCATATGCTCATAAGCGTCTTGGCGGCATCTGTCTCCGGAATCCTTTTTAATAAAAGAAGATCAAGTGAATTGTCATTGATAGCTGCGGCTATAGCTTTAAGAGTCTTTGTTTTCGCGCCTGAAAGTCCCGCTTTACGAAAAGCCGCCGGATGAGCCTTGAGGACAGATTCAGGAGTTAATTGACCCCCACAGACTTTCATCACCCGCGTGAATATAGTATCGGCAACAGCGGTTCCTAACTGCTGTGCAATGACGATGGATATCAATGATTGAAATAATTTCGCGCGCGTACTCTTCCCAGGAAGTTTTTCTGGGAGGGAAGTGTGGAACGGTTTTGTTGCCTTATGGAAGTGAGGATCGACACGCTTGAAATGTCTGAGCGCGGCATCTCTATGCGATTGGATAGAAATAACAACTCTTCTGCGCACCTGCTTCACTAGCGAGGTGGAAGTCCTACGAGTCTTACTTTGCTTAGCATCTTTAACAAAACTCGTCATGCCGAGATACTATCATCAGCCGGCTCTTATTGTATAATGTACTCACCCATGTATCCCATCTTTAAAGCCTTCTTCTGGGTGTTTATCCTTTTCTTGGCGCTGTCGTTCTTCGGCATCTCCATCCAGGCTATTATCAACTCTCCAGCCGGTCAGGCAAATTTCGGCTACCTCATGAGTCTCCTTTCGGAAGGCTGGCAATGGATTACAAATGTAACCCGACATGTTTGATTTGAAGAAAGATTCTAAGGAGCGTGTACGGGGGCGGGAGACGAGAGATTGTGCAATGTGAAAGTAACGTTGCACAATCTCTCGAATCTTTTGCGTAAAAGCCTTTGGCTATTTACGCAAAAGATATATTGTGCGAACTATCCTTAAAGCTAGAGGGGATCATCTCAGTCTTGTTCCCTGTTCATGTACCCCCTTACAAACTCTCTATTTTTTAATCGCGAGAATAATGACTTGTACCAGACTAATAACGGTACTCATGAACCCTGTGAGGAAAGCGTACATCTCAAGATTTTGTTTCCAATTCTTTTTTCGTCTCATAGGGGAAAGGGTACCATGTCCACTTCCCTTCTTATGGAAGGTTTTCCCGAGAAGTCGCTTTTGACTGTAATCAAGTCCCATACTTTATTAGCAAGAAACATTCGTAGTGATGTACTCATACGCCTCGTCGACTGAATCTACGAGCACGTAGAGCCCCATATCCTCTTTACTGATTGCTTTCCGCTCCTGATAGAGCGTCTTTTCAATAAAAGCTAGAAGTGGTTCCCAGTAACTCTTTCCAAAAAGCACGATAGGGACCTTGCGAATTTTCTTAGTCTGCACGAGCGTGACTATTTCAAAGAATTCGTCGAGCGTACCAAAACCTCCCGGGAAATAAACATAGACTTCAGATGCAAACGTGAGCATCACTTTACGCACAAAGAAATGATCGAAGCCGAATTTTTCAGTGAGATATGGATTGTAGTGTTGAACTTGCGGCAAATTAATGTTGAGCCCGACTGAATCTCCACCGACCTCAAATGCGCCTTTGTTTGCGGCCTGCATGATGCCGGAACTACCACCCGTGACCACTGCAAAACCTCTTTTCGCCAACCGACTAGCCAATTCTTCAGCATGCTTATAGACATCATCTTCAAGTGAAGCTCGCGCACTCCCAAAGAACGAGACTCCAAGACCATAACGGCGAATAATATCGAACCCTTCGATGAACTCCGACATTATCTTGAAGATTCGCCACGACTCTACCTTTTGCGGTTTGCAGACCAGAGGCGGACGCTCGGTAGGCATCGTGCGATGACCCTCATGGACCGCTTTCGCAAGTCGTTCGGCCGCATCATTATGTGCAACGTCATCAGTCATACTCATACGCAATACACTTAATAGTAACAGACTAGATGCCCGGACAATTTGCTGCTGGAGAATAACCTGCCTTTTGAGCGGCAGAGACAGAGGTAAACCACACCTTATTAGTGTCAGAAATACGATCCACTCCGGTACAGGTCGGAAGATAATATTTCGTACCTGATTTTGAAGCCACTACCTGCCCTGCTGCTGTCGATACCGAAGGAAGAGCCGCTAAAGGAGCGTCTTCGAGCAAGAGAGGGCTGGTTTGGGCGGCGTCTTGCCCAGCGAGGTAGCCGAGACCGAAGCTCAAAGAGGAGGAAAGCACAAGAATGGCAATAATGAGCACATCCCGGGGTACCCGGGCAATAAGGCTTTGCATAAGGCCACATACATATGGCACTCCTTA
>CAYIMJ010000005.1:0-23592 GCA_964364605.1 uncultured Candidatus Saccharibacteria bacterium | reverse complement strand
CCGTCGGCTCTGGGGTTTGTGTAGGAGTAACTGTCGGTTCCGGAGTTGGAGTCTGCGTAGGTGTGGGAGTAGCTGTTGGCTCAGGGGTCGGAGTTGGAGTAGGCGTCGGCGCCACTGCGTTAAACGCTGCACAGTAGTAAGTATGACCCGCTTGCGCTCCGCTTATCCAGTCATAATTGTCGTAGTAAAGCACGTCGGTATTGCAGTACATTTCCGCAGAAACATTTTCGGTCGTATTGAGACCAGTAAAGGGAACGTACCCGCTTTGGAATTGTTCGCGGAACCACGTCAGCACGCCTGCGCTGACTTTTGGAATATCAACGGTCGCGACGCCGCTACTGTCGGTCGGTCCGAACGGCGTCCATGGAGCACCAGCGGCGCCGATGAGATTGTCACCGGGGTTCAGGGTGCCATCCGGCGCCCACTCAAACATCCAGCCGGACTCTGCGTGACAGTTCGGATGAGTCGCAAGAAAATTTGTTACGGATGAAGAAGTGATGTCCGGACCATTCGCGCCCCAGTTCGGAAAATCGGTCTCGCTGTCGCAGACGACTTTCGTCGTGATGACATGCGCCATAGGAGTGGCATGTACGCTGAGCGGGAACGCCACACTAGAGACACTCATCGCCAGCATGAACACTGGCACAAGCACTACGCCCTTGAAGGACGTTTGTGTGCGAGATGGTGAATTAATCATGGAAAACTTGATGAAAAGAGTTAATAATACCGCTCAGCGCGGCTGTTTTTTGCACATTCTTTACATAGAACATCCCCGAGAATTGACGGCTATACTCTCCATATACTCCTCAACGGATACGAAGTCAAGTCAATCTTTCTTTTTAAAAATGTGTGGGCAAATATACAAAAAATCCGCTTTCGCGGATTTTTTGTATTTCCTGTGAGGGAGGATTCTTTAGCGCTTAAGGCAGTATTCGTCCGAACCAGGAATCGAAGCTTCTTTGTGATCATCAGCACAGACGGTGTAACGACCTGCGGCATCAACGGCAACGTCGTAACGTGTGTTGACCGCGGTTCCGCCATTTGGATCCACGGGAATACCCGTCGGAATATATGTTGGCGTCAAACAACTAAGATCGATTAAGCCATCGCCTGTTCCGATGTTGGTCGAACCATCAGGTATTGTTGGGCAGGTATATGCACCAAATATTCCTGCAAATACTCCTTTGTTGTCAGCGACGCGTTGTCCTATCGCGTTCAAGATCGTGCTCACCGCCGCCTCGCGTTGCGCATTGCGCGCCTGTGCGAACTGCTTGGCAGGATTGATAGCGACGATGACGATGGACGCCAGAATGGCGATGATACCGATGACGACGAGGATCTCGATGAGCGTAAATCCGCGTGAATTCTTTGCAATTGACTTCATGGGTAATGTGTTTTTAGTAAATAATACTTAGATCACAAGTCTGCTGCCCTCCTACAAGAGCTCGGAACATTGCTGCGGGCACGCTACTACAAGAGATTAGTCTATGCAAGAACATCAAAACACGGGGATTTCTTGCCACGAGGTAACCGAGAAAGTGCTCGGGTCATATGATATTTGCAAATTCGTTACGGCAGTGCTCGAGGTCGCCTGTATCCTAATACTTTTTTGTGAACTGCCACTCACTTGCACCCGACAGGAGTCAAGCGGATTGATACTGAGTAAGGTAAGACCGGTGTAGGCAGTAGTATTGGCCACGAGCAAGAAAGCATGGTCAGCGCAAGCGTCAGCCGCTGCCGCGCTTCGGTCTTTGAGCTCAGCATCGAGGATATTGGCGCGCTGGAAAAATCCCGTGAGACTCCCGGTCGCGGCCACGATCAACAATACCGTCGATATAATGATCGCGGACATTAATGCGATGAAACCTCTTTGTCTTTTTTGAATCATTTTCGTATATAACGCTTGGTATAAAAGACCATGCCGTTTATGGTAGTAGAGGCTTCAAGTCCTGCAGGTGCGCCGCCGGAAGCCGGAACATAGTGAAAGCTAAGCGAGCTCGCAGTCACATTGCTCGTAGTGATAGCTGTGTACGAAGTGTCGGCGCAGATGCCTCCTGTTTGATTTTCTCGCATCCAGATTGCCTGATTATTAAGGCACATATCGACAGTCACTCCGTCGTACCGAGACAGCCGCAGAGCGTTGCTCCAACTGCTCGGCGTGCTGATAGTCCGTACCCCCGAGAGCGCCCAATCAAGTTTGTGCAGTACGAATTCCCCTTCCCCTCCTGTTGTGTTTTTAGCAGAGAGACTCGTACTGCTGCCTACGAGCTGGTAGGAAGTTGCTACTGCACCTACCATAAGGAAGCTCAGGAGCGCGATGTATATGACTGCCTCGATGAGGGTAAAACCCCGGGTGTTACGGACCATAAATAATGCGGAGCGCGTCGTTGGACTGATTGGCGGTGTATACACGATCGTCCTCGTAATCGAGGCTAACCATTTTTTCGGAGAAGTTGAAGCTACTAGTATCCCAACGCACCATGGATGAAGGGTTCGCGATATTCCATACTTGAAACGGATCGGTTGAATCTGTCGTACCTATGAAGGCGAGCTGACCCGCCACGCGCAGCCCCATGATGACAGCTCCTGACTTCATCGGTATGTCAGCAGTCCCTACGACGCTCGGCACCGAAGGGTTTGATATATCGACCGCGAAGAAATCCGGGCCACTGGCGTTTCTCGCCTTACCGACATACACGGTAGTGCCGAGAGCGTACAGCACTTCAGCGTCCTGAGTACTACCGACATTGATAGAGGAATACACGCTCATGGCGGTCGAGTCGGTAACGTCGAGCAGTTCAAGATCTTTGGAATTGCCAGATATGGCGAGATACGCGATCTTCTTAGTCACGCCGCCCACGAGCTGGTTTCTCACCATGATGCCGTTCACGTTAGTATTAAGCTCGATACTGCCCTTCCAGACCGGAGACGCAGGGTTCGACACATTGAAAACGTGGAACTCTTTGCCGCCAGTGCGGTGGGTGCCCACATATACATGGTTTGCAAAATAGTAGACGCTACGTCCTTGGGGACAGGATGCGGGACAGGAACCCGAAACTCCGGGCAATGTGCTCGAAGCGATAATGGCGGGCCCCATACTAAGGTCTTTTGGCTCACGTATCGTCAGCAATTGTTTTAGAGGAGAGCCGCTTGTGCCGTTATTGGTAGCAAAAATATAGTAGTTCCCATCCATGCCATCTATAGCATCAACAGCATTGAGTCCGTCTCCAGTATTGAGGCTCCAAGTGAGGGTAGGGGCTACGGAGATAGATGCGAGACGCGCATCGAAGATAAAGAAGTCCGGTTTACTTGCCGCAGAAGCCAGCCCGCTCATAAACACGATTTTGTCTTTTACATCAATGCCCGTTGCCGAGATTCCTGCCGGAGTAAAGTCAGCGGAGTTGAAATTGTCGGGCTCTTTCCACCCTGCGGCCGATGGCGGATTCACGATGCAATCCCCGCCAAGCGCGAGCGCGCCGGCGACATCTCCGAGGAAAGTGCCCAGCTCTATTTTCTGCTGGCGACCTTCAGTCGCCCATTGTACTGTCGATATTGCTTGCTTTTTACACTGAGTGAGATCGGCGACGACCAGCGTCTCAGTGTACGGAATTATCGAAGTAGACACCGAGGTCGTCGATACCACAGAGGAAAAACTTTTCCGGGAAAGTGCGCGGGTCGCCTCAAGCATCGCTTGTGATTTAGACAATGCCTCAATGCTGGTCTCCGTATCAACCGCCACAGATTGGTTGCCAAAGACGACCATGATGACTGCCGATATGGAAAGCGACAGTACGGCAAAAGCGATGAGTATTTCAAGCGTGCTCACGCCTCGCCTATGGTTACCAATTGATTGTACCTTCATTGTTTATAGCGATAACCGAGCTGCGGCCGTCCTGTAACTCAGTTATCGTTGTCGCAGTCGTCGTACCGCTGAGTTGAGTAAATACAACTATAGGGAAAACGTGAGCGAAGTCAGACGCCGCGGCGATGCCGGCATGTGCCGCGACGGTATCCGCAACCGTAGCTGTGGCACAGCTGGAAGCGGAGCCCCTAAATATGACGTACTGTGGCGCCAGATAGCACACGCCCCACTGCGATTGATTGATATTATTCATCGCACGGCTGCGAGCTCTTTCAAGCAAGCTCACGATGGTTGCCTGTTCGGAACGATAGGTGGTGCCACGGAAGGTCTCCATACTCATAAACATCCCGAGACCGACGAGTATCGTAAATATCGCGATGACGACAAGCAACTCGATGAAGGTAAAGCCGCGCCGTTTCGCCATGTTAGCCATGGAGGTTTTGCGTGATGCCATAGATCGGAGTGATGATAGAGATGGCGACAAAGCCCACAAGGAGGCCCATGAATATCATGAGCGCCGGCTCGATCAAGGTCGAGAGATTTTTCGTGAATTCCTCGACTTCGTTCTCATACATCTCGGAAAGATAAGTCAGCGTCTTGGAGAGCGTGCCGCTTTTCTCCCCGACCGCCACCATGTGGGAAAAGATATCGGGAAAGAGGTGCTTCTTCTTCCGTAAATGGGTTGAGATCTTTTCTCCGCGGTCGACGACCTCGGCGAGCTTATTGCATTCCTGCTTGAAGACGAGGTTCTTCGTGGTGTCCGCAGTGATCGGCAGCGCCTCTGAGAGCCGCACGCCGCTCTTGAGCAGGAGCCCCAGGGTACGGCTCATATTGGCGACGTTGTAGTACCGGATCATCACGCCGATGACCGGAATCCTCAGTATCATGCGGTCAAATGCCAGATGCAATTTCTTGCTCTTCCCTAACGCTATGCCGGAGGAGATGACGGTTAGCGTCAGGAGTCCGAGAATCAAGAGCCCCCATTTCTGGAAGAAGAGGCTGAGGGACATAACGATGCGCGTCGGGAGCGGCAGCGCCATGTGAAGAGATACGAAGATGGGCATAATCTTCGGGAACAGGTACAGCATCAGGAATGCCGTGATGCCGAGCGTCGCTACCGTGATGAGCGCCGGATATATGAATGCGCTAATCACCTTGCGGCGGAGCATCTGCTTCTTCCTCAGCTCTTCAGCGAGATATTCGAGATTCTGAGAGAGCGTTCCGCTACTTTCGCCAACCTTGATGATGTGGACGGAAAAATCACTGAATACTTTCGGGAATTTCGCGAAGCTTTTCGCGAGCGTCTGCCCGTTCATCACGTCGAGAAGAATGAGATCGAGCACTCGAGCCTGACCTTTGGATGTCGCCTGCTCACGCAAGACACCGAGACCGTCGACAGGCGTTACTCCCGCATTGATGAGGAAAGAAAGACGTTTTGCAAAAAACACTTGGTCTTTGAGCGAAAAGCGCGATTCTTGGAGCGAACCGAGAAAACGCCCGGATGCTCCTGAAAAACGTTTGAAGAGAGCGCGAACCGCTTTGACGCGGAAATCCTGTGTGAATCCTTTTTTATTGGTCTCGGCCAGAATGCTCCGTTCGCTTTGCGACGGAGATGAATGGCTGAAATCAAATATGCGCGACGGCGATCGCATCCTTATCCAGCAAAGAACCCTCGTCCTCGCAGCAGAACTGTAGTGCGTAATATCTTGTAACTTGCTGCGAGGTTCTTTACTCATAGACGACGCGAAGTATTTCTTCGATAGTGGTCTCCCCTGCACGCGCTTTCGCGAAGCCGTCTTCAAGCATAGTGGTCATGCCTCCCTGGATGGCGATTTTGCGGAGTTCTGCGGCGGACGCTTTGCGCATGATGGCTTCGCGTATCGCGCTATCGGCGACAAGGACCTCGCTAATGCACAAACGCCCCGCATAACCCGAGCCGCCGCACGCTTCGCACCCCACACCTTTATAAAATACGTCGCCCTCTTTCACTAGGTTTTTAAGCGGAACTGTGGAAAGTGTTTCTTCCATCGACTTTGTAACGACTGACTTCTCTTTGCAGTGAGAACAAATTTTACGCACAAGTCGCTGACCGATGGAGATATTTATTGTTGAGGCGACGAGGTAGGCATCGATGCCCATATCAAGAAGACGTGGGAGTGTCGTTGCAGCGTCGTTCGTGTGGAGCGTTGAAAGGAGGAGGTGTCCAGTGAGAGCGGTGTTCACCGCAATGGCTGCCGTTTCTGCGTCACGTATTTCTCCAACCATGATGATGTTAGGGTCCTGGCGCAAAATAGAGCGCAAGCCGTTGGCAAATGTGAGTCCTACGCGTGCGTTGACCTGAATTTGCTCAACTTTCTCAACAGCGTATTCAATCGGGTCCTCGATGGTCACGATAGACACCTCCGGTGCGTTCAGCATTTTAATAACTGTATAGAGCGTCGTGGTTTTGCCCGAACCAGTCGGCCCGGTCGAAAGAATCATCCCGTGAGGACGCTTTATTGCTGTAAGAATCTTTTTTCGGTCAGCCTCGCTGAAGCCAAGCATCTCGAGTGTGTAGTTAGCAGCAGTATCAGAAAGCAATCGTAGAACGACATTTTCTCCCTGGTACGTCGGAGCGATGGACACGCGCATGTCGAGTGTCTCCCCATTTTTAAAATGGTGACGAAAACGTCCGTCCTGCGTGTTCTGGTGTTCGTCGGTGCGCATGCCCGCCAAGACCTTGATGCGCGAGATTATCTCCGAATGAATATCCTTCGGCAGCTGGTGCGTTTCCTGGAGAACACCGTCGATGCGCAGGCGCACACGGATTGCGTCGTGACCTGGATTTATATGAATATCCGAGGCATGACGCACATGCGACTCCTCGACGATTGTATCTACTAAATCAATAATAGAGATGGATTTAGATGCCAATATATCGGCCACTTTTCGCTCCTGCATAGGCTGGCAATATACTAAAAATCCAAAAAATGTCTAGTGCTAGGAAACATTACAACACAATATTCAGAGTATAGCGAGTACTTGACATGTACTCTACCTCTATGTTAGGGTGTTGGCGCGTCGGTTCCTCGTCACATCGGGAAAGCGCTCGCGTTCTTTCCTTCGAAATATGTGTTTTGACAGGGCATTACTCCTCGGAGTAATGCCCTACTTGGTTGCCCGGCGTAGTAAGTAGACATGTATACCTTTTTTAAATTCTTCTGTGTTGGAGTGCTTAATACGGCACTCGATTTTGTCGTACTCAATATCTGCATATTCTTTTTCGGTACAGGGGTTCATGGCGAACTTTTCATACTTTTTAAGAGCATTTCTTTTCTCGTGGCAGTCGCCAATAGCTATGTACTCAACAAGTGGTGGGTCTTCGAGCATGAAGCTCCAATGAGCGTCAAAGAACCCCTGCTCTTCTTCATCGTCTCTACCGTGGGCTTCTGGATAAATGTGTCAATTTCATACGAGGTATTCAGTCTCTTTGTGCAGACAGTTTCTCCGCAATTTGCGGCAAATATAGGGGCACTGATAGGTACTATTGTCGTACTTGCTTGGAATTTTGTCGGATACCGGTTCCTCGTCTTCAAAAAATAATATGGAAAAAATTATACTCTCCATCGTCATACCGGCGTACAATGAAGCGGCGCGCATCGGGAATACGCTCGACAGCATCGAACGATATTTTTCCAAAAACAACATGTCCTTTGAGGTGATCGTGGTGGACGACGGATCGAAGGATGATACTGCACAAGTCGCAGAACGCTATGCGTCAAAGATAAAAAATCTGAAGGTTCTTATCAATGAGAAAAATAGCGGAAAGGGTTTTTCCGTAAAGCGCGGAATGCTTGCTGCGACTGGCGATTATCGGTTGTTCATGGACGCGGACAATTCCGTCGACATCTCGCACATCGAGGCATTTATGCGCGCACTATCCGAAGGGTATGATGTCGCTATCGGTTCGATACATATCACTGATACGGTCGATGTGTCCGAACACAACGGTTGGCACCGACGCATACTGGGTTCCGGTGCAAACATGCTCGTACAGCTTTTCGCGGTACCCGGCATCGAAGACACCCAGCGCGGATTCAAACTATTCTCTGCCAAAGCAGCGGATGCGATATTTCCTTATCAGACCATTGAGCGCTTTGGTTTCGACATTGAAGTGTTGGTGATTGCGCGCAAAAACGGCTTCAGTATCAAAGAACTCCCGGTCGTATGGGACAACCCAGCGGGCTCCAAAGTGACCGCGGCTTCCTACGTACAAACACTCGGCGAACTTGCCCATATATCCTGGAACCGCATCCTCGGACGATACACTCCCCACACCCGATAAATTTCCATGACAGCCCCTACGCCAAAAGCGACACGCGTTCCTGCTAGTACGACCCTGACCGAAAAAATCGAGCACCTTATCTACGGTCCGGAACAGGATCCAAACATGTCGCCTATCATGTCGAATACGCGACAGACAGGCTTCCACTACAAAGGGAGCGAATTTATTCACCATGCGGACCTGCACATAACAGAGTCGGCATTTTTCAATTTGCTCCGCCATCAAAAAATAGTTCTCGGAGCAATAGTCGGAATTCTTGCATTTGGTTTTTATTTGAACTGGCAGATTACCGCTATCGCTCTGTTTGGTGTGATGACGGTTCTTTATTTTTTTGATCTTCTTTTCAGTGCATTTATCGTCTTTCAGAGTTACAAAGCGCTTCCTGAAATACATATCAGTAAAGCCGAAATAGAAGGGTTCCGGGATGAGGATTGTCCGACCTATACGATTTTTTGCCCTCTCTACAAGGAGTGGCAGGTCGTGCCTCAATTCGTCGAAGCGATGCAGAAGCTCGACTACCCACACGAGAAGCTTCAGGTCCTTTTTCTCCTTGAGGAGAACGATGTGGAGACCATAGAGAAAATAAGCACATCTTCCCTTCCTCCGCACTTCCATATCGTGGTAGTGCCACATTCCAAGCCGAAGACCAAACCGAAAGCGATGAACTATGGACTTGATTATGTGAGCGGTGAGTACGTCGTGATATACGACGCCGAAGACGTGCCTGAAGTCGATCAGCTCAAAAAAGCAGTTCTCGCATTTAAGAAAGTCCCGGGAAACGTCGCCTGCATCCAGGCAAAACTCAATTTTTACAATCCTCACCAGAATATTCTCACGAGACTCTTTACCGCCGAATACTCGCTCTGGTTTGACCTCGTGCTCCCCGGCTATCAATCAATCGGGGCACCTATTCCACTTGGTGGAACGTCCAACCATTTCCGTGCAGAGACATTGCGTCAGCTTGGAGGATGGGATGCATTCAACGTCACTGAGGACTGCGACCTCGGTATGCGTCTCGCGAAACGCGGCTACACGACCGCCATCGTTGACTCGACCACGCACGAAGAAGCCAATTCCGACATGCTCAATTGGTACAACCAGCGCAGTCGATGGATCAAAGGTTACATCCAGACGTATTTCGTCCACATGCGAGATCCGCAGAAATATTTCGCGAATGGCAAGGGGAAAGATTTTTTCCTTTTCCAGTTGATAGTCGGCGGCAAAATCCTTTCGCTCTTCATCAACCCTATCATGTGGATCACCACAATCTGCTACTTCCTTTTCCGTGCAAAGATCGCCGTATTTATCGAGCCGCTCTTCCCCGGACCAATACTCTATATCGGCGTCTTCTCGCTCATATTCGGCAACTTCCTATCGCTCTACTACTACATGGTCGGCTGTGTGAAGCGTGGATACGACGGACTCATCAAGTATGTCTTCCTCATTCCCTTCTACTGGCTCGGTATGAGCATTGCCGCATGGCAGGCGTTGTACGAAATATTCGTGAAGCCCCACTACTGGGCAAAGACCATTCACGGACTTCACCTTGCTCCGGTACAAGTTGCTCCACACATGCCGTGGACCATGAACGTTCCCGCGCCGAAAGTCGCTTTCGATATGAAAGCCGTACTTCAGAATCAGCCTTCGCGGATCGTGAGACCAGTAGCGAACCCGACAGTGCAGGTGTCTGCTGCTACGGCGACGGATACCGTGGCGGAAAACGAGCCGGAGCTAGTACACATCCTGAGCGAGAGCACCGATGAAGAAACGTGGACCGTGCAAGGGAAAAGATTTATCACCTCGAGCGCAGGACTTCTGGTACTGTCCGCCATCATCGGCAACATTCTCAACTTCGTATTCAACGCCTATCTCGGTCGCGTGCTCACACTCGCCGACTTCGGCACAATAACGATAGTAAATATCTTCGTCTATCTCTTGAGCCTCTTCACGAACGCTCTCTCGACCACTACCACGCATGAGGTCTCATTTTTCGAGGGTATGCACTCCGGCATGGGGAGCTCTTTCATTCGGAAGACGTGGCTGTATGTCCTCTGTGGCGGAGTCGCCGCTTCCCTTTTTTGGATGCTCATCGTACCGACCATCGGAGATTATTTTAAGATATCCAATCTCATCGTCATTTTTGCTTTTACGCCGGCCATTCTCTTTGCTGCGCTTGACGCGCTCAACAGAGGATACCTACAAGGGACATTCAGCTTCGGCTCGACTGCCGCGACAAATCTCTTTGAAATCGTAGTAAAGCTCGTGCTCGCATTTACTCTCGTCACCTACGGATTGTCCGCTCTTGCCTCGCTTGCCATTCCGGGCTCTATGTTCGCCGCATGGCTTGCTTCGACGGCGCTTGCGGGACTCATCTATCGCAAAGTTTCGCGCACAAACCTTCCGCAAACTGCTCCAAAAAAATTCCCATTCGTTTTTTATGCGGCCGCTCTCGTATCGGGCGTTTCGACCGCAGCGTTCCTGACATCCGATATCATGCTCGCCAAACATTATTTGAGTCCTGATGACGCCGGGAGATACGCGTTGATATCGCTCGTCGGGAAAATGATCTTCTTCTTCGGCTCGCTCCTGAATACCTTCATCATGCCGGTAGTCTCGCGCGCCGAAGGCGAGCATAAAGACGCGAGCTGGGAGTTTACGAAACTGTTCGGTGGCGCAGCATTTCTCACTATCGGTGCCGCGCTCGGACTCGGTATCGGCGGATTTTTCTTCGTCCCGCTGCTTTTCGGCGAGCGTGCCGTATCCATCGTCCCGTACGTGCCGATGTATTCGCTCGCGATGGCGCTCTTCACTCTCTCTTCCACCATTATGTCCTATGGGCTCGCCCGCAAACGGTACGTCTTCCCTCTCATATCAATCTGCATGTCAGCCGCCCTCTGGGTGAGCATCGCACAGCGGCACGATTCAATTAACGATTTCGTCACGACGATACTAGCGATCAATATCCTTGAGTTTGCGCTCATCTGCCTCGTGCACTTCTTTTATGACAGTTTCGTATATCTATCTCGGAACGTCATCGACATCCTCCGTGTCGTAGAGAGACTTCCCGATGCGCGAAAGGCGGACTTCGGGAAGATGAACATCCTCGTATTCAACTGGCGGGACACGAAGAGCGCGTATGCTGGCGGAGCAGAAACGTACGTGCAGTCTCTCGCTTCAAGATGGGTCAAAGACGGCCATGCGGTGACTCTGTTTACCAGCAACGACGGACACCTGCCTCAAAACGGAGAAACTGATGGTGTCCGCATCATACGCCGCGGAGGATTCTACGCGGTATACGTCATCGCATCGCTCTACTACCTCTTTCATTTCAGAGGGAAATTCGATGCCATCGTAGACAGCGAGAACGGCATCCCGTTCTTCACCCCACTCTACGCAAAGGAGCCTGTCTACTGTCTGGTACATCACATTCATCAGGAAGTATTCCGCAAGTCACTCGTATGGCCACTTTCGAGCCTTGCCTGCTTCCTTGAAAAAGACTTGATGCCGTTGGTTTATCGTAATTGCAACTTCATTACGGTATCGGATTCTTCAAAACAAGCGATGGAGAAGCATAGAATAACGATGAAGGATATCCAGGTGGTGAATCCAGGTATTGATATAGATTTTCTGACCCCTGGAGAAAAGGCAGTCGTACCGACTGTCTCATATATCGGGAGATTGAAAGAGCACAAATCCGTCCATGTGCTCATCAAAGCGTTCAAAGAAGTGCTTAAGAACGTACCCACCGCTCAACTCATCATTGCAGGGGACGGCGAAGAGGAGGATGCCCTGAAGGAACTCGCGAAAAAACTTCACCTGGAAAGTTCCGTGGCTTTCTGCGGGAGGGTTTCCGAGGAGGAGAAGCGCGATATCTTGAGAAAGTCGTGGGTTTTTGTCACCCCATCCATGATCGAGGGATGGGGCATCACCACCATCGAAGCGAATGCTTGCGGTACTCCAGTCATCGCATCTGATGTTTCCGGCCTTCGCGATTCAGTGCGCGATGGCGAAACAGGTGTGCTGGTCGCCCATGGCCGTGCAGACCTGCTCGCCGCAAAAATCACGGAGGTTTTGAGAGATGCGTCTCTGCGAGAATTTCTGTCTAGAAATGCCCTGCAGTGGGCGGGAAATTTCGGGTGGCAGAGGTCCAGCCAGACGTTCATGGACATTGTGTCTAGCACCTACACTCCCCTTCCAAGCTACGGCAGCACGCTTTTGACCAACAAAATAACATGAACTCTTTCCCGACACGCGAAAAATTCAAGGTCTCCATCGGCATACCCGCTTACAACGAAGGGCGAAATATCAGACGGCTTTTGGATGAACTGAGCCGCCAGCATCAGGAAAATTTCGAATTGATCGAGACCATAGTCGTGTCTGACGGAAGCTCTGACAACACTGTAGAGGAAGCTCGAGCGTCAGCCCTCAGCAACGTCGAGGTCATAGCGCATACCGACCGCCAAGGGCAAGCCGCACGACAAAACGAGATACTGGGCCGATTCAAAGGAGATCTTCTGGTGCTACTTAACGCAGACGTCTTGCCCGGGGACGAATACATGCTGAATAAGGCAGTCTCCGTATTCCATAAGGATCCGAACGTGGGACTGTTGGGAATCAAGCACGTGCCGATGCCCGCCAGGACATTCATCGAGCAGGTGGTTAATTTCGGCGTTGCCATGAAAGCCGATATCTTCATGAAGATAAACGGGTGGGATAACCTGTTTAATTGTCGCGGCGGCGCCAGAGTATTTTCGAGAGAGTTTAGCGACAAATTCAGATGGGACATTCATGCTGCTGAAGATGCGTATTCATATACGAGATGCAAGGAATTGGGATTCAAGTTCTACTACTCCGACGGGGCGTTCATCTACTATCGCTCGCCATCCACCTTCAAGGATCACCTCAAGCAGAGCGTCCGGTTCGTAAGAAGTCAACATATATTGAACAAGCTGTCAGCCGAAAGGAAGAATGGACCTCTCCCAACAGTACATAAGCTCGAAGTCCTCAAGATACTGGTGGTCTATTTTATTAAAAATCCGTTTCTATGGATATCCTATATAGTACTCTTCGTCATATCCCGAGCCTCCTACTGGTTCATGAAAAGCGATCCGGTGAAATACGACACGTCGAGTTCGTCGAAACAAGTGAGCGCGTAAGATGGATACCATGAACAACCCACGACACCCAAGCACAGACATCAGCAGCTATCTCATGACCATGAGAGCATTAGTGTACGGACTCATCAACGCTGTCTACACCCTCCTGCCGCCCGTGAAGAATAATCTCATCGTGCTGAATTACCACGGCATCGGCGATAACGGCTATCGATTTGACGTTACCGAAGAAAGCTTCAGGGAGCATATCGCATACTTCCTGAAGCAAGGCTACAAGTTCATCTCTGTCGCAGAGCTTGAGCGATGGTTCGACCGGGGCGGCATCCCGAACGGACTCTACGCGCTCTTGACCTTCGACGACGGCAACCGGAGCGTATTGAAAGTAAGAAGTTTCTTGAAGGAGCACGGCATCAAGCCGGCGATATTCGTGCTGACCGAAAGCGAAAAAACGGACCGGACCGTCTTGTCGCCCGAGTTCGAACCCATGACCGATGCGGACTTAGTGTTGATACAAAAGGAAGGCTGGGAAATTGGCGGGCACACGGCGACACACCCTCACCTGCCCCGAGTCATTGACGACGCGAGCATCGCTCACGAGCTCGTCGATTCCAAAAAGGCTCTCGAGAAGATTCTCGAGGCAAAGACGGATTACTTCGCGTACCCGCACGGAGCATACGATGCAAAGATCATCGATAAGGTGATCGGAGCTGGCTACACCCTCGCCTTCTCGACGGACGAGAGCCGGATAGATACCCGGATACACCGATACGTCGTACCGAGAGTCGGCATAAACAAATCGCACGACCTATCTGGACTGAAAGCGGTGATCACGCCCCTATCGCTGCGGCTGAAGCCGCTCATAAAAAGACTGTATGCATAACCCGAGCGTCACGGTCGCCATCAGTGCCCTTAATGAAGAAACTAATATCAAAAGGTTTCTTGAGTCGGTATTGAAACAGAAAGAAGACGGCTTTCATATAGAAAAGATACTGGTCATTTCCGACGGCTCGACAGATAAGACCGTTGAGTATGCGCGATCATTCCAGGATCCGCGCATTGACGTCGTAGAGCACGGCCAGCGGCTCGGACAGCCAGCCCGAATCAATGAGGTATTCGCAGCGCTGGAAAGCGACATTCTCATCAAATCCGATGCCGACGTCGTCTTTGAGAGTGAGTATCTGATACGCGACCTAATCCAACCGTTCATGCATGAGGGGAATGTCGGGATGTGCGGCGGGAACCCCCTCCCATTCCCTCCTGAAACTTTTACGGGAAAAGCTATCCGGTGCAGCCTAGACAGCTACTTGCCCCTGCGATCAAGATTAAAAGGCGGCCACAACGTATATTCTGCCATGGGATGCCTCCTCGCGTACCGGAAAGAATTGGCGAAGAAAATAAAGATCCCGACTGATACCGTAGCGAATGACCTGTTCGCGTATCTCAGCTGCCTATCTCTGGGCTATGAGTACAGATGCGTTCCTTCGGCGATAGTACGCTATCGCCTCCCGCAAACACTGAAAGACCACATGAAGCAGAATACGCGATTCGCGTCGGGCCCTCTGAAGATGAAAGAATATTTCCCGGGCGACCTTGTCGACAGAGAGCTTTATATACCGATTGGTCTGAAGTTACGATACAGGATTGAGCAATTGATCAAACATCCGATACTGAGCGTCTATATCTACGCGGTAAATACCTATTGCCGTCACAAAGCGGCGAAAACGTGGCGCACCACAAACGCAAAGTGGGATATGGTCGGTTCGACGAAAGCCTGATATGGAACAACGTAAACCTACCGTATCGGTCGGCGTACCTGCATACAATGAAGCAGCGAATATAGGCTACTTGTTGAGCGATCTGCTTTCGCAAAAACAAGACTCTTTTATCCTGAAGGAGATCCTCGTCCTCTCCGATGGCAGCACGGATCGCACGGAGGATATCGTCAGATCATTCGGCGACGGCAGGATACGCATACTCGCAGACCAAAAGAGAGAGGGCAAGATCAAGAGACTGAACGAGCTGTTTGATATCTTTAGTGGCGATATATTGGTGCAATTCGATGCGGACGTCCGGCTCCGCGAAGCATCAGTGATAGAAGAGATGGTCAAGCCATTCTTAGCGGATGCACAGACCGCCCTCGTGTGCGGCAACCATACACCCTCCGAACCGAAAGGCTTTATAGAGCGAGCGGCGGTATTCGGAGTGCAAGTCTGGGATGATGCGCTCGATATGCTGGGCGAGCGAGATGGGCGATATCGCTGTACAGGTCAGATACGAGCATTCTCCAGAAAATTCTTAGAACAATTCAGTTTTCCGCTCGATATAGGTTCGGGCGAAGATACGTACAGTTTTTATTATGCCAAAGTGAATAATTTCAAAGTCGTTTTCGCGAGAAATGCATTGGTGTACCATCGCCTGCCCACGACGCTCAAAGACTACACTCGCCAGATGAGCCGATTCATTTATGCGAAAGACCAGATGGGTCAATACTTTACGAAAGAACAGTGCGCGAAATACGAAACGATGACTGCGACAATCAGGATCAAGGCACTATTGAAGAATGTGTTCACGAGTTCCCCGCTGACAGTCATAGGATTCCTCATCCTTCATATCGCCCCCCGAGTGGCAGTGCTGACCTACGAACACAAGCGGGTATGGGATGTCGCAAAGACATCGAAGAACCTCGGACAATAAGTGCCGGGAAAAGGGTATCTCCTAAAATATCTTACTGAATATTCGGCGTATCTTTTTTGGACCCATGCGCAGTATCCATGTATGCCAGTGTGTGCGATAGTACTGATCGGCAACGAACTCTGTACCGTCCTGCATATTCAAGATATTCCATTTATTGTTTAGGTATTTTCTTGTTAGATATTCACCGTTTCCCGTGTATTTCCTGAGGTCCCATATAAAACGATAAAAAGGGAGCTCGTTGGCATATACGGAGGGTGGACTATCGAAATTTACCTGCGCTTTTGGCTCGCACACGATAGGAATATTGGCTTTGAATAAAGCGAGCGACACATCGATATATGCGGCGTCAGACAACACCGCCTCGTCAAACGGGCCAATAATATCAAATACCTCCCTTTTGAAAAGCATGATGTGCATCTCTATCGACCACGCTTTGTGCCGCTTGGTTTCCTTGTAACGATTCAATAGACCAAGATCCTCCTCAAATTCATAAAATATTTTACCTTCTGATTCACCCTTTTTTATTTTCGCCAATTTCGTATCATGATGAACATTTTTCCGCCATGTCTGTCCTTCTAAAAGAAGGGGGATGGCGACCATCGCAGGGAACTCCTCGCATGCGGCTATCAGTTTGGAAAGCCAATTATCCGAAACGATGCAGTCGTTCTCGATAAAAGCGACGTATTCGTCTTTAGTATTGGCGAGTATGAGATTGCGTGCCTGGTTCGGCTCCAGGAACGTATCCGTATGAATGATTTTTACGTTCGACTTCCCTTCGAGGACCTTCTTCATCTCGCTCAAGTACACAGCAGGCGTATTGCAGTCTATGATGACCAGATTGAACGGGATATGGGTGTGCTTATAGATCGCTTTCAGCGATTTTGCCGCGAGATGGAACCTCTCGCGGGGTGAAAAACCGATAGTAACCGATACTTGCTTCATGAGGAACGACTATACGACAATTCATGGTATTTATCCAGTATTTTAGGATATATTGATATTAGATGAGTAAATGTTATAATTCACATCCTTGACGCACCACGCCCAGGATCTGAAAAATGCATAGTAGAATGGCCATATAATATGAGGGATAAACTCATCATCATTTTCATAATCCTGTTCGGCATCGTCATGTACGGCCTGACGTTGCGCGGCGCCCCGGGAAATCCGACAGCAGACCAATTCAGGAACAACCTGGACCAAGCGACGAATGCTTTTGAGCTATCTCCGGAACGCGGCCGCTA
Source organism: uncultured Candidatus Saccharibacteria bacterium (assembly GCA_964364605.1). Taxonomy (GTDB): domain Bacteria; phylum Patescibacteriota; class Minisyncoccia; order Phycocordibacterales; family Phycocordibacteraceae; genus C7867-001. The sequence continues at coordinate 6,354 of CAYIMJ010000005.1, read as the reverse complement.
CGTCCAGGTGGCGAATATGGCAGAACGCGGGATATATGATCTCTCACGAACGTGGGCTGACATCGCCTCCCCCGACGTCGGGGTGTCCCCTTATGGAAAATTCAATAGTTATTTTGCACCTGGCGTCTCATATGCGACTCTGCCTTTTTATCTCTTCGGTGCTCATTTCGGTCTCGGGCAAGTCGCCGCTTTTTCCGTAGAATCACTCGTGAGCATCATTACGCTCGTTTTCATATATCTCATTGGGCTGCGTATCTTCGGATTGTCGCGATGGGCCGCGCTTTTCTCTGTCCTCGTGTACGGGTTCGGCTCGACCTCGTGGAGCTACGCGGTCACTCTCTACCAGAATGCTTTTACGGCATGTTTTATGGTCACCGCATTCTACGCATCATGGCGGTTTGCACAGGACGATACCCGCCACAGATTCCTCTACGCAGCGTATGTCTGGCTCGCATATGCGCTCGCAATATTCGTCGACTACCCGAATGCCGTGCTCATGTTACCGATTATGGCGTACCTCGCCGTCTCGACATTCTCATTAAAAAAGATAGGTGAGGGCGTCGCCGTCTCGATACGATGGAGCGCGATCGCCGCATTCGTAGTCTTCGCGGCCATCACCGGTCTGCAATTCTGGCACAATGCCACGTACTACGGCAAATGGAGTACTCTTGCAGGACAACTACAGGGCTATAAAGCAGTCACTGCGACAAGCACTCTCGCGATCACTCCGAGAACATCCGTTGCGACGACAGCCGCTGCCGCCACTACTACTACTCCAGGCATTACCGTATCTTCAGCAGATAAAACCGTATCCGGATTCTTCGAGGAGGAATCCATGCCGAACGGCTTCTTTGTCCTCTTGTTTGGCGACGAGCGCGGTCTGTTCTTTTTCTCCCCAATATTCCTCTTCTCTCTCCTCGGCATCATGTACGTTCTCCGCAAGAAAGAAGAGAACCGTGTGGTGTACATCGTACCGATTGCCCTCATTGCCGTAAATATCTTCCTGTATTCTGCATGGGGCGACCCGTGGGGCGGATGGGCATACGGTCCTCGATATCTCATCGCTTCGATGCCGTGGCTCGCTCTCTTTGTGGGCGTAGCGCTCACACACGGCCGATTCCTCGCGTCGAGAAAAATTCTCGCACTTATTCTTTTCCTTTTCTCATCAGCCGTAGCACTTCTTGGCGCACTCACCTCGAATGCCGTTCCGCCGAAGTCCGAAGCATTGTTATTGCCGATAAAGACTTATAACTTTTTGCATAGCATCCCATTCCTGCAAGACGGCAGAAGCGGTAGCTTCATATATAAGACATACGTGAGCGGTCACTTCTCGCTCATGGGATATTTCATCGCTATCTACGCGATGATAGCGATCATCGCTCTCGTCCTAGTGCTTTTACTATCGCAGAATGATCGCCATGAATAGTACTTTCCTCATCAAGAGGAAATATTTTGACTGGGTACCGCGTCCCCATACGTGGTTCTCGCCCGAATGGTGGGTCATCATACTCGCAACGATTGCGGCGATTCTTACCACGATTTATGCGTTCCAGTACGGCTATATCGCCGCCTACGGTGACGCAGAATCGCACCTGAATATCGCTAAGCGCGTTGTGGACAGCCTCACCTCCGGCTTCGCCCAGCTCGGCGGCATCTGGCTGCCGCTGCCACACATACTGCTCATGCCGTTCGTCTACTCCGACTTCCTGTGGCGCACCGGCCTCGCCGGGTCGATTGTCTCGGGTGCCGCCTTCATCATCTCGAGCCTCTACATGTATAAGCTCGCTCATCTTCTGACCAGAAGTAGGGGCGCGGCCTTTTTCACGGCAGTCGTCTTCATGTCCAATCCGAACATCCTGTACCTACAGTCGACGCCGATGACCGAACTCCCGCTGATCGTCTTCTTCATACTCTCAAGCTATTTCTTCATACGATTCCTCCTCGACGATACGAAGCTCCTCATGCTCATCGCAGCAGCAGGATTTGGATTCTGCGCTTCCCTGTCGCGCTACGATGGCTGGGCGCTCGTGATGATGGAAGCAGGAATACTATTCCTCTACTACCTCCCCTACAAGATCAACCCGGCATGGTTTGCGGCGTCCACCGAAAAAGTATCGCTTATCATTTCTAATACTAGCCATACACTCATAGAAAGGTGGCACAGACTTGAGGGGCGCGAGGTGCTGTTCATGACGCTCGCCTTCTTCGGCATCTTCCTCTGGCTCGGGTGGGGGTACCTCATTCTCGGTGATCCGCTCTACTTCACCCACAGTCAATTCTCGGCAAGCTCGCAGCAAAACAGCTGGCTCGCGAGAGGTGAGTTGCCCGCGTATCGCAATATCCCTATCGCGCTGCTTTACTACACGGTCACGAGTATGCAAAGTGCGGGCACACTCCTGGCGTGTATCGCCCTGATAGGAATACTCCTGTTTGGATTCGACAAAGATATGCGAAACCGATGGCTCATCCTTCTGGTGCTCCTCGTTCCATTTTTCTTTAACGTACTTACTCTATTCCTGGGACAATCGGTTATTTTCTTACCGGGCATCACCCCATACACATTTGATTGGACGCTATTCAATGTGCGCTACGGCGCCATGATGGTACCTGTCATATCACTCCTTGTCGGGTATGTATTTTACCGAAGCAAGATTTTTGGACGGACTCTGGTTGGGGGACTCTTGCTCTTGCAATGCGCCCTCTTCTTTATTGGGTTCACTCCGATACTTGCGCTCCAAGACGGGGTAGCTGGTCTTTCGTCTGCGACCGCAAAAATGCCCGATGCGCAAGCATGGTTGGCGAGGGAATACGATTACGGAATCCTCTTAACCGATGACTTCGCGCGAACGATTAGCATCATCCGCACACCGATCGCCATGCGGGACATCATCTATATCGGCAACAAGCCGTATTGGGAGGAGTCGCTCGTCGCGCCCGAGAAATACGCCCGCTGGATAGTCATGCAGAAAAATGATGCGGTGTGGACCAGTATCAATGACAATCCCGTCACGAACGCGCGACTCTATAAATACTTCAACAAAGTGTACACATCGGAAAACATCCTTATCTTTAAAAGAATCGGTGATGTACCATTAACGAAGTAACCTATGCGTACAGCGTTATTTCGTATCCTGTTCATAGTCGGCGCAATTTTTTTGTTGGCTCTCTTCGCACTAGGGGTGTTCCTTCTGTCTTATGTTGGAAATGTGTCTTATTATTTCGCTCCGACCGCTACAAAGAACCTCTTCGAAGTGCAGTCCATCGATACGATGAAGTATTCCCGGGATGTCGCGGGACAGATACTCGACCACCCCAATTCATTCAAAGCAACGATAGACAAGCAGATGGCGCTTATCGCAGAGTCTGGCGCTACACACGCGGCGATTGCTACTCCCTATGATGCAAAATTTTTGCCAGTGCTCAAGCTATGGATCGCATCCGCGCGTGCGCATAACCTCTCGATATGGTTCCGAGGTAATTTCTCGGGCTGGGAAGGATGGTTTAACTACGTCAAAATTAACCGCGTCACGCATAAACAACTCTTGAATGGTTTTCTTCGTAACAACCCCGATCTCTTTCAGAGCGGAGACATCTTCAGTCCTTGCCCGGAGTGTGAAAATGGCGGGCCGGGTGATCCGCGCATGAAGGGTGACGCCGCCGGATACAACGCATTCCTTAGGGAAGAAAAGACGATAGCCGATGATGCGTTCGCACTACAGGGAAAAAACATCAAAATATACCCCTCTATGAACGCCGACATCGCGCGACAGATCATAACCCCCGCAACAATATCGGCTTTCGGAGGAACAATCCTTATCGATCACTATGTACGCACAGCGGAACAGTTCGCGGGTGATATTCGGGCAATTCCAAAAAAATTGAATGCCGATGTGGGACTCGGAGAATTTGGTGCCCCAATTCCTGACCTGAATGGGTGGATGACTCAGACGCAACAGGCAAAATATATCGACTCGCTTTTTAAGGCGATGTATCTCGAGCGTGCACATATTCCCGTCGTCAATTATTGGACCCTGAGCGGCGGATCGACAGCCCTCATCAACGATGACGGCACGCCACGTGCTGCCTATTTCACCGTGCAGAATTATTTCAAAGCATTCAACGTATACGGAGCAGTCTATAACTCGCTCGGCGAGACTCTCGATGGAGCGCAGGTGAGCATAGACAATACCGATTACGGAACCATGTCAGACGGAACCTACCAGATATTCGTACCCAGGCAATACGAATCCATAACAATCCGAGCGGATGGTTATGCACCCACCACATTACAGATGCCTACTAGCACGACAACAATCATCGTCAATCAAAACGCATACCTTGAACCAATCGACCCTGATTGGTGGTACCAGATGCGTACGGCTTTATATAAAAAACTTCAGCTGAAAATAAAATAGATTCTTTTGAGACGAGATCCTCTACTTAAGCATCTGAGTAATGAGTGCAACCATCTGCTCTTTTTTCTTCGGATCACTCTCGGCGATAAGGAGCGTGAGTGCTGTGAGCGCCGCCGGATTTATATTACGACCCCCTTTGCTTCGAGCCTTCCGCAGAAACCACACAAATGAGAATGCGCCCGACCGCTTATTGCCGTCGGTAAAGGGGTGGTTCTTTACCATGAAGTACAGAAGATGAGCGGACTTCTCTTCAATGGTCGCGTATACCGCTTTCCCGTCAAACGACTGCATGACATTGCCGACAATGCCTTCAATACTTCCCGCGACTCTCTCATGCGCAAAAATCTCCGTCGCTTCGCCCCTCCTTAAAAGCTCTGAACGGAAACTTAGAATCGCCTCGGACAACTCCGCACCGGTAAGCTTGACTGCTTTCTTGGTAGACCCAATTGTCGTCAGCTCTTCTTTATCATACGCATCAAGCGATATCCATGTGCTCGAAAATTCTTTAATCAATTCCAATATCGCTTTTGGATCAAGAATCACCTGTTCTGGCAAAAGCGCCTGAATATCCGAAACAGATTTCATAAACGCATCGTAATTCTTCGCAATCTGTCTGCGATTTACGGTATAGCCCTTGGTGATATGTTCGCGAAGCGTCTTCGTTGCCCACTGACGAAATTGCGTCGCTGTTTTTGAATTGACCCTGTAACCTACAGAGATAATGGCATCAAGGTTGTAATACTTAATGACACGCTCTATGCGACGATTACCCTCAATTTGAACTGTTGCATTTTTTGCAACAGTTGCCCGCTTATCAATCTCACCTTCATTATAAATATTCTTAAGGTGCCGAGAAATGACCGATTTGTCGCGATCGAAGACTTCAGCTATTTGGTCAAGTGTCGCCCAGATCGTTTCGCGAGACATGTCGCCACGGAACTCGATTGCCCCGTTTTTTGCCTGATATATCACCACGCTTCCGCTTTTCTTTTTCATCCCTCTATTCTAGCATTCAGTATTTTTATTTTTCTGCGCGACCGTGATCATCTTCGAGACGCACGATGTCATTCTCATCAAAATTTCCGAGTCCGATTTCCACGACGATTCCACCCTTCTCTGATTCAAGTCGGTGAACTTCTTTTCGATCGATAAATACGACTTCCCCTTTCTTCAAAGGTACGCGCTGTAACACTCTTCCAGGCTTCTGGAGCGTAGCTGTTGCATCGCCCTCCACGAGGACCCAATGTTCGGTGCGATGATGATGATACTGCAGACTCAATCGCTGGCCAGCCTTAACATAGATTGTCTTCAGCTTCCACTCCTTTCCGGAATCCCATCCATAAAATTCACCCCATGGACGCACTGAACGGGCGAAGTTACGACTCGCATCGCGCGCGAGCCATGAGGATGACTGCACTTTGCCGCCATGACCAGTATTAAAGACCATCTTGATTCCATATTTCTCACACACCACGGCCTCAGGAATATCTTTGATGCTTTTGCGATCGCCACCATTTGCAAATATCGCCGGCTTTAATTTAGCGAGTTCGCGACAGACGCTTCTGTCCGAATCATTCGGTTTGTGGGAGGTTAAGACAACTTTATCGACAGATGGAAACGACGCGATGATTTCACAGCGCTCTTTCTCAGACATAAACACGTAGCCTTTTTTTGAGCGGAGCCAGTTGTCATTATTTACGATGACGACGAGCTTATCGCCATGTTTCTTCGCCTTCTCGAACATGCGGACATGCCCGATATGGATGGGGTCAAAACCGCCAGAAACGGCGACCCAACTAGCTTTTTTAGCGACCTTCATTAGGGACAGCTATAACACGCTATATTTTATTATGCAAATTTTATACAAAATTTAAATATCCCCACACTGAATTAGCACTCTAATTGCACCACTCACTTCTTCAGAAATACGTAGCGTGGG
>CAYIMJ010000004.1:0-24702 GCA_964364605.1 uncultured Candidatus Saccharibacteria bacterium | reverse complement strand
TCCTCGCCAGTGCGGTTGAAGAACCGCTGTGCGATCACGGGCCGCTCCCGCGGCTATATGCGCGCGTTCGGTCTCTCACGCATTCAGTTCCGCGAGCTCGCGCTTGAAGGGAAGATACCAGGCGTAAAGAAAGCATCATGGTAACTGACCGCGTCGGCGATTTCATAATCCGTCTCCAGAATGCCGCTCTCATCGGTAATCGTGAGGTGACCGTACCGTACTCAGCGCACCTCGTCGCTATCGCAAAGAAACTCAAGGAACTCGGTTTCTTGACGCATGTCGAAACGAAAGTAAAAGAAGGGGAGGAAGTGAAGAGGAACTTTGTCGTGACGCTTGCGTATGATGAGCATGATCAGGCACGACTTCGCGGCGTGAAGCGAATTTCGAAACCAGGTCGTCGCCTCTATGCTCCGTACACTGCTGCTCATCGTGTGAAGGGTGGCACGGGTGCACGCTTGATTTCTTCATCGGTCGGTATCATTTCGGATGCTGAGGCGCGCAAGAACCGTTTCGGCGGCGAAGAGCTTTTTGAAATTTGGTAATCCTATGAGCCGACTCGCAAAAAAATCAATAGCCGTAGGTAAAACCGATGTCTCGGTAGCTGGGGGTACGCTCACGGTGAAAGGATCGAAGGGTACTCTTACTAAGCGCGTGCATCCATCGATTGATATAGCCGTCGGTGCAGAAGGCGTCCTAATCACTTCAAAGGACCGGTCTCGCCTCGGCAGAGTGCTTACTGGTACATTCGCTTCTCATGTGAGGAATATGGTTGCGGGCGTCGAGAACAAGTACATGAAGAAGCTTATTCTTGAAGGTGTCGGATACCGCGTTGAAGTTAAGGGAAGCGATGTCGTTCTTACGGTTGGTTTCTCGCACACGGTTGCGCTCAAGATTCCGGAGGACATCTCAGCAACTGTCGAAAAGAACGTTATAAAACTCGAAAGCTTAAACAAGGAATCAGTCGGGCAGTTTGCAGCAGATATTCGACGCGTGAAGCCGCCAGAGCCGTACCTCGGAAAGGGTATACGGTATGATGGTGAAATCATCCGCCGCAAGCAGGGAAAGAAGGCCGTGTAATGTAGAGTGAAAATAGAGCAGCATACAAAATTATGAAACACACACCCGCAACAAATAGTGAACTCCGTAAGCGCCGTCATGCGCGGGTGCGTGCGACGATCAAGGGTACGGCGGAGCGTCCACGCCTCGCGGTTTTCCGCAGTAACCGATTCGTTTCGGCACAGCTTATCGATGATTCAGTGGGGAAGACGGTTGCTGCAGCACATGGACGCGAGTTCAAAGGTCCTCAATCGGTACAGGCTACGTCTGTCGGCGCCGCTATTGCGGAGAAAGCAAAGGTGGCAGGTATCACGACAATCGTCTTTGATCGTGGTGGTTACCGCTATGGCGGACAAGTGAAAGCACTTGCGGATGCTGCTCGTGCAGGCGGTCTCGCTTTTTAATACTCATGACTACACCAATGGAACAAGACGATGCAGCTCCTGCAGCAGGACTCCCGACGGGGAGCTCGGACGGATCAACTGTTGCCGACAAGGCGGTCTCAATCGCCGATGAAGTGACTACTGAAGTTGCGGAGGCGGCTGTTGAAGCGGCTCCGGTCGCGGCGGCTGCTGCGCCTCGGGGTCGTGGAGCGATGCGTGGTCGCGCTCCTCGCGCTGGTGGTCGCGCTCGACCTCCCCGCGAACGTGGTGAATTCGAACAAGTCACGATCGATGCACGCCGTGTCGCCCGCGTTATGGCTGGCGGACGCCGTTTCAATTTCAGCCTCGTTGTTGTCATTGGGGACCGCAAGGGTCGCGTCGGAGTTGGGCTCGGAAAGGGTATCGACACCGCACTCGCTATAGACAAAGCGACGCGAGACGCGAAGAAGCACCTTTTCGCTGTTCCACGCACCGCCTCGGGCTCCATTCCTCATCAGGTTTTGATGAAGTACTCCTCGTCCACTATTGAGATCATCCCGTCGTCAGGTCGCGGTCTCGTCGCAGGATCAGCAGTGCGCACCGTACTCGATCTTGCCGGTGTGACGGATGTGGTAACGAAGATTCATACTCGCTCCAAGAATAAGCTCACCATCGCTCGTGCGACAGTGGCAGCTCTCCGGAAGCTCCGCGCAAAATAATCTTTTACGTATGCAACTCCACACATTCTCTCCTCGCACCAAGAATAGAAAAAATCCGCCCGTCGGTCGCGGCGGAAAGCGCGGCAAAACTTCCGGTCGCGGAGGGAAAGGGCAGACTGCGCGCGCTGGCCATAAGATTCGTCCGGAGTCTCGCGATCTTATCAAGAAGCTTCCGAAGCTTCGCGGTCATGGCAAGAATCGCGCTCGTACCGTCCGTACGAACCGCATTTCCGTCTCCGTAGTGAATCTTTCTGCTATTGAAGCGGTATACAAGGCTGGTGAGACGGTTTCGCCCGCAACACTTCTCGCGAAGGATCTGGTACGCCGCGCAAAAGGGCGCGCACCGATTGTAAAAATCCTCGGTGTAGGATCCCTTACGAAAGCTCTGATTGTCGACGGCTGCACGTTGTCTACTGGCGCACGCGCCGCGCTCCTTGCGGCCGGAGGCACAATCCATGCTTAATACTCTGATTCATAAACTCAAACTCGCTTTCGGTGATCCTGAAATTCGTTTTCGTATTCTCTTCCTCGTCGGTGCGCTCGTACTCTTCCGTCTTCTTGCCTCGATACCGATTCCTGGCGTAGATAAGACGGCGCTCGCATCTTTCTTCGCCAGCAACCAATTCTTCGGTCTCCTCAATATCTTTTCAGGCGGCGGGCTCTCACAGCTCTCGATCGTCATGCTCGGAGTAGGTCCGTTTATCACTGCTTCGATCATCATGCAGCTCGGTACCATCATTTTCCCTCAAGTGAAGCAGGCATATTTTGAAGAGGGTGAGGCAGGGCGGGCGAAATTCGTCGAGTGGAGTCGTCTGCTCACGATTCCCATCGCCATTTTGCAGGCAGTCAGTTTCTTGTCGCTTCTTCAAAGTCAGAATGTGATCGCGCACTTGGGTTCGGTAGCGCTTATCGCGAACATTGCGCTTGTTACGGCAGGATCATTACTTCTTATGTGGCTTGGCGAGCTTGTGACAGAGTTCGGTATCGGGAACGGCGTTTCACTTATCATCCTTGCGGGAATACTCGCAGGCTTGCCAGCGAGCATTTCTCAGGCTATTTTTGCTTCTTCTGCAGCGGATATTCCGAGCTATCTCTCGTTTGCAGTGCTTGCCGCTGCGATGATGTATGCAGTGGTGCTCATTTCCGATGCAGAGCGCTCGATACCTATCGCATACGCTCGTGCAGTCCGCGGTGCCGCCCTCTCGCAAGGTGCGGCGACCTATCTCCCGATACGTCTCCTCCAGGCGGGCGTCATTCCTATCATCTTCGCTCTGTCGCTCCTGCTCTTACCTCAGATGGCCCTTTCGGTGCTTGGTTCGCTTAAGATCTCTTTCGCATCAAGCGCTGCGCTCTGGTACACAGCTTTCCTCTCTGATCCATGGAAGTATGGCGCAGCCTACTTCTTCCTCGTGGTGCTTTTCACCTACTTCTACACTGCAGTCACTTTTGAGCCTCATCGCGTCGCTGAGAATCTCCAGAAGACAGGAGCTTTCGTTCCTGGCGTACGCCCTGGTCGCGAGACGGAAGAGTATATCAGCAAGGTGGTGAACCGCATTACGCTCCCGGGCGCCGTTTTCCTCGGACTCCTTGCTGTCGCCCCGTCAATCATTCAGGGGCTCACTGGTGTCACGACACTCGTGCTTGGCGGCACAGCACTCCTCATCGCAGTCCAGGTCGCTCTCGATCTTGCTCGTAAAATAGACGCACAAGTCTCGCTTCGCGAATATTAAAAGTGTTAGAGTAATCGGATGGAAAAACCAATTGTATTTTTCATCGGGAAGCCGGGGAGCGGTAAGGGTACTCAGGCAAAACTTTTGTCGGACGTGACTGGTTGGTCCGTAGTCGGTACGAGCGGCGGCATGCGCGAGATCGCGGCATCGGGCAGTTCTGTCGGCCATAAAATTAAGGAAACAATGGACGCAGGTCTTCTCATGCCCTATTGGATCGCTTCGTACATTTACCTGAAGATTCTCTTTAGTATTCCAGAAGATAGCAATGTGATTTTTGATGGCACGAGCCGTACGCTCCCCGAGGCTGAAATTGTTTCTGAATCTCTCACATGGCTCGGGAGACCGTATCATATTTTCTACCTGCATGTTCCTGACGAGGAGGTGCACAAACGAATCAATCTGCGTAAAGAGAAGGAGGCGCGCAAGGACGATCATATGGTACACAAACGGCTCGAGGAATATTATGCGAGCACGGAGGCGGCTGTTGATCTCTATCGCAAAGCAGGCGTGCTTACCGAAATCGACGGTCATCGTCCGCCCGAAGTGATTGCCGCGGAAGTGAAGAGTATTCTCAAACTCTAATGACTATAAAAAACGATACAGAGCGAGCGGATCTCATTGAAGCGGGGCAGCGTCTTGCTGTCGTGCTTCGTGCGCTTCGTGCAAAGGTCGCCCCAGGCGTTTCGACCGAGGAGCTGGATGACTTGGCGGAGCAGATGATTCGTGATAGCGGGGACGATCCATGCTTTCTTGGCTATACGCCCGAGGGTGCGCAGCGACCGTATCCGGCGGCGCTCTGTGTTTCGATAAACGATGAGGTTGTGCATGGTATTCCGAATGAGTCGGTTAAAATTTTGAAAGAGGGCGACATTGTAGGGCTCGATCTCGGACTTACGCACAACGGAATCATCGTTGATGCGGCTATCACGGTACCGGTTGGTGTTGTGAGCGATGAGACGAAGAGACTCCTTGTGGCGACCGAAATGGCACTTACCGCGGGCATCGCACAGGCTGTGCCAGGGAATCATATAGGCGACATTTCATACGCTATCCAGAAAGAAATCGAGCGGGCGGGTTTCAAGGTGGTGAAGGAGCTTGGCGGACATGGTGTCGGTGATTTGGTCCATGAGGAGCCTTTCATCCCTAACTTTGGCCGCTCGGGTGAAGGACCGATTCTCGAAGAGGGTATGGTGCTCGCACTTGAGCCGATTTCGACTGCCGGGAAAGCATCTGTGACTCTTGCTCCCGATGGCTATACCTACCGGACGAAGGATGGTTCTCGTTCTGCTCATTTCGAGCATACGATATTGATTGAAAAGGACGGGGCGCGTATCATTACCGCATAATCGCCCCGGCGTCGGGGATTTATTTTGAAACTATGACAAACAAAAATCCAAGAGAGGAGAGGACGTATGTGATGGTGAAGCCTGACGGCGTTAAGAAAGGTCTCATTGGTCACATCATCAAGCGTTTTGAACAGCGCGATCTCAAGATTGTCGCACTCGAAATGTTCCAACCAACTCTCGAAGAAATCGATGCTCATTATCCAAAGGATGTGGTGTGGGTCAAACGTCTCGGCGAGAAGACTCTCGCAACGTATGAGAAGTATCAATTCGATGCGATGAAGGATTTTGGAACTACGGTGCCCGAAGAGATCGGGCCTCAGATCAGGACGTGGCTCGTCGAATACATGCTCTCCGCCCCTTTGGTAAAGATGGTGGTTCAGGGTACGCATGCGGTAGATATGGTGCGCAAGATTTGCGGCCCGACAATGCCGTATCAGGCCGATATGGGCACTATTCGCGGAGACTTTTCGAATGATTCTCCGGCGATCGCTAATATCGAGAAGCGGGCGGTGATGAACATTGTGCATGCATCAGAGACCCCTAAAGAGGCAGCACACGAGATTGAACTTTGGTTCAAGGGAGATGCATTCCACGACTATAAGCGCCACGGAGAATAGTGGGAAAGTCCTGTCATAGGCGACGTTTCGTCGTGCTGTCGAGTACAGGATTTTAGAGTTTTCCACCTATCTATTCTCAAGGAATGGCATGAAATATGCTTATTTCAGGCACGATTTCTGCTCGTCGGAATACCAACGAAAAAATCGAGTATACTCAAAAGTGGAGCTGTTCTTAAAAACGCAACTTGCCTAATTATTGGGAGTCGAGCATTGAGGCGCGCTTGGTGAATTCCGCAAGGAAATCCGATAGTCACCGTTGTTCTTCCCACCTGGCAAGATTAAGTTGCTTAAGAGGACGGCTCCGCGAAAAACCGCTCTGTGAAGAGCGGTTTTTCGCGTTCGGCACCATTGCAATACCAGCGTTTAGTATCGTGCGTGTTAAAGTGCTCGTATGGCATTGCGACTCAGTTTCTATGGCGCAACAGGGAAGGTGACGGGTTCAAATTTTTTGATTGAGGGCGCGCGCGGGAAAGTGCTCGTCGATTGCGGTATTGAGCAGGGCGGGGATTTCGTCGAATCGCACATCTACGGACCATTTCCATACGACGTTACAAAAATTGATGCGCTTGTTCTTACTCATGCGCACCTGGATCATGTCGGTCGTATTCCGAAGCTCGTACGAGACGGCTTCCGCGGGAAAATATATATGACGCCGCCGACGAGAGATCTTGCGGTACTCATCTTGCTCGATTCCGTCGGTATTCTCGGGGAAGAGGCTACGCGTCGTGGCATAGCTCCTCTCTATCAAGCAGAGGATGTAGAAAAGACTTTCTCGCTCGTTGAAACGCTGGACTATCATACGGAAAAAGAGATTGCCCCGGGGCTCTCGGCGTATCTGCGGAACGTCGGTCATATCCTGGGTTCGGCGAGCGTACGAATCAAAGATGAAGATGGTACTACAGTTGCGCTGACTGGCGACATCGGGAATTCACCCTCACCACTCTTACCAAACTGGGAGCCAGTACCGGACGCGGATGCGCTTGTGATGGAGAGTGTCTATGGTGACCGAAATCATCCGCCGCAATCCGAGCGTATCGTAGCCCTACGTGATACGCTCAAGCGTGCAATAGCAAAAGGCGGCACTATCCTCATTCCTGCTTTCTCACTCGAAAGGACACAGCTCATGCTCTATGAACTTTCGAATTTTTTCTCAGACGGGACACTTGCGAAAATTCCGGTGTTTCTGGATTCGCCGCTCGCGATCAAAGTGACTGCGGTCTATGAGAAGTGGGGGCTTACGTACTTCAAGCCCGAGACCGAGGATGAGATGAAGCGAGAAGGAAGTATTTTTCAGTTCCCATTCCTCAAACAAACGCTCTCGCACGATGATTCGATGGCGATAGAGAAAGTATCAGGACCGAAGATCATCATCGCTGGCGCAGGTATGAGTCATGGCGGGAGAATAGGGAAGTGGGAGTCGCGATACCTACCCGACCCATCTTCTACGCTTATAATCGTCGGCTATCAGGCACCTGGGACGCCTGGGCGGCGCATGATGGAAGGCGCATCAAGCGTGCGTCTCGGCGGTGTCGAGATAAAAATCAAGGCGAAAGTCGAGAATCTCGCGGGGTGGTCGGCGCACGCCGATCGCGATGAGCTGCTTGCCTTTGCGGAAGCGGCGCTTTCCGAGAAACGTCCCAAAGTCATCTTTACCGCCATCGGCGAGCCATCTGCGGAACGATTCCTCGCACAGCGCATTCATGACTACTTGGGTGCTCGCGCCATTGTCCCCGAGCTCGGCCAAACTTGGGAGATTATGAAGGATTCAGTTAAAAAGATTTAGAATATGGATGTAAAACCCGGTGTGTACCAGCACTACAAAAGCGGGAAGAGGTATCGAGTACTCGGCGTGACGAATTAGGCGAAACAATCGGGCAATTGAAAAAACATATTATTCTGCTAGTATTGCTTTGAACCTATGAATACTCCCCAAAAAGGTCAAGTCCGGTACATCGTCTTCAAGGATGGCGCTGTGTGGTACGCGACTGGTCTCGAGTTTAACATCGTCGAGTCAGCAGATGACCCGAGAATTGCCCTCATAAATCTTTTTGATGCTATGCAGGGATATGTTGAATCCTCGAAAAAGATTAAAGGCGTTAGGGTATCTCCGTTAAATCAACGAACCGATGAGGAATATGAGAAGCTCTGGTCGATTGCGTCTGCTCCAAAGAAGGTCAAATCCCCGTTCCAAATTAGCACCTACGGCGTAACTACAATATAATGCCGAGAGGTCTCAACAACTGGACGTATGCAAATGTCGTTGATGTTCTAAAGGATCATAAATTTATTCTCAATCACACACGAGGGAGTCATTATTATTTTGTCGGTCACTATGAAGGAAGGCTTCATCAGGTTTGCGTACCGTACCACGGGAGTCAGACATTGAAGCCAAGAACTCTGAAGGGTATCATTTTGCAATCTGGCATCCCGAAAGATCTTTGGCTAAAGAAATAAAATTATCTCCTGTCGCGGGACCCTCCGAAGGGGGGTCAGGTGCCCGCGCCATTGTCCCCAAACTAGGGTCAACCTGGGAGATTACCAAAAGTTCAGTTAAAAAGATTTAATATATGGATGTAAAACTCGGTGTCTATGAACACTACAAAGGGAACGGTAAGAAATACCGGGTCATCGGCGTGGCAAAACACAGCGAGACTCTGGAAGACATGGTTGTGTACGAAGCATTGTACGAAAACGAAATCTCAAAACTCTGGGTTAGGCCTCTCGCAATGTTTCTTGAGGGTGTTGAGTTTGGTGGTAAAAAGGTCCCGCGATTCAAGTATTTAGATGTCTAGAATCAGTAAAATTTAAAAATAAGTACTCCAGAGCCGTGTAGGGTATGCTTGAGTCAATGGTAGAGTTTACGGGTTGCAAAATAGCACTGCTCTTGGAGGATAAACTGGTCGTATATTTACGGGACGATAAGCCGGGTTTGGCATTCTCGAACATGTGGGACTTTCCGGGAGGCGGAAGAGAAGGAGAGGAGACACCTTTTGAATGCGTCTCACGAGAAGTTGCTGAGGAGTTTTCAATCAGGCTGGATCCAGGTCAGGTAATCTGGCAAAAGGAACACCCATCAATGCGTGATCCAAATGGCAGAGCCTACTTCTTTGCCGCTAGGATTACGCTAGAACAAGTTACCGCAATCAAGTTTGGTGACGAAGGTCAACGATGGAAATTGATAAGTATTGACGATTGTCTTTCACGCGACGATATTGTGCCTTATTTGAAAGGAAGATTCCAAGATTATTTAGATGGCAAAGTTTAATCTTTTAACATTAACAAAACAGAAACCGCTCCGAAAGGAGCGGTTTCTGTTTTGTTAGACGACCTGTTTCGCGATGCGAGCAAAGACTTCAGGATGCTCGGAAGCAAATTGCGCGAGGACTTTGCGGTCGAGTGCAAAGCCGGTCTTTTTCAGCTTTGAAATAAAGGTACTGTACGACTTGTGGCCGTTCTCGCGGACAGCGGCATTAAGGCGAACAATCCAGACCTGGCGGAAATCAGTCTTCTTGTCGCGGCGGTGAGCGAACGCATAGCGTCCTGCGCGCATGAGTGCCTCATGAGCATAGCGCTCCTTCTTGGAGCGGACGCCACGATAGCCCTTGGCTCGCTCGAGAACGTTCTTGCGGCGTTTCTGCGCCATTACCCCTCCTTTGATTCTTGTCATACTAAAATGGTTACAACTAGATTAATTATGCGCCAGTGCCTGGAAGGAAGCGTCGGCGAACGCTTTTCGTCAAAGTGATAGCGACAGGGCGGCGCTTGCCACTGCGCTCAGACCCGCTGGCCTTAGCATTGAAATGGTTCTGTCCTTTCGAGCGCGCCATGAGCTTCCCGTTGCGGGTAACTCGTATTCGTTTTGAGTAAGATTTGTTTGTTTTCATATTTTTTTGCCTGCCCCGTTAGAAGTCGAATCCGAGAGACTTTCTAACTGGGGTTTTCATTTGGTTTTTTTGATTCCTTCTCCCGTTTTGCCTGGGCTATAAGGTCCCGCTCGATCACTCCAGCAAAGCCTTTCGGGCTCCTGGTGACTGGTTCAGCGACCTTATAAGCATAGGGAATGAGCTTGAGGAACCTCTCGAGGCGTTCCTTGAGGAACGCCTCTTCCATGCCCTTGTAGCGGCCTTTTAGGAAGAGCTCGGCGCGCACTCGGTGGCCTTCGGCGAGCCACTCGGCTGCCTTCCTTGCCTTCAGCCCCATGTCGTGGTCGCCGGTACCTACCTTGATCTGGACCTCCTTGGTCTCGGACACTTTGACCTTGGCTTTTGCTACCTTTTCCTTCTTGCTACGCTCGTACTCGAATTTACCATAATCCATGATCTTCGCAATGGGTGGGACGGCCGAGGGCGATATTTCAATCAAATCGAGCCCAGCCGTCTTAGCTGCCGCGAGCGCCGCATCAAGCGAAAGAACACCCAAATTACTCCCGTCAGCACTAATAACGCGCAACTCTTGCGCGCGAATCTCGTTATTTATGCGAAGTCGGTCAGTAGCCACTGGAAGTGCGGACACTATAGCATGAAAAGTGCAGTGTACGCAACTCAGTTTGAAATCTGGCTTGGGCTAGAGAGGACTATCTCAGCTTTATTCTGGTACAAAGAAATCTTCCCACTGAGAGTAATGGTAGTGCCGACGTAGCGAGAGAGATCGCCGAATTTCTTTGCATCATCGGCGAAGATGACGCCCGAAAAAGGGCAGCTCTTATAACTCTCGCAGAAGTCTAAGAAAACCGTGCCGGTTTTAGAAGTGTAGGCCTTAACGAGAGTGCCGCTCACGGAAGCCCGCTCACCGATGTGTGCGGGGGCATCAGTGTAGTCATAGGTGCCGCCTGAAATTGGCGCGGCCGCTCCCGCGGCCGCGTTGCCCTTATAGGCATCAAGAAGTTTTTTTAATATATTTTCGTACGCCTGACGGAGAAGCGGATCAGTGCCGATTTCAATAATCTCGTCGTTAATCGTTGTTGCAGATCTAGTCCAATTGTAACTGCCGAACGCATACGCCTGTTCGGTTACAAGGAGTTTGATATGCATGATGCCGTTTCCGCTGGCGTGTCGTTCGGTCACGATGGGAATGCCTGCGGCGAGCAATTGTGCGGTAATGGGCGCACCGTAGCTGTTGCGGCTTTGTTCCGAATCCACAATCCCTTTCACGTCAATGCCGCGTTGTTTTGCTTCAACAAGAGCATCAGCGATAGAGGGCATAGTAAATGTATAAATTGCGAAATAGATATAATCTTCCGCTTCGTTGATGAGGGCGACAATCTCCTGGTCATTTTGTTTCTGGTCGAGACTGTAAATCACGCGTGTTGTGCCCACTGCAGGTGCCGAAACGATTTGTGCGGGGATGTCCGTGCTCAATGCCCCGCTACCTCCTGCTGCGTATCCAAAACCTCCTGCCGCGAGCGCGAGGACCATCGCCATCCCGGTGCGGATTATTTTTTGATTCATGCGTCCAAAGTATAACCCCTTACCACTTTCAAGGAAGTGCTAAGGGGTATAATGTCTCCATGGCGCTTGTATTTGATATCGAGACGGTCGGTGAGGCGTGGGATGCGCTCGATGAGACGACGCAGCACAATCTTTCGTGGTATCTGCGCGAGTCGTCGAAGAATGATGAAGAATACGAATATGAAATGAAAGAGCTTAAAGAGGGGATGGGGCTCTCTCCGCTTACCGGTTTCATCGTTGCGATCGGAGTCTATGATACTGAACGAGAAAAAGGTGCAGTTTATTTTTCTGCTCCGAACGCGAATATAGAAGCGAGCGAAGAAAATAGTATCAAATATGAAGTCATGAGTGAGAAAGGGATGCTCGAACAATTCTGGAAAGTTGCCGCGGTCTGCACGGAATTCGTCTCCTTCAACGGTCGCGGATTTGACGCGCCTTTCCTTGCTATTCGTTCAATGGTTCACAACGTAGTGCCATCGAAGGATCTGCTCAGTAATCGCTATCTCTCCATGCAGCGGGGTGCCGCGCATATCGACCTCATGGATCAGCTTACGTTTTATGGCGCTGCTCGCTTCCGTAAAAGCCTCCACCTCTTCTGTCGTGCACTCGGTATCAAAAGTCCAAAGGCGTCGGGTACTACTGGCGACGACGTTGCGACGCTCTACAAAGAGAAGAAATATCTTGATATCGCTCGTTACAACGCCGGCGATCTCTTCGCTACCGCCGCGCTCTATAAGCGTTGGGCGGAGACTTTGCGTTAGCTGCTCTCGGCTGGTTGTTCGACAGTGTTGATCTCAGTACTCGACCCATTCTTCCTTGCTCGGTACGCAAGAAGGTTATGCCGTCCGATAAAGAATAGTGCGAGTAAGAATGCTCCAGCGACGCCCCAACGATGGTAGTCCATCCATGCCGAGGTAAAATTTCCAAACCAATACGATGCGAAGAAAAGAAGTGTCGTCCAGACCGAAGTTGCGACGACTGCTGTGAGTATGAACGTGGAGAGAGGGGATCGGAAGAATCCACTCGCGGCGTAGGTCGGGAGCCTAGAGCCTGGTATGAAGCGTGCCCAGAAGATGGTGAGTACGAATCGGGTCTCAAGCCATGCACGCAGAGGGAGAGCTAATTCATGATCGCCGTAGAGCTTAAGTTTCGGATGAGTGCTTGCGAACCATCCGAGACAGTACAATCCGATGTCGCCGAGTATGATGCCGCTATAGAGTGAAAAGAGGGCGAATGGAACGCTGATGGTCCCGTCGGCGGCGAGCATGCCGACGATGACGGCAGTCGGGTCCTCAAGGATGAAGGTTCCAAGGATTATCGCGAGCGACAGGGAGACTGGGCTGCCGATTGCTCCGCCAATTAGTTGAGAAAGAAAGATGGGCATGTAGACCGTCGTCGTATTTTAACAGATATTCCGCCTGTCGGCAGGTAGTGTCCGTTCCTCTAGTGCTAAAATGGCTGAATGGATAGACAAGAAAAGGCGATCTTTGCGGCAGGATGCTTCTGGGGTGTGGAGGCGTCGTTTCTTACGGTGTCGGGTGTATTAGATGTGGTCTCTGGCTACACTGGCGGGCATGTAGAACAACCGACGTACGAACATGTGTGCGATGGCACTACTGGCCACGCTGAAGCGGTCGAGATCTCCTTCAGTCCTGAGGAAGTCTCATACGAGACACTTGTTAAGAAATTCTTCGCGCTCCATGATCCGACGCAAATGAATCGACAAGGACCTGATGTGGGGGAACAGTACCGATCCGTCATTTTCTACTGCTCATCAGAGCAAAAAGAAGTTGCAGAGAAGGTGAAAAAAGAACTCGCGGCAAATTATTTACCAAAAACTATCGCAACCTCGATTGAACCAGCTACCGAGTTCTGGAAAGCAGAAGAGTATCACCAACGCTATGCCGAGAAACATCCCGGCCGTGTCGTGTGCCACATTTGATTTCCCCTGGCAATCTATGGAGGGGCATCTTGAGTATTATTCAGCGGTTCGAATCGTATGTTAAAATCAGCGCATGAGAAATATCCAAAGAGGATTTATTGTTCCATTGGTCATAGTTATCATCGCGCTTTTGCTTGTAGGCGGTGCGTACTATGCGAACAATAAATCAGCGACGTTGACGCCGAATAGTACTGGCAATTCCGTGTCTCAGCAGTCACAAAACGCTAAACAGACTACTTCAAGCACTTCTGTCACACTGACTACAGCCGACATATGTTCTCCTTTGCTCAAGGATGCTTCAACGCTTCTCTTTACGGATAATTACCAAAAATCTTGGACGGTTGATTATCGAAATGCAAGCTTCAGTGAATATTCTTATACGACTGGCAAAGTGAATGGTACAGACGGACTACTCAAGACCACCTTGCAAGATTGGCTAAAATCGATACCCAGTGTGGGCATGCCGAAAAACGAGACGTGCAATGCTCCAGGGAAAATTACAATCACGGGAACACGGGTTGATGACGTTGTATTTGCCACGCATATCGAACTGTCTGGTCAATAGAGAGTCACATCTCTTACACGCTTGCACTTCTTCCATCCGAACGGAGTAGATTTACTTTTTCTCGAAATCGAGACAGACTGAATTGATGCAGTAACGTTTACCACCTTTCTCTGCAGGGCCATCATCAAAGACGTGTCCCAAATGTCCTCCGCAGTTTTTACAAAATACTTCCGTGCGATGCATACCGTGAGTATCGTCGCTCCGGATGCCGACGTTTTCTGCAACGGCAGGATCGGTGAATGATGGCCATCCAGTGCCTGAGTCGAATTTCGCATCCGAACTAAATAGTACATTCCCGCAGGCTTTGCAGGTATACATACCCGCTTCGTGATTGTCTACGTATTTGCCCGAGAAAGGAGCTTCAGTGCCGCCCTCTCGCAACACATGATGTTCCTCTGGAGTGAGCTCTTTCATTCTTCAAGCATAGCACTCGACAGTGCGATGCTGCATCGCAGTTGCATATAGGTAGAGCTGCGCGTATTGTGGGCCCTATGAATCCCGTTAGAAATCGCGGACACGAGGTCCAACTTATGCGGGAGGTCGTCTTTATGAGCCTTAATCAAATAGGCGCGGGAACTACGCACACTGGGTCCGCGTCCTATTTCTAACGGGATGAAACGTGCGGGCGTAGTGGCTATCCTCATTCTCGCCTTTTGTGGGCTCGCAGACTCCGTGTACATTGCCCAGCACGAAATGAGCTTCGTGCCGCTTCTTTGTGGCGCAGACGGTCTCACGGGTTGCAATATTGTGGCGGCAAACCCCTATGCGCATCTTTTTGGCATACCTCTTGCCGAATACGGAATCTTCTTCTACAGTCTTCTCTTCATTCTGGCTGCTCTTGAACTCGTTATTTCCAAACAATTTTTGCGTCGCGCACTACAAGTGGTTTCGTTTATCGGGGTTCTTGCTTCTCTCTATTTCATATGTGTCCAAATGTTCATCATTAACGCCTTTTGTGTCTATTGTCTCATCTCTGCTCTTATCACATGTCTCATATTCCTCCTCGCGTGGTTTATTGAGCCGGTACAGAAAAATACCCGACAAAAGTCGCCTGTATTTCCTAAAATCTCTACCACAAGTCTCTCAGAAGGCGGTTCGCAGCATTTGCCGATGCCGCCCACGTTATAATTATCTTCAGTATGCGACACTTCCTAATCACTCTTTTCATCTCGCTCCTCTTGCCGACGAGCGTGCTTGCAGCAAATGGACCTGCTTCTTTTGTCGCCGCGCGTTCATTACTGGTCGCAAGTTCTTCCCCTGGAAATGCATACGCAGCAGGTGTTTCGGTCGTACTCACGGCACCCGTTTCGGGTGACTTCTCAGCGCTCGGAGGGTCGGTTGTTACTGCTGCTCCGGTTTCGGGCGACGAACTTCTTATTGCGGGCTCTATAAGTTCACGGGCTCGGGTCTCCGGCGATCTTCGGGCGGTGGGCGGGAGTGTCAACATCGGAGAACCAGTCACTGGCGATCTTGTCGCTATAGGCCTGTCTGTGTATGACTCCGGTCGCACTGGAGGGAGTGTGTTCATCATCGCGGCGAATACCACCATGACCAACGGCGCGTCGGGCCCAGTCACTATCTACGGCAATAATATTTCACTTGCCGGAGATTTTGCTGGCAACGTGGCCATAGTTGCGAGCGGTCAAGTGACTCTTGCTGCAAGCACTACGATTCTTGGGAAGCTCTCATACGAGGCTCCCGAAACTGCGATAATCCCAGCGTCAGCGACAATAACTGGAGGCATTACATATACGAACGCTTCTTATCTTCCGGATATCGGCACTTCCCGCATACTCGCCCTTGTAAGTATCGGATTCTTCCTTTTTGCCCGCATTCTTGGAGCACTCATACTCGCCGGGCTTCTTGCAGGTCTTTTCCCAAGACTTGCCGAAGCGATTGCTGAACGTGCCTATGCGGAGCGCACGCGGAGCGTACTGCTTACGATGCTGCTTGGCTTCGCGATACTCGTCGCGACTCCAGTCCTTATTGCTTTGCTCGCGCTCACGTTTGTCGGTATCGGTCTCGCGGTGCTGCTCATCCTCATGTACTCATTACTAGCTCTGCTTTCTCTGCTCTACGCAGGTATTTTGCTCGGTAGCATGTTTGCACGACGGTTTGAGGCCCGGGAGACCGTGCTGTGGCGCGATGGCGCGTTCGGCATGCTTGCGCTTTCTGTCGTCTCGCTCGTGCCTGTTGCGGGCCCTCTCATGCTACTTTTCCTCACTATGTTTTCCGCCGGTGCTCTTCTGATGATTTTCTTCAATTTCGCCTTTCCGCACGAGGAGCATACATCGGAAATGCTATAGTTGCGCCAATGGATCCCGTTAGAAATCGCGGACACGAAACCCAACTGTTTTGGGAGGTCTGTTTTATCAACCCTAATCAAATAGGCCCCATGGTCGTGCGGTGCACGTCCGTGTCCTATTTCTAACGGGATGGAAATACCGAAGGCTGGTACGCAAGCGCCGGATTTCACCCTTCCTGATCAAGAAGGGAAGGAACACTCGCTCTCGGATTATAAGGGGAAGTGGGTACTTCTCTATTTCTATCCGAAAGATGACACTCCAGGGTGCACGATTGAAGCCTGCACTATACGCGACCAATTCAAGGATTTTAAGAAAATCGGTGCGGTCGTGCTTGGCGTTTCGACTGACAGCGTCGCGAGTCATAAGAAATTTGCGAATGCCTATGAGTTGCCTTTTACACTTCTTGCTGATGTGACTAAGGAGGTGGTAGGGCAGTACGGCGTGTTCGGCGAGAAAAAATTCATGCGACGCCGCGTCGCACCCGACGGGGTGTTGGAGACGTATATGGGTACTATGCGCACATCGTTTCTCATCGATCCAGAAGGGAAGATTGCGAAGATATATGAAAAAGTGAAGCCTGAGGCACATGCGACAGAAGTTATTTCTGATTTGAAAGCTCTTATTCAATGACTTTTGCGAAACAGAAAGAACGTGAACTGCGTGCAAAGAAAATCGTCACGTATTTGAAGAAGGCGTACCCTGTTCCGAAGAGTGAGCTTGTACACACTACACCGTTTCAATTTGTTGTTGCGGTTATTCTCTCCGCGCAATGCACGGATAAAACGGTAAATAAACTGACGGCGAATCTCTTTAAGAAATATAAGACGCCGAAGGACTTCGCGAAAGCGGATCTGGCAACTTTTACGAAAGAAATCTCTTCCGTGACATTCTTTCGTAATAAGGCGAAAGCCATCATCGGCGCGGCGAAAGAGATACAAACGCGGCACGATGGAATCGTGCCGCGCACAGAGAGGGAGCTCGTCGCGCTTCCGGGTGTTGGCTACAAGACTGCACACGTCATCCTTGGCGATCTCTACGGTATCTGGGAGGGCATTCCGACTGACACACATGTGAAGCGTTTCGCGAAGCGATTCGATCTGACCGACAACACTGACCTCACAAAAATTTCAAAAGATCTCGAGGCACTCATTCCAAAAAAAGATTGGAAATATGTTAATAACGGACTCGTTCTTTATGGTCGATATGTATGTCCCGCCCGCCCGCATGATTGTGCTCTGCATCCGCTTACGAAACTCTGGCCGCCTGCTGCCCTCCGTTGGCCAAAAGCGAAGTAAGTATGGTCGGAAGCGCCGCGTTTCGTAAAGTTGTGTGGGCACATTATAAAAAATATGGGCGTTATGATCTGCCATGGCGCAAAAATAATGACCCGTACCGTGTCTTGGTCTCGGAAATCATGCTTCAACAGACGCAAGTCGAGCGTGTAATCCCTTTCTATAAAGACTTTCTTAAAAAGTTTCCAACCGTACGTGTGCTTGCGGCAGCACCGCTTTCCGACGTACTCCAAAGCTGGCAAGGGCTCGGTTATAATCGCCGCGCAAAAATGCTCCATCAGGCAGCAAAAGAATCAGTCATGAATCATGGCGGAAAATTTCCAAAGAGTGTCGAAGGACTCGAAGCATTTCCAGGCATCGGCCCCTATACTGCTCGTGCTGTTGCGGCTTTTGCCTACAATCAGGATGTCATTGTGATCGAGACGAATATACGCACGGCGGTAATTCACCACTTCTTTTCAAACAAGAAGAAAGTGTCGGATAAAGAAATAGAAAAAATTCTCAGGCAGGCACTACCAGAAGGGAAGTCTCGCGAGTGGTATAGCGCACTCATGGATTACGGTGCGCACCTGAAGCGTACAGGAGTGTCACATAATGTACGCAGTCGGCACTATGTAAAGCAATCTAAATTTGCCGGGTCTTTACGGGAAGTGCGCGGCGCAATTCTACGGTTCCTGTCAGAAAAAGCTGCTTCACAGCAAAGTATCCTGAAACTTTTTGATGTTTCGCGACGCGATCAAATACACAAGGCTCTGGATGCACTTGTTACGGAGAGTCTTGTAGAAAAGAGGGGTAAGACTTTTGGGTTGGGTCGTTAATGTTGAGCGCGTTCGCAGATAAAAATAAACGCCGCAGATGCGGCGTTTATTTTTATCTGCATGATTTCAGGGATGCTGAAATCACATTCCAATCAACACAGGGATCACCATCGGTGCCTTGTTGGTGCGAGCGAAGAGGAATCCAGCGAGTACGTCGGTGAGATTATTCTTCACGTAATCGAGATCGACAGGATTCATATTTTGAGTCGAATCCTCAATCGTTTTTTTAATGAGGATGCGAGCCTCGTTCAGGAGATTCTGCGACTCGCGTAGGTAGATGAAGCCGCGGCTGATGATGTCGGGCGATTTGCGGAGCTTTCCGGTCTTCAGGTTCACGCTCGCGATGATGACGAACATACCGTCCTTCGCGAGCGACTGACGGTCGCGTATGACGACTTCCTGGATGTCTCCGATAGTGAAGCCATCAACGACCATTGGCGTGGAAGGCACTTTTTGCTTGTGCACATTTAGGCGCTCGCCGTCTTCAATGTCGATGACGGTGCCATTATCCGCAAGGATGATGTTTTCGCGCGGGAAGCCGGATTGTTCGACCGCTTTCGCGTGGCAAGTCGTCATGGATCGGTAGCCATAACCTGGCATGAAGAATGTCGGGTGTACTTGCTTGTTAATCCACACGAGCTCACCCGTATTCCCATGGCCGGTTGAGTGAACATCCGATGAACGATAGTGGATGAGCGTTACGTTGTGGCGATAGAGGTTGTCCTTCAGTTTCTGCACCGCTATCTCGTTGCCTGGGATGACCGAGGAGGAGAGCACGATAGTATCGCGCTCGTTGAGCGTGATGTACTTGTTCTGTTTTGTTGAGAGACGCATGAGTCCGCCGAACTCTTCACCCTGTGCGCCAGTCGAGAGGATGACAATCTTGTCTGGCGGATAGTCGCCCAACTCCTGTTCAGGGATGAACGTATCTTTTGGTACTTTCAGGAGACCGGTTTTCTCGGCGATTTCGAGATTGGTCTTTATTGAACGACCGACAAGGACAATCTTTTTATTATGCTTCTCAGCAGTCTCCATGATGTGGATCATGCGCTCGAATTGTGAAGCGAACGTGCCGATAATGAGACGTCCTGAAACGGTCTTTATGATATTTTCGAGCGTCTGGATGACGCGTATCTCGGGAATGGAGAAACCGTCCTTTTCGGCATTTGTGGAGTCGGCAACGAGGAAGATGTTCTTGTCTTTGCCAATGTCGCCCCACGTCTTATTCTCGCGAGCGGAGGGAATGCCGTCATCATGGTCGAGTTTCAAGTCCCCCGATATCACAACGTTTCCTTGCGGAGTTTCCACCGAAGCACCCATCGAGTCGGGGATCGAGTGAGTGACGGGGAAGAACTTTACTCGCGTGCTGCCGATGACGACCGATTGCCCGGCTTCTACGATAATCATTTCAGATTTCGGTACGTCCGGATATTCTTCCTGACGGCGCGCAATCATGACTGATGTGAGTTTCTGTGTGTAGATGGGCGGCGTACCAAAGCGCGGCAGGGTGAAGGGAATGCCGCCGATATGGTCGAGATGGCCGTGCGTGATGATGACTCCTTTCACGCGAGCCGCATTCTTTTCGAGGTATCTGGTATTTGGAAGGATGTAGTCGACGCCGGGAGAAGAGTCCTCAGAGACGAACTGGAAGCCCGCGTCGAAGACGATGATGTCTCCGGTCGCACCGACTTCGACCGCAACCATGTTGCGACCTACTTCTTCTACGCCGCCGAGTGGGATGATGCGAACTGTTGTCGGTCCGGGTGCCTCGGGGAAGTAGTCGGCGGTGCGAACTGTGCGCGTTGCTGTGGCGCTCGGTCGGCGAAGTATCCGCTGGATACGGCGCGAAGCTCCTCCCGGGCGCGCGGCGCCACGAGCTGAGGAACGACCTCCGCGCCCAAAATCCCTCGAAGGACGAGCGTGGCTCGGCCGTGTTTCCGGGGATGTACTCGGGCTTCCTTGCGGGAGTCCGGGTGCTGGTGCTGGGGCTGGTGCTGAATTCATAACGATTATTTGGTTAGTGGGCTTGCGAAATTAATAATTGAAACCCGTACGAAAATGGTGCATAACGTTACTTTGCAAAAAATGGCCAGACTGCATCGGTCGTCCTGTACCATGACGCGACTGTCGCGAAGCGGTCAGCAGGGGTGATGATCTGCGGAAGAATGACGCCCTTGAGATCGCTCGGCACTACGTACGTGAAGTTTGGCGCGTAGATAAATGCCGCCGGGTATTCTGCAGAAATGATGTCTTCGATTTTCTGGAGATCTGCGGCACGTACGCTCTGATCGACCGAACTCCGCGCCTCTTCAAGGAGAGCGTCAACGGTCTTGTTCGCGTACAAAGCGATGTTGAGACCAGGGTCGTTACGCTCCTGTGAATGCCAGAAGGCATAGATGTCCTGATCGCGACCTATCACCATGCCGTAGAGGAGCGCTCCATACTTGCGAGGGCGGATAACGTTTTGCGAAAGATCGCCCGGTTCGTAGAGCTCGATGTCGACTGGGATCCCAAGCTGCTCCCAGCTCGCTTTAACTGCGCTCGCAACATTCTTCAACTCGGGCACGTTTGAGGTGCGTATGGTGATGCGGTCAAGTGTTTGTTTTGCAGCGGTATTCTTCCAGATGCGTGTAGATCCGTCGTATGTCCAGCCTGATGCTTGAAGGACTGATGCTGCCGCCGCTGTTGGATTTTCTGATTGCGGGATAGCTGGCTGCTGTACATTTTTACCGGGCGGTACGGGACCGATGATTCCGGTGGCGTAGCCGTCGAGAACGGTATCGACGATAGCTTGTCGATCAAGTGCGAGCGAGAGCGCCTTGCGTACTTCCGTGCGTGCGTACACTTGCTTCTCGCTTGGGTTGAAGAACACGCCAAAAACGCGAGCATACGGAGCGGTCAATACTCCTTTCATAGAGACGTCATACGCGCTTTCTTCAGTTCCGTTTGAAAGAGCTCGTGCCAGATCCTCACTTCGCGAATAGAAGTTGAAACGGATGCTATCCAAGTATGGTCGACCGAGCGCGTAGAATGAATTTTCTGCGAATACGACGTTCTTGATGAGGCCGGATACATCACGGGAGACACTCACGACCTTGAATGGTCCGGCACCGACAGGGTTCGTCTCAAGAGTAGAGAAGGGGAACTCTTCATTTGATATATTTTGCCAGAGTTTCGATGGAAGGATTCCGAGCGTGGTGAGTCCGAGGAAAGGCGCATATGGTTTCGCAAGTGTGAATCGCACCGTATGCTGGTCGACCATCTTCACGCTTACTCCGGACCAATCAGCATACTTTGGGCTCTTGATTGCAGGGTTTTGAGCTTTCTCTACAGTGAAGACGACATCCTCTGCGGTGACAAATGTTCCGTCCGAAAACTTTGCGTTTTCGCGCAGGACGAAGTCGTACGTTTTGCCGTCATCGCTCATGGCGTAGCTTTCAGCGAGTACTGGCACGAGAGATCCTGTGCCAGAAAGACCCATAAGCCCGGCGTACGCGAGACTGGAAAGGTCTCGGTCAGCATCGCTAATGGCAAGGAGCGGATTTATGAACTGAGGACTCCCGACTTCGCCCTCGGAAAGGCTCCCACCATACGCTGGCACCTCTACGAGAAGCGATTGTTCAAGTGCGTACAGACTGGAGAGAGATGCGATACCGACGAGGATCGTCAGTGCGTAGAATAAGACACGGTCTCCAGGAGAAAAAGAACGAATACGCTCTTGTACCCGTTCAAGCAGGGGGACACTCCACGAACGCTTCAATTGCTCCTGCCACTCAGGACCGTCTATACCATTCACCCCGTTAGAAATCATATGCGAAATTGTCTCTGTGGGCAGCTTCATACACGCGATTATTTGTCGTACAAATCGGACATCTCGTCGCTATTTCTAACGGGATTCATTATCCTACAAGGAGGAAGTTTACTATCGATGCGAGCACGAGCATGACCGCAATAACGATTGTCGCATTGAATAGAAATTTCTCGGCGCCTCTGCGCTTGTAAAACGTCGACGCAAAATTATCGCCTCCGAAGGCTCCACCGAGGGTCGCACCGCGCTGCTGGAGCACGATACCGACGATGAGGAGAACTCCGAGGACAATTTCTGCGTACGGTAGTGCCGATACGAGTGCCTCCATCTGTGCTTTGAAGGATACCATGGGCGCTTAATAGCACGCAAGAGTGAATAATTAGGATGTCCAGATACGCTTAGGCTCTGAACTAGGCGTCCAGAAGATAGAGAATCGTCTAGAGAGTGCAAGCGTTAAGCCAGGCAAGAATCTCTGAGCCGGATGTGCGCGTTGCTCCAGAGCCGATGACTTCCGAAGTCAGAGCGCTTTCAGTGAAGCCAAACAAGTAGCGCAGTATAAGCATACCGTCAGTAGATGAGGTGACTATTCCATTTCCATCGACGTCAAAACCGTGTCCCGCAATGTACGTCTCAATGGTGGATGCATCGGTGAAGGTGACCTCAGAGGTTAGTTCAGTGCCACGGTACCCATTAAAGTATCGTTGGATTAGAATTCCGTCGGAAAGGGCATCTTTCACTCCGTTTCTATCAACGTCGAGGCCGCACGAAGCAAGAGGTGCTGGGGTAGGGGTTACAGAACCGACCGTGATTGTGGTACTTGCGCTTGCCGTCTGTCCATCGGAGTACGTACCCGTACCCGTAAGTGTGATTTGGCTTGTGGGGATGCACGAGAGACAGAGATTAAACGTGAGCCCCGTTGATGTTCTTGAGAAATACTGCTGAAGATTTCCGGTAGGCCATTGTGCGAAGTCGGAGATGGATCCACGAGACATCACGACCTTATCAGGGGTACCGTTGGTGAACGTAATAACTACACTCTCGATGCCTGAGTTTGGGAGAGCAGGGCCCGCTGGGACAGAAATATCGATAGCCCGTGTTCCAATGGGTGTAGGTGTTGGCGTCGGAGTTGAGTCCGGCAAAATGAGAGTGATGTATCCATCGCTCATGTCTTTTGCAATCCAATCATCATTCGAGTTCCCATTATATGCGTATAATGCAACTTTATAACTTCCAGGAGTAATTGTACGAGGAACTGTCGAACACTGATGGTTTACGCTGAGTACAAAAGCCAACTCCTCTGTACTCGATGGAGTTGAACTGATGCGACATAATGCGCCATCAGGAAAGGCCAGGTATACGGCTACGCTTCCTGTGAGCGATTGTGATTTCCATCTGGCCGTAATCGGATAGCCTGCACCATAGGTCAACATCTCGCCTCCGTTTGGAGAAAGAAGGGTGATTGATGGCACGGGGGTTGGCGTCGGCGTCGGAGTAAGACTTGCATTAATAACCGTAAATGTACTGTTACTCCAATCGGATAGGCCACCCTCTTTCGTTGGCATGTTGAGCATCAGTGCTGCTATATAGATGCTGTATTGGCCTGTGGAAAGGTTGGAAGGAATCCGCCACTGGTAGGGAGAGCCGCTGAGCCAATTGCTTGTAATGGTTTGTAGGTAACTTGATCCTTGGGAACCGGGAAGACCGCGGTACAGTTGAAATGTAATCCCCGGCGTTTGTTCCTTGGAAAGTGTGGTGATGAATGAGATGGGAATCGTCGCGCCCGCCGTGTATGATTCTCCCCCATTTGGAGAAAGAAGAGTGAGGGTTGGTAGTGGAGTAGGGGTAGGTGTTGGACAATCTAGCACTCTGCTACAGTTTGGATCTGAAATATAGTTGCAGCCCGGTGGTGGAGCTGGGTATTCACACACCAGAGCACTCCCGAGGTAGTTTTCAATGCCCCATCCGTCTGGTCCCGTGTGATAATCAACATTCCACCAAATATAATCATTGGCACTAATCGGCCCTCCAACGACAATACCGTGATCATAACTCTGGTTGGCAGGTACAGGTTGGGTTCCAAGAAGAGCACCAGAAGTTGAAGGAGCGGATCGTACATTGAGATATCCTCCCGTCACACGAACCACACTCCCTATAGAGAATTTGGTCGAGAGAACCGACTGTACGGTCTGGCACCCATATAGTGCATTTAATTTCCCTCGCGTTATTGGTCCCACATAGCCTGTCTGGCGGATACCGTATTTTGCCTGAAATGAAACGACGTCTGCGGCAGTGTCCTCCGTGAAGTTGGAAGAGTTGATGGAGGTATTAATACCTGAAATTGAAAGGGCTTGATTGAGTGCTGAAACATCAGCGCCGCTTGAGCCGACGGTTAAGTCGGTATTGAAGGTGTAGCAGAACGTTGTCGTAGTAGTTGGAACGCCGCCAGAGAGAGAAATCTGTACGTTAGAAACGATACCCTGATCCGCACCGAAAGATTGTAGAAGTTGAATAATCGCGCTTATCTGAAGTTGAGTAAGTCCTGCTGCGTGAACTCGTTGTGTTAGTGCCGGAGAGAAGAGGAGGGTAGTGGAAATAATGGAACCAAGGATGTATTTTTTCATTTGAGTAGATGTTGGTAATGCTCAGATAATACTCTATTTTCAGGGCAGCCGTGTCTAAGTCCATGTTTTCTGT
>CAYIMJ010000003.1:0-24798 GCA_964364605.1 uncultured Candidatus Saccharibacteria bacterium | reverse complement strand
GAAAAAAAACTTATCCTTGTTACTGGCGGGGCAGGATTTATCGGGGCACACCTCTGTGCGCGTCTCGTGAAGGAGGGTCATCGTGTCATTTCGCTTGATAATTACTTTACGGGCAGCCGAGAGAATCCTGTATCTGGTGTCGATTATCGCGAGGGTCACACTAAAGACATCGAGAAACATATTCCTGAGACGCCCGATTTCATCTATCATCTCGGAGAATATTCTCGGGTTGAGAAAAGCCTTCAAGAGCCGGCACTTGTCTGGGATCTCAATAAAGTAGGCACGTTTGGTGTGCTTGAATTTTGGCGTAAACGCGGCGGCAAACTCATGTACGCAGGTTCATCGACGAAATTCGGCGATGGTGGCCTGGGACGTGATCAGAGCCCGTATGCGTGGACGAAAGCCACGAATACCGAATTAGTGAGGAACTATAGTTCTTGGTACAGCCTGCCGCACGCGATCACTTATTTTTACAACGTCTACGGTCCTGGAGAACGATCTGGAGCATACGGTACGGTTATTGAAATTTTTAGACAGAAATATCAAGCGGGCGAGCCACTTATGGTGAATGCTCCTGGCACCCAGAAGCGAAATTTTACGCATATCGATGACATCATAGATGCTCTCATTCTTGTTGGCGCTGATGGAGCTGGAGATGATTTTGGCATTGGTAATGAACAGGCGTATTCAATACTAGATGTTGCGCATATGTTCGGGGGAGAAGTTGTCATGAAGCCTGCCACCCAAGGTAACCGTATGACCGCTGATATCGACACTTCCAAAACGCGTTCGCTCGGGTGGTCGCCGAAGAAAAAGCTTGCAGACTACATCGCGGGAGTTCGCACACGCCCGATGAAACGATGAAGCATCGAGTTCTTATTTTTTCACTGGCGTATATACCACACATCGGTGGAGCTGAAGTGGCGGTCAGGGAAATAACCGACCGGATATCTGATATTGAATTTCACGTGCTAACGTTAAATTTCGGTGGGGAAGTGAAGGAAGAGAAAATCGGAAACGTGTTCGTACATCGGGTCGGGAGCAGTGCCTCGTATCTTTCAAAAATATTGTTTGCGCCGCGAGCCGCTCTCGCGGCAAGAAAATTACATAGCGGGCATGCTTTCGATGCGTTCTGGGCCATGATGAGTTATATGCTGTTTCCAATCGTGCTCTTGCGTTTTAAAGGCATCCGAGCGCCTTACCTTCTGACGCTTCAAGAAGGTGATCCTTTTCAGCACACATTCAATCGATGGTTTATCCTTCCGTTTCGCCCGCTCCTTTCCATCGGTTTTCGAAACGCTTCTGCGGTGCAAGCTATCTCGACCTATCTCGCCACGTGGGCAACTCAGATGGGATTTAAAAAAGAAATTGCTGTTATTCCAAATGGCGTAGACCTCGAGCGTTTTACGGAAGTCCAACATCCCTCTATTGTGACTGCAGGCATCGTGAATCTTATTACTGCCTCCCGATTGGTCCGCAAAAATGCGCTTGATGATGTGATACGGGCTCTCGTGCTTTTGCCAGAGAACGTACAGTTTGTCGTGTACGGCAGTGGTCCTGACGAAAAGAAATTGCGCGCGCTTGCCGAAGATTTGAAGGTGTCGAGTCGTGTACTGTTTAAAGGGTACAGTTCTCATGCCGAATTAGCTCGAGCCTTCGCTACGGCCCACATCTTTGTTCGCCCTTCACGTTCGGAAGGGATGGGAAATTCTTTTATCGAGGCTATGGCTGCTGGCTTACCTGTCATTGCTACACAAGAAGGAGGTATCGCGGATTTTCTGTTTGATGCGGCGCGCAATCCTGACAAGCCAAGCACAGGGTGGGCGGTCGACAAAGATTCTCCTGAGCAAATCGCGGGAGCGGTTAAAGACATTCTTACCAACCCTGATAAAGTGGTGCGAATAAGACAAAATGCTCTTGCTCTTGTGCGGGAGAAATATGACTGGAATCTTATCGCTCGGGATATGAAGAAACTTTTCGACCGGGTGGTCGAAAGCCAGTAGAATAGACTTATGAGGCTTGTTATAGCGACACCCTTGTATCCGCCAGAGATTGGCGGACCGGCAACCTATGCGAAGCTTCTTGAGTAAGGTCTGCCATCTAAAGGAATCACGATTGAACTCGTGAAGTTCGGGGATTTCAAACATCTGCCAAAGATAATTCGACATTACGTCTATTACCGGCATGTGCTTAAGGCTGCACGTGATGCGGATGTTGTCTTTGCGCTTGATCCCGTTTCGGTTGGACTGCCGGCCATGTATGCGGCGAAGAAAGCAAGGAAACCCTTCGTCGTGAAAATAGTCGGCGATTACGCGTGGGAGCAGGGGCAGCAGAGATTCGGTGTCACGGAGAGTCTTGATGAGTTCGTGAAAGAAAAACGCGTGCCGTTTCCAGTACGTGTGTTTCGGCGAATTCAAACTCGTGTGGCGCGAAGCGCCACACGAGTTATCGTCCCGAGTAACTATCTCAAAGGCATTGTTGCTGCATGGGGAGTTTCAACCGACATAATCGAGGTTATCTACAATGCGGTTCCTTTTAAAGAATACGGGAGTCTTCCTGAAAGTCTCCTCAATCTTCCGCGTCCCGTAGTGGTTACGGTGGGGCGTCTCGTGCCATGGAAGCAGGTTGATGGGCTTATAGATATAATCGACCGATTACATCAAACACAAACATCCGCGTTTCTTCTCGTCATCGGCGATGGTCCGGAGCGTAAGAGGCTCGAGACGTATGCCAGCCAAAAGCTCGGCAAGAATTATTTTTTTACCGGCGTCTTGTCGCACGCTGATACGCTTACCGCCATAAGTCATGCCAACATACTCGCACTCAATTCTTCCTACGAGGGTCTTTCGCATATCTTAATCGAAGCTCAGATGTTGGGGACTCCTATCGTTGCTACAGATGTGGGAGGTAATGCTGAAATTATTGAAAGCGGTACAAGCGGTCTTTTAGTTCCGTGCGGGGATACCGCTGCTTTTTCTGATGCTTTGGGGCATGCACTTCTTGATGGCTCTATTCGTTCACATCTCATTACCGGCGCAAAGCAATCAGCAAAACGGTTCTTGGTCGATACTATGCTCGGTACAACTGCGGAACTTCTGCAAAATCTATGAAAGCACTCTTCATTTCAAATGACCCGACGATATTTGATGCTACAAGCGCTGCACGCGCTCGTATGCGCTCGTATGCTACAGCGATAGGAGAATTGCATATCCTCTCGTCTGCTAGTACAGATGCAAAAGAAGAACAGGAAGGGAATCTCTTCCTGCACCCAATCCATCCTTGGAAAATATTTCGTGTACGTGCGCTTGCTCGCCGGGCACACACACTTACATTGGCATATGGTATTGAAGTCATTTCGGCACAGGACCCTTTCGAACATGGTCTCGCCGCCCTACGAGCGATGCGTGGGACGAGTGTGAAGCTTCATGTGCAGGTGCATACGGATTTTCTCTCGCCATGGTTCGTAAGGATCGATACCTGGCGTGATATTCGTGTATGGCTTCTCAATAGTTATCGGCGCAGGATAGCCGATCGCGTCCTGCCCGTTGCCGACGGTATTCGTGTGGTTTCCGAACGCGTGAAAACATCGCTCATTGCTCGTTATAAGGCTCGCCCCAGTGAGATAATCGGACAATCTCACGGGGCAGGCATCCCAGAACCATCAGTCATTCCAGTTGCTGTTTCAACCGAGGTTCCGTTACCTTCTCCGTTACCAGCACATACTTTTAAATTTGCGCTTATTGCGGTTGGGCGGCTGGAATCCGAGAAACGCATCGGGGATATTTTGAAGGCGCTGAAGCTGGTCGTCAAGCAGTATCCAATGGCCGGACTTTTTATCGTTGGTGATGGTCGTGAGCGAGGACGTCTTGAACGAATCACTCGCTCTTTTAATCTTGAGAAACACGTTGTGTTTCTAGGAGAACGCTCCGATGCCCCGGCACTTATGGGAAGTGCGCAAGCATTCATTCAGGCGAGTGCGTACGAGGGTTATGGGCGTACCCTCATAGAGGCTGCGCTTGCCAAGGTTCCCATCATTACGACTGACGTCGGTATTGTGGGCGACGTATTCAAGGATCATAAAAGCGCTCTCGTTTCACCAGTGGCTGATCCCAAAGCCCTTTCAGTCAGTATCACGAGAATCATTGAAGACACGAGAATGCGACAGGAGTTGCCTATGCATGCTGATGCTGCGGCGCATACACACCTTACCGCAGCCGGTGACCTGCCGACCCGTATCGCAAGCGATCTTGAACGTGTACTCAAGCATTCATGAAATTACTCATCGTCACTCAAGTAGTCGATACAAATGATTCGGTTCTCGGATTTTTTGCGCGCTGGATAGAGGAATTTGCAAAACATACCGAACGCATCGAAGTTATTTGCCTTAAAGAAGGTGTTCATAATTTACCGACGAACGTACAGGTACATTCACTCGATAAAGAAAAGGGAGTATCGCGAGTTGCGTACATATTTAATTTCTATAGGTATATCTGGCGCTTGCGACGTGACTATGACGCAGTCTTTGTACACATGAATCCCGAGTACATTATTCTTGGTGGTCCGCTTTGGCGATTGTGGGGCAAACGAATCGCTCTGTGGTACACACACAAAAGTGTGAACATAAAACTCCGTCTCGCGACGCTTCTTACGCATACTATTTTTACAGCCTCAAAAGAAAGTTTCAGATTGTACACAAAAAAGCTGCATGTCATGGGGCATGGGATAGATACAGATTTCTTTTCTCCAGACGTGAGTGTTATGCGTGGTAATCATGTGCTCTCCGTCGGTCGACTTATGCCAAGCAAACGGCACGATCTTGTCATTCGTGCCGCGGCACTTGCAGATAAGGAGTTACGGGTCATTGGTGAGGGGATGGAACGTAAGGATCTTGAGTTGCTCGCCAACTCGCTTCATGCCCCAGTGCATTTTTTAGGAGGAGTTACTCAATCAGAGCTGCGTGATGAATATAGGAAGGCTTCTTTTTTTGTGCATACGAGTGAGACTGGTAGCCTAGACAAGGTGGTTCTCGAAGCTCTTGCGACGGGTGTACCTGTCATTACGACAAGTGACGCATTTAGGGAATTTCCTGTGCATATCGTGCAAGTAACGCCAGAAGCTATCGCAAGGGCTCTCAGACATACGCCAGAGAGTTATGATCGAGTTAAAATCATTCGGGAACATCATTCGCTTCAGAGACTGATTCCCGTTATGCTTCAGGTATTACAGACGCTATGAGGTATCAAACTCAGGTTACGAAATCTCATTACGAAGGGAAAGCATATCGTTCCCAAGAGCGTTGGGATTCCTATTGGCATCAAATATCCTTAGTGCGTGAGACAAAACCACAGACGCTGCTTGAGGTTGGTGTTGGAGAAGGTGTGGTGGCCCGGGAGCTTTCTGCTACGGGGGTAGCCGTAACAACTATCGATATTGCGGAAGACTTACATCCAGATGTTGTAGGATCTGTCACAGCACTCCCATTCCCTGACAAATCGTTCGATACGGTTCTGGCGGCGGAAATACTTGAACATGTCTGTTTTGAAGATATTCCTCAAGCGCTCTCTGAGTTATGTCGTGTTGCGCGCGCTAATGTTATCGTGTCTCTTCCGCATCCCGGGTATGTATTTTCACTTATTGCGAAGATACCGCTTCTCCAACGTTTTTCGCTCCTCTTTAAAATTCCTTTTTTTTGGGAAACACATAAGTTTAATGGAGAACATTACTGGGAATTAGGGAAGCGTACTTATCCGCTTCGTGTGTTTATACGGCAAGCAAAAAAAGCAGGACTCTCGCCCCGTCTATCGCATTCCTACGCGGACGACCCTGCACACCGATTTTTCCTATTTGAAATCTTATGAAACAACAGGGTTTTTTACATACGCTTCGCCACCTATATTCCGGCCAATCACTGGCTCGTATTTATATGAACTATGCACTTGAATCCCGTGTTCTAAGCGGGAAGGTTCTTGATGTCGGTGGCGGAAGGAATCCGGACTATTTTAGCTATATTGAACACGGGCCGGATGTTTCTGTAGAAACCATTGACGGGTCCGTTACCGGGATTGATTTCGAAAAAGACCCGTTACCCTACAAGGAACATTCTTTTGATACCGTACTGCTATGCAACGTGCTTGAGCATGTCTATAATCATCAATTTCTTCTTCGGGAAATATCGCGGATGCTTACGTCTCACGGCACGCTTATTGGGTTCGTACCATTTTGGACCGGATATCATCCTGATCCACACGATTATTTCCGATACACACAGGAAGCTTTAGAACGGATGTTCGTCGATGCAGGATTTAAGGATATACGCATACAGAGTGTTGGCGGGGGGCCATTACTTGCGAATTTCAACACTGTCGTATTGTCGCTTCCTTACATTGTGCGACCCGTGCTCTATTGTATCTACGCAATTCTCGATGCTCTGTTTGTATGGATTCGTCCGCAGAGTATGAAGCGCAATCCGCTAGGCTATCAATTCAGCGCGCATGTATAAAATATTTGTCCCAGAACCTATACCGACTATTCCACTGGTCGCGTTCCTCGTTGAACATTTGCAAGAAGGGAATAAGCTCTTTCAAGCCCTGTCGCCACAAGCATATGAGGGCATTTTTGAGCGAGTATCTGATGCTAGCGCAGCCGATATTATAGTAATGCCACATGAATACCTGTATCTGCGTAGACACCCTCAGTATCTCAGTCAGTGGCAAGAGCGTGCCCGCGGAGTACGCAAACTGTTACTTATTTCGGCATACCAAGATGACCCCCATCCTATTGCAATACAAGGGGCGATTATTATCCGTCCTTCCGCCTATCGCGTGTCGCTGAACAAGGATGAGATTCTTATGCCCGCGTACGTCGAAGATGTTGGAAAACAGTGGGGCAGGGAACCATTACCGAAAGGAACAAGACCGATTGTCTCCTTCGCGGGTAAAGCAGGATTCTCTGGATTCAAAGAACAACTGCAGTATGCCGTCCGTAACTATATCGTGCGACATGGGCCACATAAACAAGGAATGTACTTTAGACGCCATGCACTTGCGGCGCTCGCTGCTGATCCGCGAATCGAGCTCAATACGATTGTGCGGAAATACTATTCAGCACATCGGCGTACTGTGGAAGTTCCTCTAGCACAAGTGCGTGAAGAATATATTCGCTCTATACAGGGAGCGCACTTTATACTCGCACCTCGTGGCGACGGGAATTACTCGCTTCGTTTCTACGAAACCCTGTCGCTCGGGCGTATTCCTATCCTGATTGATACTGACATGCCATTACCGCTCCAAGACTATATTGACTACGATGCATTTATCGTGCGTGTTCCTTGGCAAGATGTTGATCGTATCGGAGATTACATCGTCCGGTTTTTTGAGGGTCACAGTGATACGGAGTTTATAGAGGTGCAACAAAAAGCGCGTAATGCATTCGAGTCGTATTTTTTTATGCCACGATTTCTTTCGTATCTCTTTACGAAAATATTGCCAGAGCGAATACCCCTGTTTCCGTAAAGTGTTTTTGCGGCAAATGGTTTTTTTACCTATAACCCAAAGAGTACAAGACTACTTGTGGCGTTTCGCAGGCGTATTGAGAGGGAAGGTTGGTCGATATAAGAAGAAAGTACTGCGCTCTTCGATGCCATGTGTAAGGATATGCGCGCATAGAGTTTTTCAGACCCGTGTTTCTGGTCGATCATTTCGGCATCTGAACTACTCAGTTGTGCGATATCACTGAAGTCATAAAAATCAAATCCAAACTCTCTATAGATCCCTTCAAGGGTTGGAGCGAGATAGGTACGGGCATAACTATAGGATGCATTAGGGAATGATTGAATGCGTACGTATTCTTCATGAGCTATGGGCGGCAAAAAGCCAATCACAAAAATGTGCTGCTCTTTGCAATATGAAAGAAGTTCTCGTAGTTGAGCGAGCGCACTTTTTGAAATATCGCTTCCATACCAATCGCCAAAGTCTGGCGAGATAGATTCGGCAAGCTCATGAATCGCTTCACTTGTTTGTTGTTGCACTGATGGTGTGTAAATGGTTTTACCGTAATAATCGCTTCCATCATAGAGTGCTCCGGCACGTTCCACAATTGCCCGTAAACCAATGGATTTTTTTTGCTCAGGAGTCTTTTGAAATAGGTCGGCAAGAGTGAATTTATGTTCTGTATAGTCACGATATATTTTCCACCATCCGCCATTACGGACAAATGCTTCTGCCGCGACATCAAGTAATGAGGAAGATGTCCCGAAGGGGTTTGGGCGTGTGACTACATTATTTTTTGCTTGTTCAGGGCTAAAATAGTAGTGATCCATGTTAGCGATAAGTATCTGGGGATGATATGGAGCAACCGCTTCCAAAAAATATTTGAAATCGGTCATTGCCCCTATGGCGCCGGTTGCATTATAAAATGCGCTAGGTTTTTTGAAAAAAACATCACGGAATCCACCTACGCGGGAATTACCGATGGCGAGTATCTCAGGTTTCCGTTCAGCAGTGATTTCTTTCTGTAGTTCCTGCCGAGCATTGCTATACGCAGGGCCGTACAGTATCGCTTGTCCGGTCTGTAATGCTGCCGATACCTGTTTGAGTGAGTAAAATTCTCCCGCCTGATAGAGCACGTACGCTGCCGGTATGAATACAAACAATAAAGGGAGAAGGAAGAGTAGGAGTGTTTTACAAAAGTAACGCATATTTAAAATTGAAAATAAATAAACGTATGTGGAATAAAGTAGCCGTTCAGCAATATCCACATGACAAGCGTCCAGTACATGAGCCATCGTACGCTGCGGTAGCTCCATGCGCGGAAGGTTATATTTTTTTCTATAAAATATTCCACAATAAAAAGCACAAGTATCGATATGCCGAGTAGTAATACATCTTTGCGTCCGATTCCCAGATAATAGAATGAACAGTAGTCGCTACAGCGCAAAAACTGAAAGGCATTTCCGCTCCATGTGGTTACTATGCGCGTAAGGATCTCAATACTTTGTTGCAAGGTCTGCGCGCGAAAGAATATCCATGCGCTTGTAGTTAACAGGAACGTAAGGATGATCTGTACGGTCGCGCGACCTTCTCCTCGGATATGCAGAGTATTGGCGATAGCGTCTCGTAATGGCGCAGTTAACCTCCCGAGACATATATACAGTCCAAAAACCACGCCCATGGCTATAAAATGCCACCCAGCCCCATGCCAGAGACCGCTCACCGCGAACACGATAAGTATATTGACGCACCACTGGGCAATACCCACGTGACTGCCGCCAAGAGGAATATAGAGATAGTCGCGGAACCAGGAGGATAGAGAGATGTGCCATCGCCGCCAAAATTCTGCTATGGAGCGCGAGAAATATGGCTGTCTAAAATTTTCCGTAAGATCGATACCAAGCATCTGAGATGCACCGAGGGCGATATCGCAATACCCAGAGAAGTCGGCGTATAGTTGAATCGAAAAGGCCACTACTCCGACGAGTAGTGTGGACGCGTCAGCAGTTGCACTGTGTGCGAATACAAAGTCGACTAGAATACCAAGATGGTCGCCAATAACCACTTTTTTGAAGAATCCCCACGTCATGCGCCTGAGTCCAGCAAGCGCACGCGCAGCATCGAAAATCTGTACCGTTTTCAATTGGGGCAATAGGTGTGCTGGACGCTCGATAGGACCCGCAACTAGTTGGGGGAAGTACATGACATAGAGTGCATACGTACTGAACGAACGCTCGGCGGGATAATGCTTTTTATACACTTCGATGACGTACGCCAGGCTCTGAAAGGTGTGGAATGATAGGCCAAGTGGAAGTGCGATGGCGAGTGTTTCCAAGGAGTAGTTCCAGTGCAGGGCATGTGCGAGAGCGGTAAGGTTCTCGTTGAAAAAATTAAAGTACTTGAATATGCCAAGCGTTGCGATTGTTGAAATAATACTGACAAGGAAATAGATGCGTCGTTTAGGGCCCTCTGTTTTCTCAATATACCGTGCCAGGGTGTAGTCGAGCACAATGAGGTACAACAAAACAAGGATGTAGTATGGAACAAATGCCATGTAGAAAAAAGAACCTGCCCCTAAGAGGAGGATAGGTCGTAGATGTCCTGGGAGCATCCAGTATAAAAAAAAGACCGTCGGGAAAAATATGAGGAAATCGATGGAGTTGAATAGCATGATGTAGCATTAATATGCGACCGATCTCATATGGGTGACTCGTGATGCTTCCATACCC
This sequence comes from uncultured Candidatus Saccharibacteria bacterium, assembly GCA_964364605.1. Taxonomy (GTDB): domain Bacteria; phylum Patescibacteriota; class Minisyncoccia; order Phycocordibacterales; family Phycocordibacteraceae; genus C7867-001. The sequence goes on along the minus strand of CAYIMJ010000003.1, from coordinate 14,582 downwards.
AGTGTCGATATCCAGCGTAGTTTGTTATGAATCCTACGACAACACCGGAGACATAGGCTGCGTGTAAAATGAGGAAATTGGTAGTGACGTGCTGTGTCACGAACATGAAAATCCATTGTATAGAAAGCGATCCTGACACGACGATATGAAAACGTATTAAACGCTTTCCTAACGGCAGAGTAGAGTGTTGGAGATCGCCGAAGGAAAAACGGTTGTTGAGGAAAAAACTTGTGAGTACGCCAACTTCTGCACCTAAGATGACCGCCGTACTCGGTGATAGTACTTTGAGATATATACCGAGGTATTCGAAAATGACAGTCTGTAAAATAAACCCTATCCCTCCGACGACAAGTACGCGCAATACTCGGGCTTGTAAAAAGCGGGAGCCAGCCCTGATGTCTCTCTCCATTACTGCCTACTATATCCTAGAGAAATTGAATTTTATAGACCCATACCGTAGTATAAGGTTGTGTATTTTTTAAAACAGCACAAGTTCGCATTCTCTATTTTTTTACTTGCATTTAGTGTTCGTCTTTTGTATTTGGGCTTTGCTCTGAGCGCGAACGAATGGAAGCTGCATGAGACTATCTCCGGAGCGGACTGCTACTTCGTCATAAGTATAAATTTACTTCATGGAAATGGTTACTCGTGCAACCTTGTCCCGCCGTATACGCTTAATTCAATTCGCCCCCCAGTTGAACCCTACTTCCTCGCCTCTCTGTATGCGCCTCTAGGTACGTATTGGTTGCCGCTTGTTGTCCAAATAGCGCTCGGTAGTCTCGTGCCATTGCTGGGTATGGCTATTGCAGGATATATGACAAAGCGCCGTAAAATCATTATGTGTGTCGGCATACTGCTTGCGCTTGAGCCGACAGGTGTTCTTTTCTCCATAATTTTTTATAGCGAGACGATTTTTACAGTGCTGCTGCTCTCGGCCATTGTGTGCCTCTTCCGCTACCTACAGGATGCTCAGCGATCATATCTATGGGCGAGTGGCATATTGCTCGGACTCGCTACGCTTACGAAACCAACATCTGAGTATCTACCTGTCCTATTTGCTCTCTGTGTGCTCTGGTATTTCCGTGCGAATCTGCGAGCAACCCTCCTACCGTTGACGGTCTTCCTGGCACTTTTTATCGCCACACTTTCTCCATGGGTGTTGCGTAACTACTATACATTTGGAGTTGCAGGAGTAAGTCCGCAGTTAGGAGAACAATTATATGTGGTGCTCGTGCCCTCAGTTCTCTCATTTGAAAAGGGTACGACGTTTCAACAAGAATTCGACGCCATACTTGCTTCGGGTGGTGTCGATCCAAGTTCAGCCTCGATTGAGCATGGCCGTGAATATTTTAATAAAGCGGTTCCGATACTTCTTGCACACCCTAAGAGCCTTTCTATTATCTCAGCAAATACAGGGCTTAACTTTTTTATCCACGATGGGATGATAGAAGTGCTCAAGCATGTGGGCGAACGACCTCCGGAAAAACTCGGCAAACCAGCCCTCTTCCTTTTCCTCACAGACCCGGGGCGTCTACTTGGCTATATCAAAATGGTCTTTTTCACGCCGATTATACTCATCCTTGTGGGAAGAATCGCTTGGATTCTCATCACTCTCTTTGCAGTTGTGGGTGCTGTGCGTTATGTACGGAGTGAAGCTCAAACAATATATGGAATAGTGTCCGTAGCTACCATATTCTATTTCATGCTTACGACGCTTGTGATAGGTCTAGCGGTGACGGCTCGGTATCGTTTGCCGGTTAATGCCCTCGTACTTATATTTGCGGTGTATGGCGGAGCATATCTTTTCAACACATACAAACACTACGTTACGCGATGGACAACTTAGGAAAAAAAATCGCCGGTTACTGGCGCTCAAATGCTGTCGCGTACAGTACGATTGTACTCGTCGTGTTTATCGGATATGCATCGGTATTTTTTTATAGTCTCTCAATCGCACACACGCATGGGGTAAGCACGACGCACTTTCTTACTTTCTCGGAAGGTGACGCACATGAGTATTATGTGCTTGGTCATGTACTGCATGATACTGGTCGCTTTTCGCTGACCGCGACATCTTCCCCGGAATACTTCCGTACCCCAGGATATCCGCTTTTTATTGCGGTAATCCTTTCGATATTTAAGAATGATCTAGCAGTTCCGCTGGCGCAAATCGTTCTCGTTGCACTTTCGGCGCTCTGCCTATTCGCACTCGGCGAAAAAATATTTTCCCGAGGAGTAGGAGTAGTGGCTACCATACTCTACATTCTTAATCCGATGACGATCACTCAATCCTTTCGGACAACAACCGAGACCTTGTTTGTGTGTGTACTCATAGGTGCTGTTTTTGTTCTCATGCGTAAAGAGCCGACACGACGAGCGACAGTAGCGGGCGGTGCACTCCTCGGGTTCCTTGCACTCGTGCGGCCTATAGGTCTCTTTATCATCCCATTATTCCTTCTCTGGATTGTGCTCGTGTACCGAAAGCGGTGGAACGTAATGATACGACATGGGCTGCTTTTTATGCTTGGTGTGGCTATGGTATTACTGCCATGGCTCTACCGGAACGAAGTGTACGCGCGCCATTTCTCGCTTTCCAGCATTAGCACGTATAACATGCTTTTCTACAATGTATTGGAATTTGAGCATCAGCGAACAGGGATCTCGAAGGACATACTGCATGCACAGATGGTTCAGCGCATCGGTTCCTCCGACACAGATCAACAGTTTCGTTCTTTTGCATATACAGAGGCCGAGCAGCAAGCGGTAAAAGAATATCTGACTCCGCATCTTGTTCAGTACGGCGTGTTTCATCTGTACACCACCATCCCGTTTCTTTTTGGTAGTGATTTCGAAGATGCGCAGCGTTCACTGCACTTGCAAGGAGTTCTGCCTGGAGACCCTATCGTTGACGTCAATCTTTCTGCTCTGCTGCGGCAAGGGCAGTTACATTCTTTTATATCTACGATAAGTCTTAATCCCCTGGCTCTTATTGAGCGTATAGGGTGGATGCTTCTTCTCCTTTCCTCCTTTTGTATGGTCTCTATACTGGTGAGTACGCGTTCGAAAAAATCGCTCCTTGTTCTATTTCTCTTCGCACTACCGCTCCTCCTTGCCCTTCTAACTGGGCCGGTATCGTCCCCACGGTATCGTATGCCCGCAGCACCGTTCCTAATTATGCTCGGGGTAGCAGGCATACATTTCCTCGTGGGCTACTGGAGAAATCGTTCGGCGCAGCGTATCGTCAACACCACTCCTGTCGTATGAAAAAACTTTCGATTGTTATACCGTGCTATAACGAAGAAAAGACGATTGATGAAATTCTTCGTCGGCTCCAAGTAGCACCCACGATCGGATGGGAGAAGGAAATAATAGTTATTGACGACGCTTCGCTCGATGGTACCCGGGACATTTTAAAGCAATACGAAGATGTGGCGCATATTGTGTATTGCGAAAAGAACGGAGGGAAGGGTACTGCCGTACGATACGGCCTAGAGCACGCAACAGGAGAATACGTTCTTATTCAGGATGCCGACCTCGAATATGATCCTGCAGATATTCAAAATCTCCTTTCAGCGATCGAAGAAAATACAATTGACGTTGTGTACGGCTCGCGTAATTTAAATCCGAGGACGAGACGTGGTGGCTTGATGCCGCGCCTTGGTGTGTGGCTCATAACAAAACTCATCAACATACTACATCGGTTGACACTTACGGACGTTTGGACTTGTTACAAGCTCTTCCCGCGAGAAGCTGCGGGAGATTTTGTCGTTGGACGTTTTGAATCAGAGTTGCTATTTACCGCAGCTCTTGCGCGTCGAGGCTATCATTTTGTTGAAGTCCCTATATCCTATGCGCCACGTGATGCCGCAGAAGGCAAGAAGATACGTTACCGGGACGGTTTTTACGCGATCATAGTTGTTGCCTATGACTGGTTTCGACATTTATGAAATTCTATTACGTTGTTAATGCTCGGATGCCGAACGAGAAGGCTCATGGCATTCAAATCGCGAAGATGTGCGAAGCTTTTATAGAGGCGGGCGTGGATGTAACTCTCGTGGTGCCTAAGAGAGGGGAGTCTGTAGAGAATATGCAATCATTTTATTCTCTCAGGCGTAGCGTGCCCAGCGTACGATTGTGGGTTCCAGATTTCTATACGTTCGGGAGGTTCGGTTTTTTTACGAGCTCCTTTTTCTTCATGCTGCAGTACACATTTTTCTTGCTCAGGAAGCGCCTTCGTGGAGAAGACTTTCTCATTTACACGATTGACATGGATACCTTCTCCACGGCTCTTTTGCCGCAACTGGGAACTTGCGTTACCGAGATGCATACGCCAAAAGAGGTAACGAGAGTACAGAAATTTTTCTTCGCTCGCGTGCGTGGCGTAGTTGCAACGAATACGTTAACAAAAACTGCACTCGTGCAGGCTTTCGCGCTCCCTACAAAGCGCATTCTCGTAGAGCCAAACGGAGTTGATACGAACATATTTACCTCTCTACTATCAAAAGATGAAGCTCGTCGCCAGCTCTCATTGCCTCTAACAGGGAAGATTGCTCTCTACGTGGGAAGATTTTATCAATGGAAAGGGCTTGAAATCCTTCCTCCTGCATGTGAAAAACTTCTTGAGGCAGGAGTGGAATGTTATGTCGTTGGTGGAACTTTTGAAGAATTGGCACATCTTTCAGGACATAAGCTCCCTGCGAATCTACATTGTGTGGGTACCAGAGGGGTGCAAGAAATTCCTATGTGGCTTGCCGCGTCCGATGTTGCGTTGGTATTAGGAACAACACAGAACAAAGATTCTTTCCGTTTTACATCTCCGATGAAGTTGTTTGAATATATGGCTGCACGTATCCCTATCGTAGCGAGCGGAACCCTTGCTTTGCGAGATATACTTACTGAGAATGAAGTCTTGTTTTATGAGCCTGACAATTTTACGTCGCTTGCGGAGAAGATTATTGAGTCGGTAGCAAATCCAAAGGAAAATGCTGCCCGTATCGAGCATGCGTACCAAAAAGTGCAAACATATACGTGGCAGAAGCGGGCGGAGAGAATACTCGCTTTCTGCCTCTCTTTAAGAGAGAATATAGTCCATGGAACGTAATGACCTTTGGGTGCCTCGGATATATACGTCCCGCGGCTTCACAAAAAAAGATATTCTCGACGGCGCACGTGCGCTCGATGTCGGATGCGGCGATCGCAAGCTTCCTGGGGCTATTGGTGTCGATGCGCTCGCACTTCCATCGGTGGATGTGGTGCACGATCTGTCGATATTTCCATGGCCGTTTGCGGACAATAGCTTTGATCTCGTATATGCGAATCATTTTTTAGAGCATGTCGATGATGTGGTGCGGACTCTTGAGGAGATACATCGCATCCTTGTGGTGGGCGGAAGGGCGACTATACAAGTACCGTATTTCCGCTCGACGGACGCATTTACCGACCCTACACATAGGCACTTTTTCACGTCACGATCACTTGACTATGTCGTAGAAGGAGGGGCATTGCAGTCTCGATACCAGTACAGTAAAGTGTTATTCCGCAAGTGCGGTTTCTGGTATGGGTGGCCGCATTCGTCACGCAATCCGCTGAAGCAACTTCTGAAGTCATTCATCGCAGCGCATCCGGTTTTCTACGATCAATATCTTTCGCTGTTTCTCCCAACCGAATGTCTCACGTGGGAACTGGAGGCAGAAAAATAGTCTATGGAAATAAAAAAGGCCCTGACATTTCGCGCCTCGTCAATCGGCGATTGCTTGATGGGTAAATATTTTCTCGAAAATATTCATGTTGCGTATCCGGGATCACGGTGTGCAATAATCGTCGGATCACGCGGGGCGATGATTCGCGACCTGTTTGCTGCGTATCCGTGGCTTGAAGTCATAGAAGTAAATCGCCGTAATCCCGTGAGCGTCCTGCGTTTGTTGTGGTTATGGCGCGGGAGTGACATCGTGCTCACGCAGTATGCAGGGAAAATAGGAGGCCGTTTTAGTCTCGCAAGCAAGTTCGTGGCGCGCCTTCTTGCATCGCGCGGCAGTCTTATTGGCTTCACTGACACCTCCTCTTGGAACAGATATCTCTACGATAAGATTCTTATATTTGAGAAAAATATCGCACCGGCGGTTCTTGAACGTCAAGCGCTCATCGAACTCTCTGTGCCTATCGCAGTACCAACACCTACACTTTCTTTTTTGCCACAAGAGGCTGTCCTTAAGCGTATCGCTGTAGCGCCGGGTCGTTATATGGTCGTGCACCTGTTCGCTAGCAATATGGGGCGAGGTCTCTCGCCAGAAAATCGTCGAGTTCTTGTCAATAATCTTCATGCACAGTTCCCTAGCATGATTCTGCTTATAAGTGGAGGGAAGCAAGATAGAGTACAGGCCGAAGAGGTGGCCAGTGGCATACCCAATGTTTACGTCATTGCAGGTGACGCATCGCTTCAAGATATGATGCAGATTATCTCTTCTGCGACGGGTGTGATTTCAGTTGACACTGGCATAGCGCATATGGCCGCACAATTGCACAAGCCTCTCGTGGTACTTGCCTCATGTCTCGGACTGCATTGGTGGAAGGAAGAGCAATACGGTAAAAATGAATTTTTCAAACTCTTTACGCATGTTGAACCAGGAGGGCATACATTTAAAGACTATCCTGACTGCATCAATGAAATAGATATGAAAGATAGTAGTCGAGCGGTCGCAACGCTCATTCCGAGTTAGTTTTTAAAGAGCTTATACTCGCGCTCTAAATAATAGGTTGTCATTGAATATGAAATCCCCTTGATGATACGGGATCGTTTCCCCGTCTTGGTTTAGTTGAAAAACGTCATATCCCATGGGCTGTAGGCGCTCTATAATACGTTCGTTTCCTTCGACGACAAGGGTAGGGTGGTATGTTTGTATTGTTTGTAGTCCGCCGTCTATCACATATTGTTCAGCATTTTCAGCGTCAATTTTAAGCATGGTAGGTACGATCACGTGCTTTTTACAGTAGGCATCCAAGGTCGTCGCTTTTACGGTAATAATGTTGCTCGCATCTTTTTCAAACATCGCGGTACTGAGGCCAGCCCCAGCTCCAAGATCAGCAAATTGGATTGAACCCTCATTATCCATGAGCGCCTTATTCACTAGAGTTACTGACGTGGCATTTTTTTCGAGTATGTGAAATGTTTCAGGCGACGGTTCAAATGCGTGTACTTGGGCTCCAAGTGCGCTACTCAAGAGCGTATAAAATCCCACATTTGCACCAATATCAAAAAATATGTCTCGATCACTCACGTTCTTCACGATAAACGCCGTAAGTCCCAGTTCTTTTGAATCAATAAGCCCGTCATGGACAATGGGGCGGTTTTCGTCAAAACGCACGGTAATAGATTGCCCCCAAAATGTTTTTGTTTTTACAAGCGGATTTTTGGTGATTGCAATGACGGTAAACCAAAAGCGGTCCACCACTGCGCACCAGACGGTGCGTAGTGGATATTTTGCAAAGCGTTCTCTCCATGGTCGAGCTCGCAGAGCGAACCATTCCGTTTGCGCAACTGTCTTCTTATAGGCACGAACGACGTCTCTAGGAGTTGTTGCCATGTGTGAGATGTTAAAAAGCGAATGTCGCGTATTTATTTTCAAAATACATGTGCTGCGCTCGATAGTACGTCCAGTCTATCGCTTCGTTCGTTGTGACGATATGCGGAACATTGCCAAACCAAGCCGCCACGTTTGAAAATGTCGTATTAGTACCGAGCACTACGCTACATCTCGAGAGCAAGAAAAGATTTGTCGGTGTATTCCCAAGTGACAGGTGGACGGCAAAATCTGCGAACGTCTCTTTTGGGATATCAGCATCAGACACGATGATAAGCGTAACATCTTTAGCGTGCAGACCCTTCTCTTTCAGGTATTCATCTACGATCTTTCGTACCCTGGTAACAGGAACAAGAAATTCACTCTTGGGGAATCCTTTAAAACTTTCTTGTCGCAGGTGTACACCAACAAGTCTACGGCCCTTCCATGGTGAAAGTATGTGGTCAATTTTCTCTAGTAACAAACCTGTTGGAGCGAACGCCTTGAGTATATTTTCGCGATGTCTCGTAAGTCCAAGCTGGTTCCTAAAGACCCATCCAAAAAAATAAAGAGTGTTATTGCACGCACCCACCCTGGACAAAGGTTTCGTTGGGGGGAGGAATATAGGGGCTCTCCAGGCACTGAGAGAGCACTCCCTATGCTTATAACTAATAAAGCGTGCGTAGAGGGCATGTACTGCTCTCAGGGGGCTGGGATACCCATATACCGAATGATTTACCACCTCTGCCTCTATATCAAGTCCATACGCATATATGCTTATGTGGTTCAGAAGTTCGTTCCCAAATTCTTTGCAACCAGGCTTAACAATGACGAGTTTTTTCATACTCATACGATGATCTGCCAGTTCTTTTTTAGGATAGGTAAATTCCACTCCATATTTTCTCGTGCGTATCTATGTACGAACAATCTCTGTTGCGGATTCGTATACGAAAGACAATCGACCAAAAACATAAATGACGAATCCATAACATGGATTTCCTCAGCACGCTCCAGAACATCGCAATAGTCAAAAATATTATCGGTGAGTTCAAGCTTCGGTTCGAGTATCGACAAGGTTGAGTGGATCTTTGTACGGTCGATAGGGAAGCGTTCATCGTCGTGAAGAAAGATATATGGCCCTGTTGCCTGTATTTTTTTTGACAAAGCCTGCTCTCGTGCAGTATCACGTTCCACAAAAAAACTGCCCCATAGCGTTTCTAAAGAAAGTCCGGCGGAATTATAAAATTGCCGCTCGTACTTAATACCCGACTCCACGTCAAAGGAACCGATAGGAAGTATCTTATCGTAGTGTGTCGTACCGAAAGTAAATATATTTAAAAAATTGAACCGCACGATCTCTTTATGAGACCGTATGGTATGAAGCGTAAGGTTGTGCAAGTCCCGGTACATGAACGATACGGAGGACTTATTGTTGGGAGAACAAAAAAGACCGACCCGATCATATCGTTTGCAATAGTCACGCACGAGTCCATTACACACAATATGATCGCCAAGCCCGAGCGGATGATTGAGTAATATGCTCGACACTGCTTATTTTTACTATATTATGCGAACTAATGAAAGCCGCAGTCCTTGAAGAAATTGACGGTCCGTTGACCGTTGCTGATGTGGAACTTACTCCACTTACATTTGGCCAAGTCCTTGTGAAAGTATTAGTAAGCGGCGTTTGCGGTTCTCAATTGCAAGAAATCGCGGGCCATAAAGGAAATGCCAAATTCCTTCCTCACCTTATGGGGCATGAGGGCTGCGGTATCGTGGAGGAGGTTGGTCCTGGAGTTACGAAAGTAAAAAAGGGCGATAAAGTGGTCATGCACTGGCGCAAGGGTGATGGGATCGAATCCGATTTCCCACACTATATTTTCAAGGGAAAGAAAATCCAAAGCGGCAAGGTAACCACGTTTGGTGAATACTCCATCGCCTCCGAGAATCGTATCACGCCCGTCCCTCACGATACGCCAAACGACCTATGTGCGCTTCTCGGTTGCTCGCTTTCTACAGCGCTAGGTACCGTCAATATTGAAGCAAACGTTCAGCCTGGAGAAAGCGTGATGATCGTTGGAGCTGGTGGTCTAGGTGTCAATCTCATCAAGGCGGCAAAGATAGTAGGTGCTCATCCGGTTATTTCTGTTGATATTCACGAGCATAAACGAGAATCGACACGAGCACTCGGCGCAGATCTCTATATTAATGTCGCAACACAAGATATATCAGAGACCCTGTTTAAGGAGCTGGGTATCAAAGATGTGGATGTGATTATTGAAACCTCAGGTGCTAAGCAAAGCCTTGAAATCACCATTCAGTTGCTCTCTGGTGGTGGACGCTATATTCTTGTTGGTCAACCAAAACCAGGCGAAACCATTGAGCTCAAAAACGCGTTGCACCTCTTTGGTGGAGAGGGGAAGATGATTAAAGCGACACAAGGTGGAAAATTTTCGCCGACCAAAGAAATTCCCCATTACATCAAACTACATGCATCAGGAGTGCTTACGATAAATGATTTGGTTACCCATCGAGTCAATCTCTCTGAGATTAATGAGGCGATTGATCTTGTTCGTAAAGGGATGGCAGGGCGTATCTTGATCGATATTTCTTCATGAACCTTTTAAACGCTTACAAAAAGATGACTCTGATCAGGGTTGCCGAGCAGGAAATCGCGAATCTGTATCTGCGCGACAAAATCATGAGCTTCGTGCACTTCTATGTCGGCCAAGAGGCCGTTGCGGTGGGTGTGTGCGACAATCTCCGACATGAAGACCGTGTCATGGGCAATCACCGCTCGCACGGCCATTATTTAGCAAAAGGCGGCGACTTTAAGCGGATGATTTGCGAGCTTTTGGGGAAAGAATACGGCTCAAGCCACGGCAAGGGCGGCTCTATGCACATGATAGACAAATCGGTGAATTTCGTTGGCTCGACCCCAATTCTTGGGAGCGTTGTGCCGCTTGCCACTGGATCCGCATTTGAGCAAAGATACAATAAAAAAGAATCGGTTACTGCGGTCTTTTACGGTGATGGCGCATCAGAAGAGGGGAGTGTGTACGAATCGTATAACCTCGCCTCCCTTTTTAAACTCCCTATTTTATTCGTGATTGAAAATAATCTGTATTCTGTTAATTCAAAACTGGAAGATCGCCGTTCAGAGAATTATGACCTAGAGAAGATAGTTACTGGTATCGGGGCCCGTTATCAAAGTGCAGACGGCAACAATTATGAAGACGTATATGAAAAGGCCAGGACGCTCATCGCGAGCGTCCGTACAGGGAAAGGTCCCGCGGTGCTTGAGTGTATTGTCTATCGCCATATGGCCCACAGCGCGCCGCTTATGGACGATGCGCAGGGATATCGCGAAAAAGATGTTCTGGAGAAACGTCTCAAAGAAGATTCAGTGAAAAAAATAAAGGCCCAGCTTGTTGAAAATGGTACGAGCGAAAAAGAGTTGATGGAAATCGAGAAACAGGCTCGCGCATCAATACTTGCGGACATTCAGTTTGCCCTCGAAGCGCCCTATCCTGAAAAGAAGAGCCTCTTCACAGACCTCTATGCCTGATCGAATACTCAAATATACCGAAGCACTTAAGGAGGCGACGGATCAACTGATGGCGGAAGATTCGAAGGTATTTACCATTGGTCTTGGCGTCTCCTATCCCAAGGGTGCCGACGGTACTACGGCAGGGTTAAAACAAAAGTATCCAGAGCGCGTTTTCGATGTTCCGGTCTCCGAAAACGCTTTTACGGGAATGGCCGTAGGGGCCGCAATTACGGGATTGCGGCCCATCGTCCACCATGGCAGAGTCGAATTCGCGATGCTTGCTTTGGACCCGATTATTACCCAGGCGGCAAAGTGGAATTATATGTTCGGCGGGAATAATCCAGTTCCTATTACATTTCGCATCAATCTTGGGCGGCAGTGGGGGAACGGTTCGCAACACACGCAAGCGTTATATACCCTCTTCGGGAATGCGCTCGGATTAAAGGTGGTGATCCCGTCTACGCCATATATGGCAAAGGGGCTGCTCGTTTCTGCAGTACGCGACAATAATCCGGTCGTTGTTCTTGAATCGCGTTGGCTATTCAACATCAAGCAAGAAGTGCCGGAAAAACCGTATGAAGTTCCCCTCGATAAAGCACAAGTGGTCAAAAAAGGCAGTGATATCACCGTCGTGGCTTATGGAGACGGTTTTGTTGCCGCACGAGAGGCCTGTGACCTTATCGCCGATAGCGTCGAGGTCGAACTAATCGACCTCGTGAGCATTAACCCGGTCGACTACGCGACGGTCTATCGATCGGTCGCCCGAACTGGTCGGTTACTGTGTGTTGACACTACTAACGGAGCATTTAATATCGGATCAGAGGTCATATCAAAAGTAACCCAAAACAGCGATGTAAAGCTCAAAAGCAACCCCACATCTCTTTCCACGCCAAACGTTCCATGCCCTACCTCGATTGCACTTACTGAAGAATATTATCCGACCAAAATAAGCATCGCTAACGCAATACTCAAAATGTTCGGCAAACCAGAACGAGAAACGAAGCTCTCTTTTGAAGAGTTGCACCTTGCACCGACATTAACTCTTTCGTAATCGGGCTATCAATTTAATTTTTTTATGCACAATGCTCTTCCTCACACAGTGGGGATAGGGCGTATACTGAAGTGCATGACACTAAAACGCACATTCCTTGGAATCTCTATAATAGGCGGTTTACTAATCGCCTCAGTTGCACTTGCAAGCATTGTTACGGGTAATTCAAACACGAGTCTTTCAGAAGATGTTGCCTATACCGTGGTAAAAACAAATAAACCATCTGGAACAGTAGTTAGAGATTTGTTGCTCGTGAGCATCGCAGTCAACGGAGGCACATCTGCGAATATCACAGCACCGAACGGCTGGACACTCATCTCACGAGCCGACAACGACTTGAACGTTAGTATAGTTTCATATTGGAAGGTCGCCGACGCATCAGAACCAGCTTCGTATACATGGATTATCAGCCCACAAACACGCGCCACTGGCGGTATTACCAGGTTCGGTGGTGTGGATTCAATTACCCCTATTGATACCGTAGCCACCTCGTCAGGTAGGGGAACAACGGCAACTGCGCCGGCTGTAACGACGTCATTTAACAACGGAAGAATCATTACTTTGTTCGCAACCAACATTGGAACGAGTAACAGCTCGTTATTCGCTACGAGCACAGGAATGACCAAACGCTACGACATTAAAAATATGCCTTTCGGTCCTACCTCTTCGGCCCAAGACAAACTGCAGGTTGACACCGGGTCAACCGGAATATTCTCGTCTTTATTCAACAGTGCCCCGCGGGAATGGGTCGCACAAACACTTGTCTTGCGTCCAGTCAATTTGCAGGACGATATAATTGCTTATTGGAAGATGGACGGCTCCAGTTCAGATGCGACGGGGAGTGGTCATAACGGCTCTGACACTGGTATAACGTATAGCAGTTCGAATGGAGTCATTAACAATGGGGCTGGTTTTTCCCCCGGGTCGAACTCAAAAATCACCATAACTGATACTTCAGCCCTTAAGCCGATGGGCGACTTTACAGTTAACTTCTGGCTTAAAACTAGCGCGGTTAATAATCCGGCATTTTTTTCCTCCTATTCTCAAAATACCAATGCGGCCGGCATCAGGTTCAATCTAGACAGCGGGAAGATACTCTTCTTAAGCGGCAGAAACACTGGCCTTACTAAAGGCACTGACTACGAATATATACAAAGTGCCTCATCACCTAACGATGGCAATTGGCATATGTGGACTGGTGTATATAATGGTTCTCAACTTCTCCTCTATAAGGATGGGAATTCTACTCCCGATGCCTCTATTAGTTGGGCCTACAGTCCAGGCTATGCCGCCTCAAATTATATCCGTATAGGCCAGGCAAGCTTCGATGGAACCGACATCGCTGACACCCTGAATGGTTCGATAGATGATGTAGGATTCTGGGGTCGGGCGCTCTCAACGAGCGAAATAGCCAATCTTTATAATAGCGGCAGCGGGTTGCAGTACCCATTCTAGGACCGGGACTTGTGAAAGTCGGTGTCTATTGCTATGTTCGACAGCAACCAATGAAAAAAATATTAGTTATAGGTGAGAGCTGTCGCGACATATTCGTCTATTGCCATGCAGAGCGACTCGCACCTGACCTCCCCATTCCTGTACTTCGCGTTATCGAAGAGACACAGAACCCAGGGATGGCGGCTAATGTCGAGCGTAACATAAAAGCAGTTTATCCTCACTGTAAGCTCGTTACAAATGACGGCTGGGAAACGGTAACCAAAACGCGGTACATGCACCTCAACAGCAATCATGCATTTATTCGCGTAGATACCGACCACCACATTCCGCGCATTATTGTACGTGGATTACCGCTCTCAGATTACGACATCATAGTCATCTCTGACTACAACAAAGGATTCTTAACTGAAGAAGACATTCAGCATATCTGCGAAAATCACGATACGGTTTTTATTGATACGAAAAAAATTTTGGGTGATTGGGCAGCAAAGGCGAAATATATAAAAATAAATAACTTTGAATATGAACGTTCAAGAGCATCGTTGCCGAAAGGGCTCGAGAAAAAAATAATTTATACCAAGGGCGACGAGGGAGCTTTCTTTAAAGGGAAGAATTATCCCGTTAGTAAGAAGGTGGAGGTAAAAGATGTTACAGGGGCAGGAGATAGTTTCTTTGCTGCGTTACTGGTGAAATATGTTGAAACGGGGAACATAGAAAAAGCAATCGTGTTCGCAAACGAATCCGCCTCTGAAGTCGTGAAGCACAAGGGCGTGACGGTGATACAAAGAAATGCGCGCAAGAAAAGGCCCGCAAGAAAGAGTGTAAGATCGAAATAGCTAGTATTTGTATACAGTTCTTCTTATTGTTAACGGGCTTTGTCGAAGTTATTTTCTCAAAGTAATGAGGATATTTTGTGCAGGGAAGAGATATGAGAGACCAGTGGATTCGTACATCTGTTGCCGACTTCGCG
>CAYIMJ010000002.1:0-26016 GCA_964364605.1 uncultured Candidatus Saccharibacteria bacterium | reverse complement strand
GAGAATATCATCTCGGTTGAGAATTTACTTGAAGCGTGGCGAGAATTCGTGAAAGGGAAGCGGAAACGCACTGATGTACAGGAGTTCGGGCGGTATTTGATGATGAATGTTTTTGCACTCCATCGTGACCTGGCGAATGAAACGTACCAGCACGGCGGGTACCACCACTTCAAGATTGCCGACCCGAAGCCGCGTGACATCCACAAGGCGAGCGTGCGCGACCGGCTTGTGCATCATGCGCTGTATCGCAAACTGTATCCGTTTTTTGATCGCATGTTTATTGCCGATTCGTATTCGTGCCGTCTCGGGAAGGGGACGCACCGGGCGATGAACCGTTTCCGGACGTTCGCACGACAGGTCTCACAGAACGATACGCGCACCTGCTTGGTCTTGAAATGCGACATCCGAAAATTCTTTGCCTCTATTGACCATACTGTGCTTACGGGCATCTTACGCACGAGTATCTCCGACGACCACCTACTTGCTCTTCTTGAGGACATTATCGACAGTTTTTGTGCAACACCAGGTGTTGCACATGTCGGCTTGCCGCTCGGGAATCTTACCAGCCAGTTGCTCGTGAATATATACATGAACGAGTTCGACCAATTCGTAAAACACAAGCTGAAAGTGAGATACTACGTCCGCTACACTGATGACTTTGTTGTTCTTTCGCAAGATCGTGAATATCTGCCAAAAACACTTTCATATATGAAAGTGTTTTTGGGCGACAGACTGAAGCTTGAAATGCACCCCAACAAGGTTTCTATTGAGACGCTCGCTTCGGGTGTAGACTTTCTCGGATGGGTACATTCCCCAGACCATCGCGTATTGCGCACGAGCACTAAACGGCGGATGCTGAAGGCGATTCAAGGAAAGCCGAGTAAAGGAACCACATCTTCCTACCGTGGAATGCTCAGTCACGGAAACGCAAGCAAGCTTTCCAGGCTCATTCCAATCACTCGCGCGTGATTACACGTAACTTGCACAATTAAGCAAGGCGTGGTAGGGTAGGGGTTCCATGCTAACCACTAAGAAAAAGGCGTCGGTTATTAAAAATACCGCCCGGCACGACACAGACACTGGCTCGCCAGATGTGCAGGTCGCGCTTCTTTCGGGGCAGATTGATGAGCTTGCGAAGCATCTTAAGAAGAACCCGAAGGATTTTCATTCCCGCCGCGGTCTTCTCCAGATGGTCGCCAATCGTCGCAATCATCTCCGCTATCTTGAGACGAACAATAAGCGCCACTACAACGCGCTTATCAAAAAGCTCGGTCTAAAGAAGTAGCGCAACTTATTGCGTTACAGGGCGCCTTTAAAGACAATATTTGGTGGTATCATGGGGAAGTAGTCTTCCTTATTTACGCGGCATCCATTGGGTGTCTTGAATCAGGGGTTACATTTTATTATTTCGGTTTTCATAAGCATTTATTTTTACTTCCTAGTGAGCGAGGTGAAAGAGAGATTCTGATTTCTCTTTCCCGAGCGAGCGTCAGAAGCAAGCCTACTTATGGCAGTTATCAAACATCCAGCACAACGTATAGGCGTATTCATAGACACGCAGAATCTCTATCACAGCGCAAAACATCTCTATAAAGCACGCGTTAACTTCGGCAAAATCCTCGAGGAAGCCGTCGGTGGTCGTATCCTTGTCCGCGCCATCGCGTACGTCATCTCGACTGAGAGCGGTGAGGAGAAGAATTTCTTCGAGGCGCTTACCAAAATGGGCATCGAGACGAAAGTGAAAGATCTTCAGATCTTCGCTGATGGCGCAAAGAAGGCCGACTGGGACGTAGGTCTGGCAATCGACGCAGTAAAACTCGCGCCAAAGCTCGACACGGTCGTGCTCGTCACTGGCGACGGCGATTTCGTGCCGCTCATTCAGTATCTTGATATGAACGAAGGTTGTCAGGTGGAAGTTATTTCCTTCGGCAAGTCTTCCTCAAGCAAACTTAAAGAAGCCGCGCATGCCTTCACTGATATGTGCGACGATCCGCGCAAGTTCACGATCTCCTCTTCCGCACGCGGATAACCCACTTCACACTGTTTCGGATACGTTACTATAGGGGGTGAATGGATACGAACGCGACCACACCAAACGAAACACCGGATAAGAATCCGCGAGAGAAATACATCCGCACATTTGCGGGCGATATGAAGACGATGAAAGAGGGGGGTATTCCCGATCTTGCACCTCTCGTACCACCAGGAACCGATCCGAAGGATCGTTTTGTCGCGACACCATCGGTGGCGCTGTTTCCTCCGCCACCGATCCCGACACCGATCCCTGTTTCGGCACTAGTACCAGCTCCAGTTGAAAAACCAATTCCGGAGCCACCACTTGCTCCTACGCCACCGCCTCTTTCTCCACCGATAATCGCACCTCAAACTGTTCCTCCACCGGTAACGCCCCAACCTTTGCCGCCGGTAGCCCCACTACAGACGTACGCGAGCGATTTCTCTGAGAAGATGAAAGATACTCACTCTTCAGCGGCAACAGTGCTCGCAGCCGAGCAGGATTCAGCGACGGGAGCTCCTCAAGCAGAGCCTCCAAAAAAGTCAGGTCACGGCCTTCTCTACGGCATCGCGGGCACTGTTCTGCTTATTGCAGGAGGAGCCGGTGCTTATTTTGCTTACGCAAACTATCTAATCAAGACGCAGCCGGTAGTTCTCGCTCCAGTTGTCGCAGCGCCGATATTCGTCGATGAACGTGAGCAGTTATCGGGTACTGGCCTCGGTCTTTTCCAAGCGATTGAGCAATCAGTCGCTCATCCGATCTCGACCGGTGCGGTTCGATTCCTCTATATTGAGACCTCGACTACGACACCAGATAGTGTTTTTTCAGCACTGCACATGTCGGTTCCTGACATCCTACTGCGCAATATAAACGTGAAGGGCAGTATGGCTGGTGTTGTAAATGCAGGCGGAAGCCAGAGTCCATTTTTCATACTTTCCGTCGCTTCATATAGTGAAACTTTTGCGGGCATGTTGCAGTGGGAGCCGACGATGCTGAAAGAGCTTCAGCAGATTTTCCCGACACCGATAGAAAGTACGCCGACACCGACACTGCTCGCAACCTCGACCCCTCCAAAAGGAGCTGTTTCGACGGCATCCAGCACGCCAATCATTCCGGCTGCGCGACAAATATTTCTTGATGAGACGGTCGCGAATCATGATGTGCGCGTCTACCGTGATTCTTTTGGGCAAGGACAAGATCTTCTCCTCTACGGGTATTGGGATCAGACGACTCTAGTCATAGCTCGCGACGCTGCGGCGTTTACCGAAATATTGCAACGGCTTGCGACATCGCGAGCCCAATAAGTTTTAAGAGCAACGTTTGCTCTCGGCGCTTGCTCGCGCGGTGGCCATAATCTGCTATCATCCCTGCATGAATCCCGTTAGAGGCTGCGCTCGTGACGTATGTTCTGAGGCACTCTATTCGATGGATTGCAGAATTAGCAGCGTGCGTAATATGGCGGGAAGCCCAGCTGCGGCCAGCCTCTAACGGGATGAAAACTGAACAGTTCAAGAAAAAACTTGAAGAAGAGAAGGCGAAACTAGAGGCTGAGATGGCGAGCGTCGGTCGCAGAAACCCTCGTGTTCCGGGCGACTGGGAACCCATTCCGTCGGAAACCGGGACCGAAGCAGATCTCGCTGATCAGGCCGATGTAGTCATGAGCCGTGAAAGCAATATCGCGATACTTGGTGATCTTGAGGCACGGTACGATAATATTCTTGCAGCGCTTTCGAGGATCGAGAAGAAAACTTACGGGAAGTGCGAAGTGTGCGGTAATGCCATTGAAGAAGCTCGACTTGGGGCTGATACCGCCGCAAGGACGTGTATGAAGCACCTGTAAAAATGCCCGTTGAGAAGTCAAAGCTCGGGTATTCAAAAACACTTGCGGCGCAGCCAGTTGGATCCGGTGCGGAAATGGTCATCGTAGAAGCGGATCTCACTCGAGGACTGCATGCTTTCTCGGTTGTCGGTCTCGCCGATAAGGCGGTCGATGAAGCGCGCGATAGGCTCAGTGCTGCAATACGCCACTCGGGTTACAAGTCTCCCAAGCAGCAGAATAAACGCATTGTTCTCTCACTTTCTCCGGCAGATTTAAAAAAGGAGGGTTCGCACTACGATCTCGCGCTTGCACTCGCATATCTTATTGCCGTTGGTGACCTTGTACCGTTTGCCGAAGAAGTATTATTTATCGGCGAACTTGCTCTTGATGGAACAGTACGTAGTGTGCGGGGAGTGCTCTCGCAGGTACTCGCGGCAAAGCGGTACGGCATCAAGACTATTTTCGTACCACCAGGAAATTCTCGCGAAGCGCTTCTTGCTGAAGGGCTCGCTATTTATGCACCGAAGTCGCTCAAAGAGCTTTTACAGCATTTAAAGGGAGAGAAACCACTTCCTCGTCTTGTCCGCGATCGGAAAGCACTCGTACCGCCATCTGCGCTTGATCTCGCGGATGTAAAGGGGCAGGAGAGTGCGAAGCGTGCGCTTGAGATCGCTGCTGCGGGTCGTCACAACATCGTTTTTTATGGTCCACCGGGAACAGGGAAGACGATGCTCGCCCGCGCCCTTGCGGGAATTCTCCCGCCACTTACCGACGATGACGTACTTGAGGTGACAGCGATACATTCGACTGCCGGCCTTCTTAAGGAAGGCGAGGCGGTGTATTGGCCGCCATTTCGTGCGCCACATCATTCGGTTTCCCATGTGGCGATCGTGGGTGGTGGAGCTTTCCCTAAGGCAGGCGAAGTGACTTTGGCACATAGAGGAGTTCTTTTCTTGGATGAATTCTCTGAGTTTGAGTCGCGAGCACTCGAGGCTCTACGACAGCCGCTTGAGGATCGTATTGTTACCGTTTCGCGGGCGCGTGCGAGCGTTACATTTCCGGCTGATTGCATGATCGTCGCAGCGATGAATCCGGCAAACACACTTTCCGATGATTCACGCGTCGCGATACGTGCCGCGGCAAAACAAGCGCGACGTATTTCACGACCTATCGTCGACCGCCTTGATCTCTGGATCGAGGTACCACTCGTTCCTCATGACACACTCGCGAAGCTTTCGAGCGGGGAACCATCAGAGCAGGTACGAAAGCGTGTTATCTCTGCTCGCACTCGTGCCGAAAAGCGAACCGGAAAGAATGGTGCGACAAATGCTGCACTTACGAGTCGCGAACTCGATGAGAAGAGTGGATTTACTGCCGCCGCGAAAGAAGCTCTAACCACCGCAGCTACTCGTCTCCACCTTTCGCCAAGGAGTTACCACCGCACTATGCGCGTCGCGCGCACCATCGCCGATCTTGCCGGTTCTGACATTGTCACCCCTGCTTTTGTACATGAAGCGCTTCAATATCGCCCCCGTGGCTTGTTTGGATTCGAATAATCAAAAAAAGTTTGACAAGGGGCATTTTTTTTGGTAGAAATAGTCTGAAATAGAGTTCTTTTCGGCACGTAATTCACTACCCAACAACAGTAAGGAGGTTGTATGCAAAGACTCGCTGGGCTCTGCTCGGTACTCTTTATCATGGTACTTTTGGTCGGTTGCGTCGGAGTTACGGAACAGGAAATAAAACCGGCCGTCGTCGCACCGCCGTCGCATTTGTCTGTCGTGAAAAATACCAGAGAGTTTTTCAATCTCAGCGCTTCCTACATCACGATAGGCTCCGCAACTCAAATAATGGAGTCTATCGAAGGTCTTGAACCCAAAAGACAAACTCTCTTGAAGAAGAGTCCTGGGAAAGATGCAACAGCTCAAGACAAGGGAGGAAAAGTTGAGGGAGATGACCCTGAATTAGCCTTATATAGGCTGTATTACAATGCGGATGCGAATCAAAACGGTGAAATAGATGAAGGAGAGGCAAAGGCGTTTTATAAAATCTATATGGCCGGGTTCAATGCTCGAGTCGGTGCGATTAAGTATTAGGGTCAAGTTGAAGAAATACAAATCGCCAGCCCCGGAGGAGCTGGCGATTCTTTTTATGTATAGAAAATCAGTGTGGAGGGCTACTACCAAACGAGCGAGAGAAATAACGGAATCAGAATTCGTTATTTCCGAACGAGAGCAGGGAGGAAGCTCGGCTTTGCGAGCTTATTGCGGAGCGCAGACTCTTCCAACAGTACAATTACGGAATGGATTTGCCGCACCACGAACTTCGAAGTGAAGGTGTGGGCCAGTCGAGAGACCAGTCGAGCCGACGTAGCCGATAGTTTGGCCGGATGCGACCGACTGACCAGGAGAGACTATGACGCTCTTCATGTGTGAATACAGTGTCTGGCTACCATTGTCGTGCACGATAACGACATAGTTGCCGTACCCGCCGTTCCAGCCGCTGCTGCGCGCCACGATGACGGTCCCGTTCGCCGCCGCATGAATCGGGGTACCGCGTACGCCGCCAAGGTCGATGCCATTCCATCCGTGCAGAGCTTGGGTAAGGACGGCGCCTGGGATAGGGTTACTGTAATAACCAGGTTGAGCATTTCCACCGCCGCCAAGATAAGGTTCGCGGATAGTGGAAGAAGGTCTGACGCTTGGTGGAGGGGCTGTTATTTCTCCTCCTGGAATGATGATAGTCGAACCGATTACGAGCGCTTCTGCTGGGTCGAGGCCGTTGTATTGGGCAATTTCTCCAGCGTCTGCGCCATATTTCTTCGCAAGCGACTTGAGAGTGTCTCCCTTTACTATAGTGCGTTCGATTCCTGAGATAGGCAGAATAATAAGCGTATCGCCCGGATGCACATCGCGGGCGTTTTTAAGATTATTTGCCCAGATGACGGTGTTGACCGAGACCCCGAACATGTCCGCAATATCAGAAAGTGTATCGCCCGGGCGTACTACGTAGACCGAGATTCGGTCAGGCGGAGGCACATCCACAATATCTGCCGTTGTTCCCGCTGGACCGCCGTAGGCGATGAGCGCATTGCCGCTGCTGGTCTGAGTATTGCCAAGACCCTTGTTCGGGTTTGGATCAAAGTTTGTCGCAGCAGCGAGTACGGTGGTTTTTGAATCCGGGACAGGCGAATTTATCGCGGCTGCAGCATTTGTGGAAAATGGCCAGAATGCATGAACGCCGGTCGGCGCTGATGCGACAGCTAGCATGACAATCAGGAGTCCTGCAGCAAGGAGTGCGCATTGCTCAATGATTCTGTATATATCCGGTCTCGTGTCTTGCGGCAGCGAGGCGGGAATTTTTTTGTTTAATTCAATAGGTAAACTAGGGAAACTTGGTGAGTCTGCTCATACAAAAATGGCTCATATACCACGTATATAAGCCATTTCTTGAATACATCCGTATCAGTCGATACCAGGAGTATAGACGAGTGGGACGGGTAGTCAACCACCCTATCTGATAGCTGTGGAGAGCGGTTTATGCGTTATATTCGGACAGTGAACTATCTCGACGGATTAAATGACGCACAAAAGCGCGCGGTGCTCGCAAGGGACGGACCTTTTTCGGTTCTTGCTGGTGCTGGAAGCGGCAAAACGCGCGTACTCACAACGCGCATCTACCATCTTGTTCGCGAAGGAGTGCCCGCAAACCAAATTCTCGCCGTTACGTTTACCAACAAAGCCGCTCGTGAGATGCGCGCACGGGTTCGCACAATGCTTGGGGAAGAAAATATTTCCGAATCCCCCTTCATAGCAACCTTTCACGGTCTCGGGCGGGAGTTGCTTGAAAAATACGGCAAAGTCATCGGCGTTCCGCGATTTTTCAGCGTCTATGACCGGGACGATTCGGAAAAGGCTATCGCCGCAGCGCTCAAGGCACTTGATGTCGAAACGAAAGAACTTTCTCCTCGAGCGGTCTTGGGTCGCATCTCACGCGCAAAAGGGGAGGGGATGCGCGCACAGGAATTCTATGAGAAGTATGCTCGCGGAGGTTTTGGAGCACGTATTGTCGCTGAAGCATGGCTCCGCTACGAGAAAACGCTTACAGCAGAAAAGGCTCTCGACTTCGACGATCTTATCGCGCTTCCTCTACGGATGCTTGAAGAGCATGCTGATGTTCGCGCGCTCGCGCAGGACCGCTGGAAGTACGTTCATATTGATGAATATCAGGATACGAATGCTCTCCAAGGGCGACTTGCGAACATTCTTGCGGCGAAACATAGGAATCTCTTTGTTGTTGGTGACATCGATCAGACTATTTATACGTGGCGCGGAGCGACAATAGAAAATTTGCTTGAATTCGACAAGAAATATCCGGAGTCGCAGACGATTATTCTTGAACGAAACTATCGTTCAACGAAAAACCTAGTTAGTGCGGCGAATGCGGTGATCGAAAAAAATAAAAACCGCAAAGAGAAATTTTCGACGACTGAGCGCGCGGCGGGCGAGCCTATCGTCGTGCATATGGCGCGGAGCGCGGAAGATGAGGCACGCTGGATTGCACTCAAAATGCGGGAGTTGATCAGAAATGGAACGAAGCCGGAAGAGATTGCGGTACTCTTCCGCACGAACTTCCAGTCACGCGCGCTCGAAGAGGGATTATTACGAGCCGGTATACCGTACAAACTGCTCGGGACGCATTTCTTCGCGCGCAAGGAAGTGAAGGATACGCTCGCATGGATACGTCTCGCGATGGAGCCATCGCGTGAGGTCGATAAGCTGCGCGCAGCGGCTTCGCCGTCACGCGGTATCGGCAAAGTGACGCTCGGCAAGCTCGCAGCAGGGCAGCGATCGCTTCTGCGTGCCGGAGAGCTTGCGAAGGTCGAACAGTTCGAGCTCGTCATCAACGAGCTTGCGCAAGCTGCATCCTTCCTGACGCCGTCCGCTTTCGTACGGCTTGTCATTGAGAAGAGCGGTATGCGCCGCGCTTTGTTTGAAGAGGGAAGTGCAGAAGATCGTGAAAGATTTGAGAACGTGGAAGAAATCGCTTCCGTCGCTGCGCGACATGACGACATTGTTGGTAAGGAAGGTATCGCCGCATTCCTTGCCGAATCGGCTCTTGCGGGCGACCAGGACGAGATGGATCAAGGGGAGAAGACGGGTGTCACACTCATGACGGTTCATGCGGCGAAAGGTCTTGAATTCGGTACGGTATTTGTAAGTGGTATGGAAGAAGGGCTGTTCCCACATCAGGGTATGGGTGGGGAAAAAGACCGCGACGAAGAAGAGGAGAGGAGACTTTTCTATGTCGCGATGACGCGCGCGAAAGAGCGTCTTTTCCTGACTCTTGCCCGCATCCGCAAGATCTACGGTATTGATACCGCAGCGGAACCGTCTTCGTTCCTTGCAGATATCGATAACTCGCTCATACTCTATGACGAGACAGGACTTTCTTTCGGAAGTCCGGAGGCAGCAGGCTACGACTTCTTTTGAAGCAAGGAAACATTGTATAATCATCCAATGCAATCTCTCTCCTCAGATAAGCGATACTGCTACGGGCTGTTATTTTTCTTAATGCCGACAATCTCAGTTGCCGCAGCTTCATCTGCAGTTATTTTCTTTACGATAGATATGTCTCGCGGTATGAGCGCTCAGGAGGTAAATACGTTGCAGCAGTGCCTCAAACGAGACTCCTCCGTCTATCCGGAGGGAGTCGTAAGCGGATATTTCGGGGTACTAACAGAAAAAGCTGTGCAACGATTTCAAACTAAAAACTCGATCGTTATGACTGGAACGTCACAGACGACAGGGTTCGGTCGTGTGGGTCCAAAAACGCGTGGGAAATTAAATGAATTTTGTAATTCTAGCGTACAGTTTTTGTCGTTGGACAATCCTCAAACCACTTCCACGACTCAACCGACGCAAACAATTCAACCTCAAGCCTCTCCAACTCAAGTGACCCAAACTGATATTCCTTCGCCGCAAGAACAACAGGCTATGCTCGATGAATGGAGTAAAATCGATGTAAATGCCCCGCTTGGCGCAATAGGTCCCGGCAACTGCGCGACAATAAAGCAGTGCATTGATTATTGCGCAATCCCTAAGAATAGTATCGAGTGTCTTGCGTTCGCACCGTAGAAACAATTCTAAATTTGCTATTTAGGAGTGGTTGGGAGACATCCCGCAATAACGTTGTAAATAAACCTACTTTTTTTAATACCCATACCAAGAATCCAACCCCCGCCAATACAGATTCCCGCAGTGCTTCCTGCGGAGACGACTTCAACTACAGAATTATCTTCCTTATTTATAACGCGAAAGACGCCGGGGCCAATGCCTAACACAGAGTAGGAGGCCTTAATTTTCCCGCCATAGACAGTAAATGGGCCATACGAATAGGCAAAAACGGCGCTTGGAATAAGAAGAGCTACCATCAAAAGCGCTATGACAAACGTTCGTGAGAAATATGATGCCAACGTGTTTTTTTGAAAGGCCATAATAATCTTTGTTCTCTTTGAGGTTACCATATGCCGGCACGGACAAGGCGACTATGTGTACATATTGCACCTTCGATTATAGGTGATACACTTTTGATATATGGCAACAACCAAAGAACGTATTCTTGTAACGCTTACACCCGACATGGCCTTCGAATTGAAGGCGCGCGCTAAACGCGAGAAGTCTCCTCGAGCGACCATTGCGGCCCGATTACTCCAAGACGCAATAGAGGATATTTCCGACGAAGAGGATCGCTATCTCTCGGCAACTGGTGACCGGATACTTGCAACGACGAAGCGTTGGTATTCGCACGAAGAAGTTTGGGGGAAGAAGGTTGGCAAATAGAAATCAATGTATCGAATTCAGTATTCAGATCGGGTGCGGTCTGTAGAAATTCCAAAACTAGACCCCACAGTTAGATTGATCATAGTGCAGGCAATCGAACTCAAGCTTATGGTTGCACCTGAAGCATTTGGAAAACCGCTTCGGCATACGCTCCGTCTTCTGCGCGCGCTCCGTGTTGGCGATTGGCGGGTGGTATATCAACTTTCAGGCGAGACAGTGTACGTGGTGACTATACGTCATCGTAAGCAAGGTTATGGCAATCTCGCATAAAGAAATGCACGCAAAAAAATCACTCGGGCAGAATTTTCTAATGCATGCACGCATTGCGGAGCGCATTGTGCTTGTGTCTGAACTATCACCAAATACCACCGTATTTGAAATCGGCCCCGGAACAGGCATGCTCACGCGCGAGCTCTTGAAGCGAGCTAAAAAAGTTATCGCGCTTGAAGCGGATTACGAACTTTTTGTAAAACTCCAGATTGATTTTGCACATGAAATTTTAGAAAGGAAATTAGAACTCACTCACGGTGACATTCGTACGTTCGATATCACCTCGCTTCCAAAAGGATATGCGCTTGTCGCGAATATTCCGTATTACCTCACGGGCGAAATATTTCGAATGTTTCTCGAAACTGAAAATCAGCCGAGTACGATGACACTGCTTGTGCAGAAGGAAGTCGCGGAGCGTATTGCTCGTACAAAGAAAGAAAGCATCCTCTCGCTCTCGGTAAAGGCATATGGTACTCCAAAACTTGAATTTTCCGTGCCACGAGGAGCCTTCCGGCCTGCGCCGAAGGTCGATTCAGCAGTGCTCACTATCCGCAATATTTCTCGGGAAAATTTCTCTACGAGCGAAGAAGAAAGGAGGTTTTTTATCCTTATTAAGGCCGGTTTCGCGCATAAGCGTAAATTTGTACGTAGGAATTTGATTGATTCTGGGCTTCCAGTGGGCGATATACCCGAAAAGGCTCGTGCGGAGGACTTGTCGCTCCAAGAATGGCTTGATCTTGCCCATACATAGTCCATAGAGCCGAGTCTGCTTGGCGATAATGCACTTTTCGGTAGATGCGGCCACTTCTTTTCTCCGTGCGGCTGCTATACCCCGTGAGATATAACTTTTATGGTGTATAACATCGCAAATTTCGAATATCTCATGGGGTATACTTTGGAGTGATGCTATGAATCCCGTTAGAAATATCGAACATCGGACAGCAACGAAGGAGGGTCGACGTTGCGAGTCTTATCCTACAGACGTTAATAACTTATACTAATGACTATGCGTTCTATTTCTAACGGGATGAAGGAAAGGATTCTCGAAAATTGGCGTACGCTTTCAGCAACTCTTTTCTCAATAGTGCTTATTGCTGGCGTGTACCTGATCGCGCGCGGTGTGGAATCCCCGCCGACGGCACAAGCATCGACCGAGTCGGCACTTCTACAGGCTATTGCCACAAAGGACTCTGATGGCGACGGCCTTACCGACTGGGAGGAGGCACTCTATGGTACCGATCCTCACATTGTCGACACCCTCAAGCTCGGTACAAGCGATGGCGATGCTGTCGCTCGGGGTCTCATCGTGCCACTAGCGATTGCTGACATCCCAGCTGTAGCTTCTTCGCCTGCTTCTACCGATTCAAATGGTCTCCCTGCTGCTCCCGCAGAGGGGACGCTCACTGCGGCCTTCACGAAAACTTTCTTTGCGCTCTTTGTTGCGGCGAAACAAGCGAGCGGTGGTGCTGACCTTTCTGAAGGCGAGATGCAAAATATCTCCGATGAAGCATTAGCCTCGATTTCAACATTCATGGATGTCGCACCCGACTTTAAATCGGCAAAAGACCTTACGGTTTCGGGTTCCGGCGCAGAAGCCCTTAAGGACTTTGCAACGCGCGCCGAATGGGTGCTTTCAAAGAGGGCAAGCAATGCAACAAAGAGCGAGCTGCTATACCTGAAAGATGTTCTTGAGAACAATGGTGCGACGGCAGTTTCTTATATTTCCTCAATAGCGAAAGCGTATCGGGAATCTGCCATTGGGCTCGCGGTGCTTTCTGTGCCGCAAGAACTTGCTACGGATCATCTGTCGCTTGTGAATGCGATGATGCGCATGAGTCAGATTTCCGCTGACTTCGCCAAAGTGAATGACGACCCTCTTTCGACCATTCTCGCGTTAAAACAGTACCCAGATGCGATACTCGCTCTCGGAAATGCGTTCATACGCATCGGTACGGTATATAGGACCGTTGGCATCTCACTTCCGTCCGGTACCCCAGGCGCCGCTTTCGTGAATCTAATACAGAATGTCGCTGATCAGCAGGCTGCTGCCAAAAAGCCATGACATCGCGCTTTTCACATAAAACGATTGCGACCCTCCTCACTATTGCGCTCATAGCCCCATCGGTGTTTCTAACTATACCGCAGAAGGCGTACGCTCAGGCCCTTGATCCCGCAGCGCCCATTTTCGATCTAAATTTAGAGGGTATTGGCACCGCCCCACCTCTCTTGAGTGCTGGTGCTGGTGGTGTTGCGCCTGCTGGTGGTAGTGGGTGTTTGGCAGCACTTCCGGCAGCAGCGTCAGGACTAGCGGCAGGAATAGCAGCAGGAATCCATGCATTAGGTTTTGGTACTGGTTCCACCGGCGATCCGGGAAATTTTGCAGCGAATGCGGGAGCATGCCTCACTGCTACGATGCAACTTATTCAGCAGTCGATTACTTCAGCAGCAGCCGTCAGCTCTAACGCTGCTCTTATTGCACTTCAATTCGACGCATACGTCCTTCAGCCGCTCGCTTTCGTCCTGTCGGGGAATCTATTGAAGGCGATGACCGCAGGTACCATAGCATTCGTCATAGGTAAGGCTAATGGCACCGGTCTTCCGCAGTTTGTGGCAGATATCCAAGCGTCCTTGCAGACAGTGTCGGACGCCCATACTCTCGCATTTTTTGATCAGTACATACGCAACTCTAGGTCACCATGGAATACGTCGATCATATCTCAACTGAGCAAAGAATATTTGAATAAAACAAGTCTTGCCGGATTTTGGGCTCAAAATATGGATACGCTCCGGCGCACGTCTCCGAATATTTACGGATACCTGAATGGTAACTGGGCGCTCGGCGGAGTAGGGGCATGGTTTGCACTTACGACACAGACTCAAAATAGTCCGTATACGTCCTACAATGCTGCCCGAAGCCAGCTCGCGGCCCTCATCGGCCCGGGCGTGGGTGGTGCTGTGGGCGCAAAGCTTGCGGACCTCGCTCATGGCGGTGGCGTCGCATCATGGTGTGGTCCGGTCGACAGTCTCTTTGGCAATGAAACTTTCGACGATCTCCCCGGCGCAAAGAAGCTCGGACAATTGTCGACCGGTGTTGCTTCCGGAGCAAATGCCACTGCTGTCGATCAGGCGGGGGAGATTGCGTATGATAAGGCATACAACGCCGCCATAGCTGAAGAACCAGACGATGTAGAAGGGGCAAAGACGCTTGGAAATATTGCAAAAGTCAATGCAAAAACAGACGCATTTAATCGTGTCAAAGCCGCGAACGCTGGAAACTCTGTCCTTGGCATTGCCCCCGGAGATCCTTGCACTAATTCTGACGGCACGACGGGTACGATCAAGACTCCTGGCTCGGTCATCCTCGCCACCCTTAATAAGGCACTCGGCGGCCAGCAGGACAACGTTGTCCGTATGGGTAATGTGGGCCCTCAAATCAATACTATTCTATCGAATATCGGGCAAGTTTTGAAAACGGTGCAGTTCGCTTCGCAAATCCTCGGCGGTCCCGGCTCGGGCGGGCTGTTTGGAGTCGATCAGCCTACTCCAGGACAGACGAGATCTGCGCTTCAGGTGTTTGCAAATTCATCTGGTAATCTCGGGGCCACCAACGACAGTATATTTAAGGACTCAGCAGCAATCTCGTCGCCTGGTTTCGATATGCTGAATCGTGTAACGCGTTATGAGTCGTCGATACAAATCATGGATCGTGCGGCGAATACTGCGCTGACGAGCGTGACTTCTCTTGCGGGTCTTTGTATATCCGAGCGACAATCCGCTGCAAATGTCCTGTCGAACCTTAATTCAGCAACCGATCTTTCATCGAATTTCGCGAGTACGAGCGCCGCTCAGATACTCGACGCGCAGAGTGTGCTCGCAACCGCAACCGATCCATCGTCGCCTTCTGTGCAAGCCGCTTCCACGACAATCATAGCCGCCGAGACGATGGTGCAGAATGCCAAGATAAGTCTTGCGAATTTCGCGAGTACGAGCGCCGCTCAGATAACCGCCGTGCAGGGGGTAATCGCAACAGAAATTACCCCGGTATTGTTTAAGGTACAAACCGCTTCTACGACAATCGCAAATGCTCGGGCGCTGGTGCAGAAGATCCAGGATGAACTGAAATCAAATACCGAAGCAGCGAAAACTGCGTATCTGACAGACGTACAGACGCTTCAGACCATGCCTCCTTCGGCTACCGAAGTGGGCCAGTTGGAGCAAGATTTGGTCGCATCCACTATCACGACATCGACGGCTGAAGCAGCTCCTCCCGGTTCGCTCAATATCACTAAAGGGGCGCTCATCGACCGCTTGAATCTCCTCAGTACGAATGCGACGACACTGAAGAATTCGGTTTGCACGCCGCCCACGTATCCGCTCGCGCTTGCGCCATAATTTGATATGCGAAGATTCTTCACTACTTCAATCATCGCCCTCTCGCTCCTCACAAGTATAGTGGGCGCGGGTGCGCCCATTGCGTACGCCGCCGTAGGTGAACCTTGTACGGCCTCCAATGGTGCTAGAGGGACTCTCACAGCAGGTGACATTTGTAATGTTCTTGCCACCGATTCTAATGCAGCGGATGCTGCTAATGGCGTAACGGTTGACCAGGCCGCTGCTCAAACACCAACCAGTTTCGGTTCGACGGTCGACGACATTCTCGGCTCAGTCATGAGTAAAATCCTGAGCATCTTCGCCTGGCTCTTGGGCGTCGCGATGGTGACGCTTGATTCCGCGGTGTACTACACTGTCGTGAAGATGGGGGATTATGTGCAGAATCTCAAAGCCGTCGGCATCGCGTGGCGCATCCTTCGCGACATAGGAAATATCGCCCTCATATTCGGCTTCCTCGCCGTTGGCATCACGACCATATTGAATGTGGATTGGTATGGCGGCGGGAAAAAGTTCCTGCCCTCGCTCCTCATCGCCGCCGTGTTCCTCAACTTCTCTCTCTTTATGACCGAAGCAGTGATTGATACTGGAAATCTCTTCGCGACTCAGTTCTATACGCAGATCAATGGCGGTACCCCGGCTGGAGCAAAACTCTCTGCGGGCAGTAATGTAACGAGTATAAGCGGAGTCACATCCATAGCGTCTTCAATTGGGGATGAAGTCATTTCACAAAAAATCATGAATACGCTAGGACTCCAGTCTTTATATGGAGCCGCGCGTGATCCGAGTAAGCAAGTATTTAAAGGAGACAACATCACGTTCATCAGTCTGATGGGTATTCTGCTCTTCATTGTTGCAGCATTTGTTATGTTCTCGCTCGCGTTCATACTCATTGTCAGGTTCGTCGCCCTTATCTTCGTCATCATCCTCTCCCCAGTGGGTTTTGCAGGATATGCGATTCCTCAACTCGCTTCTACGTCGAAAAAGTGGCTAGATACTCTCACCGAGCAGACTATCACCGCGCCAATTTTACTTCTCCTGCTCTATATTGCCCTTGCGGTCATCACTGATGAAAATTTCCTCGGCTTCGGTGTCTCTGGTCCCGATTATACAGGGTTTATTCAGAACACGAGTGGCGGATTTAACTTGTCCGGACTTGCAAGCGCACTCCTTTCCTTCAGTGTCGCGATGGGGCTCCTTCTTTCTGTCACCTACTTCTCCAAAAAATTAGGCGCCATGGGCGGCGACTGGGCGACCAAAACCGCCGGCAAGCTTTCTTTCGGGGCAACCGCATGGGCTGGGCGAACGAGTGGTGGATGGTTGGCAAACAAAACAGCTCGCAAGCTCCGTGGGACAGCATTTGGTCGTATACCACTCGTCGGGACTGGTCTTGTGAAAGGTTTGGATAGTATTGGTTCTGCAAGTTTTGATGTGCGTGGTACCGGTGCCCTGAAGAATTTCCCTGGTGGCGGCATTGATGCAGGAAAGGCTCAGAAGGGTGGATACAAAGCCGATCTGAAGAGCCGTATAGACTCGAGGACGAAATACGCCGCGGAACTTACTGGAAGTGAACTCACCAAAGAACAGAAAGTTGATCAGATAGTATTACAGAATCAGATAAAGGCATTCGAGAAAATGAGAGGTAAAACAAACAATCCAGAAGAGGTTAAATCTATAAATGAAAAAATAACAACAGCTGAAGGGAAGTTGGAGGAGTTAGAGAGTCAAACTGACAAGGGTGCGCGTCTCAAGTACGCGAAAGCACTCAATCTCTGGTCCGATGATAAAAACTTCTTCAATACGTACATTAACTTTGCTGCGAATACTGACGCAGCAAAAAACATCCGTAAAGAAGCGAAGAAATCTTCGGAAGATAAATCACTTGATGAGCTTAAGAAGCTTCTCAAAAAAGAAGAAAAAGAAGAAAAAGAAGAGAATCCAGCTTCGCCATCAGCGGAGAAAAAAGCTTAAGGAACCTTCTAATCAAAGCATTTATGAACCAAGACCAACCACAACTAACACTCGATGACAGCGTTAAACAAGTGATGCAAACTTTGCCGCCAGTCATCCGTGCTTATCTTGCGGAAGGGAGGTATACCGAGGTCGCAAAAAATATGATGACTAAATATAGTCTCCGTATTGATCAGGGTGGCGTTCTTGAGCGCGAAATAATGTTGCTCCTGATGGGTGTCGAAAATCCTGCTGAGTTCATTCAAACGCTTACTGAAGAGGCAAAGATGGATGAACAAACCATAATGAGCATTATGCAGGATATAAATACACAAATCTTTGTTCCCCTTCAGGAAGAAATGAAGAAGGGAGGAGTATCTGTGCCGCAATCACCGAAGCCCGTAATTCCTCAACTGCGCCCACAGACCGTAGTTTCTCCGCAAAGAGTCGCACAACCACGACCCGTAAATGCGTCGGTGCCGAGGTATTCTCCGCCGACACCTACACCGATGGGCAGCTACGCGCCGCCGCTTCAGTCCCCGATGTATGCTCGCCCGATAACTACGCCGTCTCCAGCGAGCGTTCCTCAAAAAAACTTCACTCGTCCAGTACAATCTGTACGTCCTCCTGTTTCCAGTACTCTTACTCGTCCCGCTATGATTACAGCTCCGAAGCCGGTCGATAATGGACAGTTGCTCGAAGACCATGAAGAGCCGCACATCGAGTTCAAAAAAGCCCCAACTCCCCTTCCAGTGAGGAACTCATATTCTGTTCCTCGCGTTCCTTCGGACGTCCCGAAGCGGGAGGCAAATCCTGCTCGAGTCATGCCGCCTCCTGCCGCAGGATTTCCGAAGGGAAGCGTCCCTCCTAATCTTCCTGGTGCAATGCCGCCTAGTGGCATAATTCCTCCAGGCGGTCGTCCAACATTTATGATGCCGCAGATGCCTGCAATTCCTGCACCAGCAGTTACCTCTAGACCAACTCCTCCTGCCCCACCAGTACTGCCACAAAAGACTCCTGCCCCGCCCGCCCCAAAGTCCTACTCCGCCGATCCCTACCGCGAACCAGTCGACGGAGAGTAGCAAAGTAGCCGACGCCGCGTCGCACCCGTCACTTGGGGGTGAAACCCCCAAGTGACGGGTGATAGAATAGTGACGTATGGCGAATAGGAAAACATCTTTCGTAATCGGCGAGCACTATCATGTTTACAACAGAGGTGTTGATAAAAGAATTATTTTTGCCGACACGCATGATGTGCACAGATTTTTTCAGAGCATGATCGAATTCAATACAGTTCCCCCAATAGGAAGTTTGTACGAAAATTCTTTCCTTCAACTTGGGGGTGAAACCCCCAAGTCAGGAGAAAAGCTAGTTAATATTATTGCGTATTGTCTGAATCCAAACCATTTTCATCTCATTTTGGAACAATTGACGGATGGTGGTATCAGCGAGTTCATGAAGAGATTGGGAGGTTATACTGGATATTTTAATAAAAAACACGAAAGGAGCGGATCTTTGTTTCAAGGTGTATTCAAAGACGTGCATATTGATTCAAATGAGTATCTTCTTCATGTCAGCGCCTACGTAAACTTAAATGATCGAGTGCACCAACTTGGGGGTGAAACCCCCAAGTTGGTTGAGAGTATGTCGAGCTGGGGAGAGTACATGGATAAAGGAATTAAAGGGATTTGCGAAAAGGAGATTATTTTGGGACAATTTAAAAATGTTAGTGAGTACAAGGAGTTTGCGCTCTCATCCCTAGAGGCAATCTTAAAAAGAAAAGAAGATCTGAAAGATCTCGATAGATTTCTACTTGAGTAGTCACTTGGGGGTGAAACCCCCAAGTGACTATCGCGACCCAATTGAATAGTTATCTGAGGCTGTGGGAGTTGCATTCCAGGCGGTATTCCTTTATATTGCTCTTGACCCACCTCGGGTCTTCTTTTATCTCAAATGGCCACTATCAATCAGCTTTCTAAGAAAGGTCGCAAGGACCGGTCGCGCAAAACGACCGTGCCTGCTCTTGCACGTGGCTTTAACGCACTCAAGAATCGCCCGACCTACTACTCCTCGCCTTTCAAGCGTGGTGTCTGTACGAAAGTGACGACCAAGACTCCGAGGAAACCTAACTCCGCTATTCGTAAAATAGCCCGCGTCCGCCTCACTAATGGCATGGAAGTAACCGCGTATATTCCGGGCGAAGGACACAACCTCCAAGAGCACTCAGTGGTGCTACTTCGTGGTGGTCGCGTGAAGGACATCGGCGTCCAGTACACTGTCGTGCGCGGCAAGCTCGATACGAGCGGTCTCGAGAAGCGTCGTCGCTCTCGTTCCCGCTACGGCGCAAAGCGTCCGAGCGCCAAATAATATATGCGTCGACCTCTCAAAAAGAAGCGAGTATGGCGTCCGGACATCAAGTACGGATCGGAGACTCTCACTCGTTTTATCAATGCCGTCATGTGGGATGGCAAGAAGGACACTGCTCGCGCGGTCGTCTATGATGCTCTTGCTGAGATAGAAAAGGACGGCTCGAACCCTCTTGAGACCTTTGAGTCGGCCCTCAGGAATGCCTCTCCCCTCATGGAAGTCCGTTCTCGTCGCGTCGGTGGTGCCAATTACCAGGTTCCTCGCGAAGTTCCACAGAGCCGCCGCCTCGCGCTCTCATTCCGCTGGCTTATCAATGCCGCTCGCGCGAAGAAGGGGAAGCCGATGGCAGAGAAGCTCGCCGCGGAATTCCTCCTCGCCGCTAAGAACGAAGGCGACGCTATCAAGAAGAAGGACGAAATGCATCGTATGGCCGATGCCAACAAGGCTTTCGCCCACTTCGCTTGGTAGCAAGTTTTTCATAGAATAAAAAACGCCCCGTACGGGGCGTTTTTGTTTTCGGCTATTATCTGGTACTGTCCTCGCTGGAGTTCATATATACAAAGGAGGTCCCGCCATGCGTGGATTTGAGTTCAAAAAAACAGTCGATCCAAAAAACCCCCTTGATTCCTCGGATCTTCCTCCGGAAGGTTGGAGCACAGACATCGATACGCAGGATTATCGTAACGCCTCATTCGGCTTCCTTTCGGAGCTCTTCAAAGACTGCTGCGAGTGGGAGAAACGCGAAGAAAAAAGGTTAGAACGAGCTACGTTCTTACTGCGAATAGAGAAGGAAAATGAACAATCTAGAGGGAGGTGCTTATGTGGTTCAGATCTGTGCCGGACGATTCAGAAAGCCCCTTTTATGTGTTTCGGTTCCGCAAGGAGCTGAACGAGTTTTTAGAAAAATGGTACGACTGCGGCTTTCTTCCGCGAATCCTATTTTTTCAAAACCCCCCACGCGCAGAAATACGGACTCTCTTTGGACTAGGGTCCTTGATGGCTGAAATTAAAGTTCATGGGGAAGAAGGCTCGCCGAGTACAGTAGTAGTCACTTCTCCGAAAGCAATACCCATCACTAACAGATGGTTTCTTATGGAGAAATTGAAAGGACTCAAGGTTCGTTTCAAAGTACAAACTCGATAAGTCCCATTGCGTAGTGATACTTCAAGGGGTGGATGAATGTCATCCACCCCTTTGCTTTTCTCGCGCTTTCGGCTATTCTCTATCTAACGCCCTGGCGCCTTTATTTTTTTAAACCATTTATGCAACGCGATTATCCACTCGAGAAAGTTCGTAACTTCGGCATCATCGCGCACATCGACGCAGGGAAGACGACGACCTCTGAGCGCGTCCTTTTCTATACAGGTTCGCAGCACAAGATTGGCGAGGTGCACGAAGGAGAGACGACGACCGACTGGATGGAACAGGAGCGCGAACGTGGCATCACCATCACCTCTGCTGCTATTACCTGCTTCTGGGTGAAGACTGGCGAGAAGGATAAGGTTGATCCTGCCAAGAAGTATCGTTTCAATATCATCGACACACCAGGACACATCGATTTCACTGCTGAAGTGAAGCGCTCTATGCGCGTTCTCGACGGTGCTATCGTCGTCTTCGATGGTGTTTCAGGTGTGGAACCACAGTCCGAGACCAACTGGCGCTATGCCGACGAAGCACAAGTGCCACGGGTCTGTTTTATTAATAAGCTCGACCGCACCGGAGCTTCTTTTGAGCGTTCATACGCTTCTATCCTCGACAGGCTCTCGCTCAAGGCGATTCGCATGCAGATTCCTATCGGCGAAGAGTCGGCACACGAAGGCATGATCGACCTTCTCACAATGAAGGCGTATACCTTCTCGGGGAACATGGGTCAGGAAGTGCTTCAGGGCGAAATTCCTGCAGCGCTTCTTGAGGATGCAAAGACGTATCGTGCTGCTCTCATTGAGCGCATCGTCGAGCAGGATGACGCAGCTATGGGCGCGTACCTTGAGGGCAAGGAACCGAGCTTGGAAGAATTGAATAGGATTCTCCGCAAGGCAGTCATTGGGAATGAGATCTTTCCGGTTTATTGCGGAAGCGCTCTTAAGAACAAAGGAGTGCAGCTCGTCCTCGATGCCGTCGTGGACTATTTGCCTTCACCGCTCGACCTTCCGCCGACAACCGGCAAGAACCCGAAGACAGGTGAACCAATAGAGCGCCATGCGTCTGACGATGAACCGTTCTGCGCGCTTGCATTCAAGCTCCAGACAGACCCATTCGTCGGTGCTCTGACCTTCTTCCGTGTCTATTCAGGCACACTTTCCGCAGGTTCGTATGTATACAATTCGACAACGGGTTCCAAGGAGCGCATAGGTCGTATTGTGCGCTTGCAGGCTAACAAGCGCGAAGAAGTTGAAAAAGTATTTACTGGTGAAATTGCCGCAGCAGTGGGCCTTAAAGATACGAAGACATCGCACACTCTCTGTGATGAGGCGAGCCCTATCGTGCTTGAAGAGATTAAGTTCCCAGAGCCGGTGGTGTCGCTTCGTATCGAGCCGAAAACGAAGGCTGACCAAGAGAAAATGGGTGTTGCGCTCCGCAAACTCGCGGACGAAGACCCGACCTTTCGCATCAAGACCGACGAAGAGACAGGCGAAACCATCATTTCTGGTATGGGTGAACTTCACCTTGAAATTCTTGTCGACCGCATGAAGCGCGAATTCAACGTCGTTGCAGACGTAGGAAAGCCGCAGGTGGCATACCGCGAGACGATACTTGGCTCTGCTGAGGCGGAAGGGAAGTACATCAAGCAGACTGGCGGTCGCGGTCAGTATGGTCACGTGAAAATCAAGATGAAGAAGATGGAACCGATTGAGGAAGGCGCGAAGATCTCCAAGAACATAACGCGCGAAGACCATTTCGAATTCATCAATAGCATCAAGGGCGGGGCTATTCCTCAGGAATACATCCCAGCAGTGGAGAAGGGTATGCGAGAGTCGATGGCGCGCGGATTCCTCGCTGGCTTCCCGATGGTCGACATCTCAGTCGACCTCTACGATGGCTCGTTCCACGACGTGGACTCTTCCGAAATCGCCTTCAAGATCGCAGCATCTATGGCATTTAAAGAAGCCGCACAGCGCGCGAAACCGGTTATCCTTGAACCAGTCATGCGCATCGAAGTTGTCGTCCCAGATAAGTTCATGGGTGACATCACTGGGAATCTTTCTGGCAAGCGCGCACAAATAGAAGGCATGGAAGAGCGTGGCATGAACAAAGTCGTGAATGCGAAAGTGCCGCTTTCTGAAATGTTCGGCTACACGACGACGCTCCGCTCGATGACCGAAGGTCGCGGAAGCATGACCATGGAATTCGATCATTACGATACGGTTCCAAACAATGTCGCGGCAGACATCATCGCATCCCGTAAGTAATCCAAATACATAGGGCTGCCCTATGTGGTACAGTTAGCTCATGAAAAAGATCGTTAAACAGCCGGCTCGCCTCTCTTCTCTTGCTGTCGAATTTGACCGCGAAGCGGACGGTCGCTGGATTGCCGAGATTCCGAAGCTCCCGGGCGTCATGGCTTATGGCGCAACGAAGCGCGAAGCGCAGCAGCGCATGTATGCCATCGCGCTTCGGACTATCGCTGACAGTGTAGAACAAGGGTCTTTTTTCGCTCCAGTTTCTCGCATGTTCGGCTATGGAGTGGCACGCGGCTAAAGCCTCGAAAGTACTCAAAGCAATTCTCTCCATCGGTTGGAGCATCAAGCGGCAGAAAAGCTCCCATCGAATTCTTGCGAGAGCTGGCTGGTCTGATTACACGTTCGCTTTTCACGATCGAGAAGAAATCGGCCCGCGCATGCTCGCCCGCATCAATAAGCATACCGGCCTCACGCCGGGCGATCTTTAAATACGCCCCCGTTGGGACAAGGTTAAGCCCTATGGTGTGCAACACCAGGTGTTGCACACCATAGTAAATAAGCCGCGGTTTGGAACAAGGTCGAACCTTGTTGTTCAACGACAACTCTGAGCTCTATGACTGAGGGTCGTGGAAGCATGACTATGGAATTTGATCATTACGACACCGTACCTAATAACGTGGCAGCAGATATTATTGCAAGCCGCAAATAAGGTAACGAAATCGAACAACGCTTGCCCCGTTAGAACGCAAGTCGGCGAGCGTTTCTAATGGGGTCGCAACCGACATCATCGCTTCGCGCAAATAATCCATAACATACGCTCTTAACAGCGGCCGCCCTCTCAGGCGGCCGCTTGTGTGTATAATATATGTACACATACTCGTAGTCTGACTTTAATGCCTAACGAACAATTGCTTACACATATTCGCACTGAATTTGCTCGCGGGGTAGATCGTTCAGTTATTATACGTTCTCTCATTACTGCGGGTTGGAAAGTGGAAGATATAAATGCGGCCGTTGCGGCTGCTGATTCAGCGACAAGCACTCCGTCAATACCCCAGGTACCACGTCCACAAGATGTCACGATATCTGCTGCTCAGTCAGTAAAATATGCAGGTTTTTTCAAGAGAATTTCGTGGGTAGTTATTGGGATCTATTACGCACTCTTCGTTGCAAAAATTGTACTACCTCGGCTTGTTCAGGTAGACGTTTCCTGGGCGCTCGGATTTTATATCAGCGGAATTATCCTTTCTGCTTCGCCAATTGCGGTTTTGGCACTAATCTTAGTTTGTTTTAGTCTTTACCTTTCCTATAAAAGGGAGATGATCAAACCTCGCGTGATCGTCGTTGTTCTTATTGTTGTTTCTTCTATCTTGCCTATCAAATTTACTTTGCAATCTATCCAGTGGTTTAACCAATCAAGACAAATACAAAATCAAATTTCGGCGATCTATACGGACGAAATTCCTGCTTCGACAAGTGCCCAACTTTATACCCCCAACGATATCACTAAAGGTTTGATAGAGAAGGATTTTGAGCCCCATTTTACGGAAGCAAAAAAAGATGGGTCATACTACATAAGTATATACAAAAAGAAGGGTGAGAAGGTAGATAATTTTGGGCGAGGGGTGAGATCTTATCTTAAAGATCCACAGAATCGAGGGTTAATTATGTATCCTCGTACGCATATTCAATTTTACGGTTCTACTGTCGGGAATGATGATCAAAAGCAGGGATCAAAAAATTGTATTTCCATAGGTTCATTAATGGATATAATGGATATCGGTTTTGTCACAACCGATGCCGAGAATGGCATAAATAAGATTTACGAAGAAGATTTTGGCGATACGAAATTGGCAGTTTATCAGTTTAGGACATCCCCTTATTTCAAGGTAAATTTAAAAAAGGGCGATAGTTGCTCGGTAGTTGATTTTGCCAATATGCCTGCCGATTACACGTTCGAAAAAATCATTGAAATCTCCAAATCTATGATCCCTAAAGTTCAGGGGCAGTTTGAATCTCAGGCCTCACCCGTAGTGCCCGTGGCAATTCCTTCCGTGCAAAAAGTAGTACCAACAGCTACGACCAGAAATACTACCCCGGTTGTACCAATAGTAGATGAAGTTGTGATACACGGGAAAGCGGCTAAAGGCATAATTTTAAATGCAAAAATTCGCGCCACGGAGATCATTGGTGGGAAAATAACCAGCAACACGAAGATGGTTGAAATAGGTCCGTCGGGGGATTTTTCAGTATCGATGCCAAGAGGGGTCATTCTCCTTCAGGTTGTTGCACGTAATGGAACTACAGAGAAGGATGAAATTATTGGAGTTGATACCCCCCTCCCTCTTGATTTTAGATTTCGCGCAGCCGTAGATCTTGTAGATTCGCAAGAGAAGAGTGTCATGATCAACATAACAACATATTCTGAGTCAGCAGTGGTTTTAGCTGAAAAGAATGGCGGACTTTTGGCTAAAAATATTAATATGGCAAATAGTGGCATTGCAAATATTTTGGGACTTGATTTCCTCAGCACGGAGATAGTTCAATCAAATGATAATGTTCGGCTCATGAGCGCAACCCAAACGGAGAAGAAACTGACTATACTTAATGGCACAATAGCTAGTATGGCCTCGACAGATGAATTAGGTTGCGGAGTACGTCAGACATATGGAGAAACAATTAACTGTACGATAGCAAAATTTGCCGACCAGTTTACACTCACTAGTGTTCCTCAGGCGGTTCATCTCGGAGATATTGGCTATAATGCCATGATTCGTCACATGGCACTCTTTAAAGCAGGTTTGTAGCAAAAATTTGCCGATTAGTTTAGATCTTCAATATTGGCAGATGGATTTTCATCTGATGCCTTAACCTCCGCGAGGGCCGTGGCTCGATGAATGGTTAATGGGGGACAGACACCATTGTTCTGCCAAAAAGTGCACACGGAGGTCTCACCTCCGTGTG
>CAYIMJ010000001.1:0-48442 GCA_964364605.1 uncultured Candidatus Saccharibacteria bacterium | reverse complement strand
AAAAGAACTAAAAGAGAAGCATAAGGGAGACAAAGAAAAAGAGGCGCTGGAAACCCTCGCTCTCTATCGTGAAGAACGAGTAAACCCGTTTGCGAGCATTCTTACGGTCTTTATTCAAATTCCCGTCCTCCTCGCTCTCTACTGGGTGTTTCTCTACGAGCCGTTTACCGTTATCAATACGGCACGTCTATACGGGTTCACTCCCGTTCCCCACACCATCTCGCTCCAGTTCCTAGGGCTTATATCACTAACCGGTAAGAGTATCGTTCTTGCGGTGCTAGCGGGCCTCACACAATTCCTCCAGGCACACATGTCCCTCTCGGGCACCATGAAGCCCGCAACTGGCGGTGGGATGCAGGGGGATTTCCAGAAAGTGATGGGGCTGCAGCTGAAATACGTGTTCCCTTTCCTTATCGGGACCATTTCCTATACGACCTCAACAGCTATCGCACTCTATTTCATTACGACGAATCTCGCAGGATCACTCCAGGAGTGGCATGTGCGCCGCGCAGTAACAAAAACTTAAACAGTTTCTCTATCTAGAGCCGGTAGGACCACAACGAACCATCGTTCTTGTTGGTGAATACGAGTACGGTATTTGTAGGGTTGATTGCAAGAGCTTCAGCATCAAGAGATTCATTTGTTTCCTCTGGGAAATCAAGCACGAGCTGCGCATAGCGGCCCGCAACTTGTATCTTCCATATCCGATCGCTGAAGTGCACGGCGCCCTGGTACCAATCATCGGGGTAATTTTGGTCGGCAGATGGGTTCACCGGAATCCCGCAGTAGACCGTAGTATCGTCAGCCGTCCACGCGCATTTGTCGGCGATAGTTCCGATAGGTAGCGGTGTGACTTCGGCCGTCGTTGTGTTCACAAGCTCCATATGCATCACTCCGTCGGACGCAAAACTTACGAGTACCCATTTCCCTGAGGGGCTCGCGAGAGCCACGAGGCCGTTATGTGGCCCGGCAATGCGCGAGAAGTGCCCGGTACTGTCGACAAGAAATGCACTTCCAGAAAGTGTCATAGAGGGTTTCGAAAAGGCGAGGTACTGATTCTTCCCTGCGAAGGAAGCGCGCAAGGCGGAAAGCGGTGTTGTGAATACGGTGGATATAGGCGTGCCGTCCGTGTGCCGGAGCGAAGCGACAGAGCCATTTACGCCCGAGCTGAGGGTTAGTACGCTCGTCGATGCGACAGCTACATCGGCGAGATTTTGCGGCAAAAAGAATCCATCAGAACCATTTGAAGGAAGTGCATAGGTGTTGATGGTGGAGAAATCGGTGCCCGATAAGTAGCGCACGAAGGCAAGCGATGCGTCAGGGAGCCATGAGGCCGTCTGGATGCCTGGGATGGTTTTGTTTGAGATGCGAGTGAGTGTTGCAGCCCCAACCTGGTAGGAATATACGTTCCCGCTCTGCCGTTCGATATAGTCTATCGCGACATCTGGTGATGAGCTCGCATCGACAGGTTTCATATCAACTGCGATCATTCCTGATACGATCGGGCCTGTAGTTATCTTCACTAGCCGTGCGCCAACTGGTACGGGCGTCCCGCCCTGATCGTCTCCCGCGGGGGCATCTGTAGGAATCGGTGTTCCCTGCCCTGCGACAGGCAAATCCGTGCCTCCGGTTGGTGCGACTGTGATGCTTGGTGCGCGCGTGGAAAGATAAAAATATACCCCTACCCCAACCCCGAGGAGGACAATCACGATGGCGATGATAATAAATGTGCGGCGCATAGTAGTAAAAGATCAGATTGTTTCAGTATTATTTCATAATACATTTAATGTGCGGAACTCCGCCACCATCGCACGTATAATCGGTAAAGGGAACCAGAGAGAACCAAGTTCTTCCCTTTGGATCGATAGAGCCGTCTTTAAAGCACACAACGGACATATATTTCTCAATCTGGTATTTGGCTTGGGGGTCATTACTACACGACTTTTTTGCCCCATCACATCTAGTGTCCAAACATTTATAAAATCGATCCGTATATTTTTGGTTGCTTTGTATTATATCGGTAGCACTATCTGGTGTAGGACCAGCCAATGTAGTCCCACTGGGTGTCGGAGCTACTGTCGTATCAATCGGCGGGAGGTTGAGAGAGAGATTTAGAATGCTTGGGTTGATTATGGAGAAGACGAGGACTGGCGAGAGAACAAGCACGAGGCCGAAGATTGCTTCCTGGATGCGTTCTTTGCCCTCACCCTGTTTGCTGACCGAGTCCTGAGTTGATATTTGAAGCCCTCCCCAAATTATCTCAATAACAGCGAGTGTCGCGGCGAGACCGATGAGGTATTTGTAGAGATTATTAAAGAAATTAGCGAGACCTGCTTCGTCTGCTGCCACACCTTCCGTAAGGCCAGGAATAGGTGCAAGAGGGACGAATCCGCCTTGGGCTAGCACATGCGGAGCGAATCCGAGAAGCAGAAAGAGGCTCGACATGAGTATTATTTTTTTCATCACCCCATTAGAAATAGAGTCAGAGTGCTCCTGTTGCGACATATTTTTAATACCCATATATTGTTTTGAATTTCTAACGGGACTCATAGGCCGAATATATTAAAGCCCGGTTTTGCACCGAAGGAAAGTGATAGGTTTGCGGTTGCTGTCGTGGAATTTCCCGCAGATGCTACGAGCGACAGGGAGGCATTCCCTTGGCCGCTTCCCGTAGGGCGAAGTGTTATCGCATTCCCTGTCTGTGCGGGACTACCGTCTAAGAACCACTGGAGGAGTGGTGCGCCGACGGCAGTTGGTAGTGAGAACGGTGCGGCATAGAGAGCCGTCTCTGCGCCGGCGATGGGATATTCTCCCGAGAGGGCGTGGTTGAAACGGATGCCGAGTAGAGGGTCATTCCGGTAGATACGTACTAAGGGTTCTTTGGCAGTGAGTGAGAGCGACGCCCCTCCGACAAGACTCCCGTTCTGGCTCGTAACTGCAACTGAGACTGAACGAGCGCGGTATTGGAGCGGCGAAGCGACCATGATTGCCATCTTGCCGATACCTGATGAGTTTGCGATCTGTGT
Source organism: uncultured Candidatus Saccharibacteria bacterium (assembly GCA_964364605.1). GTDB lineage: Bacteria > Patescibacteriota > Minisyncoccia > Phycocordibacterales > Phycocordibacteraceae > C7867-001. The sequence goes on along the minus strand of CAYIMJ010000001.1, from coordinate 45,416 downwards.
AGTATCGACCGTCCATGCGTACGACAGTGTCGATGGGTCGAGAGTCTTCCCTCTTGCGTCTCTCAGGTTCGCCACCGCGACCACTCGCACGCTTCCTTCAAGCGGTATGAGGGGCGTTCCTGGGTAGAGAGGCGGGGCCGAAGAGATTGGTTCAGCGATAATCGCCACATCCTGGGGTTGTATAAAAATTGTCTGAGTATAATTTACTCCGCCCGAAGAAATCGTCACTTTTACATTCGTAGCGCTCCCTGCTTTACCAAGAGTGATTCCGACTGGCTGGACCGTTCCTCGATAGGTCTCCTTACCAGCAACTGAGACAGCGAGCAGCGCATTTGTGAGATCAAGAGAGGCTGAAAGGAAGGATAAACTTGCTTGGCTGTAGGGTGCCGGGTATTGGGGATTTACTGAGACTGTAAAGGGCGCATCTCCGGCCGAGTTTTCCAGGGATTGCGCTGAGACAGAGATAGGCAGGATGAGAATAAGTAGAGCAGAGGCAGTAAGGAGATTGAGACGCATGCTCCTAGTATATAGCCTGCACAGGGTAGTTACGCTGCTTCGCGCATCTCATCGGGGATATTTTGTTTCCCAACCGCACTCCCGTATGCCCTCTCTGAAGGGAAACGTATCACATTAGTTTGCATGCCTTCGGATTCATCATCTTCCTGCTCGGCGTCCTGTTGCTGAACTTGGTTTAGGCGAGCTCCCTGAATCTGCATAAGTTCTGCAGCTTGCTGCCGGCGCTCCTGTAATTTCGCGGCGGCATTTTCTTTCTCATATTTCTTCATAGCCTCTGCATCGGTCTTGATTTGAGCGTGGTACATCTTCCATGTCGTGCCCGTGAGCGCAGGAAGCGCTCCTATAAGCGGTAACTCGGAAACGCCAAGACCGATGATAGACATGAGCGAGTGCCCGGAATGCTCTGTGAATATGCGCGAATTAGTCATCATGAGCACAAGTCCGACCGTGAGCCAGCCGAAGAGCCCGACGGCCATTGCCATGACGGTGCCGAAGATAATGAGCGGTGCCGAAAGTAGAGACCCTCCCGCCGCCGCGACAGTAGAGCACGCCGCTGCCGCTGCTTTTGTTCCCAGCGACCCGAACGTCCATGTCGCCAGGGTACCGCTTGCTACTGAGGTGCAATACGCTGCGGCCAATGCCGGACCGAAGAACCAGAACATCTCAAAGAAGAGTCTCAGGGCGTCGAATACGAAAGAAATAGCGAGAACGGGCCGCGCTCTTCCCCATGTCATCGCTTCTGGCGGAGACGGTTTATTGTTTCTGCGCAAGGACATGGCGATCCTTTTCTTGTTTAATCGCGAGGACTTGCGATGGGTCGGAGGTGATTATCTGGTCTTCGGTGTAGCTTGCGACTATCTTGATGGCGACATGTTTTAATCCGGCAAAGAAAAGTCCCTCCCCTACTCCGGCTTCAAGAAGAAGATACTTTTCTTCATCAGTAAGATTAAAAGTCTCTTTCAGCACATCGATTGTCGTTGGAGATTGCTTCAGCAGCAATTGCAAAGAAGAGTTGGTCAGAATCGGCCGCCCATAGGGGCTCTTAAGGAAGTCTTCGACGTCTTGGGTAATAGTGCAGACGCCAAGATAGTATTTGCGTCCGCGCTTCGCGACCGAGTAGAGGAAAGACGCAGTGTCTTCGCTCTTCATCATCCACCAGGCTTCGTCGATGACGAGCAGTCGCTTCTTGAGCTCATGGCGCACTGCGTTCCAGATGTAGTGTGTGATGATATACATCGCTACGGGCTTGAGCTCGTCCTCCATGTCGCGTACTGAGAAGACCACGAACTGCTGCTTTAGGTCGATGTTCGTCGGCTGGTTAAGGAACCCTGCCCACGTTCCCTTTGTGTATTTTGAGAGGCGCTCGACGAGTGACTCGCTGCCCTCCATACCGGAGAGCACCTGTTCGAAGTCGGAAAGGGATGGCGATTCCGCGCCCGTGAAGTCAGTGTCGCCGGTGATGTCTTTGAGTGCGTAGGTCTCGCTTATGGCGCGATCGACGATAGCATCTTCCGCCGGTGTGAGGCCGGAGAGCATGATACGGAACAGTCCGACGAGTGCGATGATGTTGGAGCGCAGAATATTTTTTGGGTCCTCATCCTCTTTCACTGGCGGAAGATCAAAGGGATTGATGTGGTGCTCTGAGGAGAGCGAAATGTTGAATGAGCGTCCGCCGGTCGCTTCCGCGAGCTGCTCATACTCGCGTTCAGGGTCAATGACGATGATGTCGGTGCCGAACATAAGCGAGCGCAGGAGCTCAAGCTTCGTCGCGTAGCTCTTGCCCGAGCCGGACTTTGCGAAAATCACCGAGTTATAGTTTTCAAGCGAAAAACGATCGAAGAGGATGAGCGAGGAGTTGTGACGGTTGATGCCGTAGAGTATGCCGCGATCACTCGTGAGGTCGAAGGAAACGAAGGGGAATAGCGAGGAGAGGGGTGAAGAGTCCAGCTTCGAATTCACGAGAAGTTCGTCGGTGCCGAGCGGCAGACAGGAACGAAGTCCTTGTTCTTGCTGGAAGAGTGCCGGCTTGGTGTAGACAAGCTTAGCGTCGAGGATTCCGCGAATATCACCCTCGGTCTTATCGATCTCCTCTTTGGAGTCGCCATAGAGGGCGAGATAGAGTCCGACGTTAAAGAGCTTCTCCTGAGCTTGTTGCAGGTTATCGCGCAAAGCCTCAAGGTCTTGATAGGCGGTATCGAGCAGTGGGTCGCGCACGAGCCCCTTCGCTTCCCTCTCTCCAATCTGGCTCTGAACCTCGGCAACTTTCTTTTGGAAGCCGCGCAGCGCGACCTCAGTCTCTATCGGGTGAATGAATATAGAAATATCGAGCACCTTGTCGAGGTTTATGACGGGAGAGAACCAGCTGTCGGAGAGAAAGCGCGGGTAGGAGATGGTATAAAAAGTGCGAACGAATTTTTCGCCGAGCTCGATTTCGCGCGAACTGATCTTAAGCGCCGTTGGGGCGATAGTGTCGACGAGCTCCAAGGATCCTTGTTGGTAGATATCTTTCGGTAGGACCGGAGTTATCGCCGGAGACTGTTCTTTTTTGCGGGTGAGAAAATCGAGTAGTGACATATTTAATTATCCAAGCGAATAGGATTTTCGAGCTCTCCCGGGTTGAAGGACCGGTAGAGGAGCTCGATCACTTCCTCGGTCCCGAGAGGAACTGCGCGCACTCCGGTGCCCGCTAAGCCTCCGATGACGAGAGAAAGGCGCTGCTCAAGTTGTGCACGGTCCTGTTCGAAGGATGCCTGTGCCGCCGTATTCTTTGTGGCGGCGCTTTCTCGCCGGAGGAAGCTGATAGCTCGAGTAGCAGAAACGTGTGGTGCGTAGGGCACGATGATATAGAAAGATTTTGTCATGATGTTCGCCTGGTCGGCAAAAGAGCGGACGAACTCGATATATTCGCGCAGCTGGATCCGCATAAGCTCGGTTTTTTGTTCCGGTGCCTTCTCCTCAAGGAGCGCTAAGTAGGGACGCAAGTCCATCTTGCGTGAGTTCACTACAATCTGAATCGAGAAATCGAGTGTGTTGAGGAAATTCTGGAAGCCGAGAGTGATCGCGTGTTGCTCGTCCGCTGATTTGAGGCCGAAGTTAATAGAGGAGCAGATAAGTACGCCACGGTACCCGCCGTCTTTAAGGATGATCGTCCCGTTCCGGATTTCTTTGACCGGAACAAACTGCTGTGTCGCACCCGATGGTTTGGTCGCCATACTATTATTCTTTGGTTTGAAGTTCAGGATTCTGCGATTTCACATCAAGTGACCATGCGAGCTCCGAGAGCTTCCCTCTCGTAAGCTTCGGGGTGCCGCGAACCTCGCGGAGAGATATTTCTGCGGCTGCTGCCGCTTCGGCGGCGGCGCTCCGCTCCCCTTCTTTTTGCTCTCGTTTTTTCCAGAGGAATAGTTTCGCTCCTGTGTAGTAGTTGAAGCCAGCCTCAAGCATCTCGATGAATGATTTCCCATTCACTTTATAGAACGCGAGCGCAGCTGCGAGCGCTACTACCGGAGCTGATAACAGGAGAGCGACGATGAACGGCAGATAGGAAAAGAATACGACGCAGAGTCCGCCCGCACCGGCGATGTAAATGAATTGTCGCAAGGTCAATGGTCCAATGATCTTGTCCTCGACCTCGATGAATTGCGGCACATGGTACTCCATCTCCCTCAGTATAGCAGCCGATTCCTCATCATGTTGTCGAGTACGGCCACAACTGCGTATTGCCGAGTAACACACCCGCACCTTATTAAATTAAAAGGTTGTTACGGACGTTACAAGAACTGTGAAGATTTATGGTGCGCTCTTTGCAAGCACTTCTTCTACCGTGGAACCGCGAGGATACGAAATGAGCGCTCTCGCATGAAGACCCCACTCTTTGCGGGCAGCATCAACGATGCGCCACGACTCATGCACTTCGTCGTTTGAGACGAAAAGGGTGTGGTCACCATGTAGGGCACCGAGGAAAATATGTTCATAAGCATCGGGAAGTGTAGTGAAATGTTCAGCATACGTAAATGCGAGCGGGACGCGTTCAAGCACGTGCTCATATCCTGGACGCTTGGCAAAAAAACAAAGCTCGATTCCTTCGTCTGGCTGGATTTTAATCGTGAGGCGATTCGCCGCTGATGCGTTATTGCGACGGTACGTCACGATGACTTCGGTTTTCTTTTCGGCGAGGGCTTTACCGGTTGTAAGAGTGATTGGCACATCCTTCCAGCGGGGATCCGTAGAAAAGAATGTGAGAGAGGCGAATGTTTCGACCTCTGACGTCAGGTTGGTAACTTCTTCGCGGTATTTTTCATATTGGCCGAGGTGAATGTGATTAGGATCGACATGAAGTGTCTGTAGTAATGCATGACGTGCTTTTGGAATATTCTGCCGATCATCGTTTTCCGGCAGAGCCATGAGCGTAAGCGCAGCAAGCTGCAATAGATGGCTTTGAATCAAATCACGGAGAGCTCCAGTCTGTTCATAAAAAGTGGCTCTGCCTTCGATGCCGATGGTTTCGCTCGCAAGGATGTCAATGCGCTCGATAGCACTCTGGTTCCAGGCATGTTCAAAGAAGGAGTTGTCGCGGCGAAAGGCGATGATATTTTGAACCGTTTCCTTAGCGAGATAGTGGTCGACACGATAGACTTGTTCAGGTGCAAATGAGCGCTCGATATGTGCGACGAGTTCATGCGCACTTTTTTCATCGGTCCCGAATGGTTTTTCGAGAAGCAGTTTTGTATGGGGAACTTTTGCAAGTCCAGACGCCCCGAGCTGTTCAATAATAGGCCACGCTGTTTCCGGGGGTACCGAAAGATACCAGAGGCGTTGCGGAGCGCCACCGAGCTCGGTACTAATATCGTTAAGGTGGGTACTTAAGCGCTCGTAGTCCGCACTGTCGGTAAGGGACATCGAAAATAGCTCTATATTCTCGCGAATATGCTCTGAGCCCGTAACTCCTTCAAGGAGACTGTCGAGCATGACGTTCTTCTTCCGTGTAATTCCGACGATGCGAAACTGTTGCGGCAGGACGCCGGCGGCTGCGAGCTTACTAATCGCCGGCAGTAATTTTCGTCTCGAAAGGTCGCCGGTAATTCCAACGATGATCAGGATAGTCGGTGTGGATACATTCATGCCGTATGACACCTTCCCCGTCTGTTACTTATCGCCCCGGATGTCTTTCGATTGGAGGGGACTTTCGATGCCCGGGGTCCACTTTGCCTGAATAGGGCCAAACTTTTTCTCATACTCCTCGACTTGATGATTGAGGCTCTGCACGAGTCGCTTCATGTGTGGCGGCGTGAGTGCGTAGGCATTGGCTGTTTCGCCGACGCTCATAATCATGACGAAATTTTCTTCGGAGTGCCCTGCGACGACATTTTCACAGAATTGCTTGGGGATTTTGTTGAAGTCCATCCCGTTAGAAATAGGGCGCGGACACACCAGATGCGGTGCAGCCGAACCCTATCCGATTAGAGCTTATAATTGGATCCATTCCTCGATTGCAGCGTTCGCGATTTCTAACGGGATCCATATATCGCACTATATACCGCTGCTCGCAATGAGTCCAAGGAGTACATATATATCGTGGCTCGCAATGAGTCCGAGGAGCCATACGACGAGATTGAAGAACGGTCCGGCGAAGATATAGGAGAAAATAATGAGGAAGAGGATAAGTGGAAGCATTCCGGCCGTACGAACTTGGTGCTCAAGTCGACTCAAGTCTGAAGAGAGGTTCCAAGGGAGTGCGGCACGCAGGGCGGTAAAACCATCAAGCGGTGGGAACGGGATAAGGTTGAAAAGACCGAGGAAAAGATTGACGAAGGCAATGACAGCGGCGAGAGAAAGTGTTGTCGCATCGAGTCCAGATGTCGAACCAAATCGAACCAAAAGTCCGAACACAATCGCGAGACAGATGTTCGTCGCGCTGCCGGCGATCGCGACAAGCGCCTCGCCCCAGCGTTGATTCGTGAGATTGTAGGGGTTATACGGAACCGGCTTCGCCCAACCGAAGAATATCGGCGAACCCCCGAAAGCAAGGAGGGCGGGAATGACGATTGAGCCCATGAGGTCGATATGCGGGAGCGGATTGAGGGTGAGGCGTCCTGCGAGGCGGGCGGTCGGATCCCCAAGCGAATTGGCAGCGTACCCGTGCGCTACTTCGTGCGCGATGATGGATATGATAAGGATAGCGAAGGTAAGGAGTGTGGCCATGTTTGCTGGTTTCGTATCCTATGCTACCATGCGCCCCAGTACCACAGCCTTGCTTCGCTCGGCTGGCTACGGGGCAGGCCTCCTAAGCCAAGGTATCTACCAAATTACTTTTATTATGGCAAGACAATGTGAAATAACAGGTAAATCGACGCAAATTGGCGGGCGGTACTCTAACCGTACTCGCGCGACGCAATATAACCCGGTCGGCAAGGTCCGCCGCAAGGCAAATCTCCAGAAGCGTCGCATCTATGTCGCCGAACTCGGCAAGACTGTCATCGTCGATGTTTCAGTAAAGGGGCTCAAGACTATCAAAAAGAACGGCGCTTTTGCGGCGCTCAAGAAGGCAGGAGCTATTTGATTCAGTAGAATTTATGACCGAGTCACGAATCTACTGATTCGCCTACTGGGTGATTGAGCACAATCACCTACTGGGTAGTTCAGTAGTTGCCAGGGAAGTCCAACTTCCCCACACCTCAGAATGAGAACCCGTTTTTGTTTATGGTAAAATCGCAATAACAATAGCGACACTTATTGAATATTTTCCATGAAAATAATTAAAAAGATCTCGTTGGCAATTCTCGGTATTTATTACATATTGGTTGTCGCTAGGATTATATTGCCTCAACTCGTTCAAATAGATGTTTCTTACGCAATCGGGTTTGTCTTTGGCATATACATTTTGTATGCATCACCGGTTGCAGTTTTGGCGATAATATTAATTTGTTTAAGTCTATATCTTTCGTATAAAAGAGAGGCGCTAAAACCCAGCATACTTTTTCTGGTAGTTTTAATTATTCTTTCCTACCTACCTATTAAATTTACTTTTCAGTTTGTCCAGTTATTCAATCAGTCAAGACAAATATCAGCGCAAATATCGGCAATCTACACTGATGAAATCCCTGTTTCTATGAGTGCGCAACTGTATATTCCAAACGCAACAACGGTCAATCTAATAGATAAAGATTTTGAGCCGTATTTTACGGAAGCAAAAAAGGATGGAACGTACTATGTGAACATATATAAAAAAAGAAATGAAAAAATAGACGCTTTTGGACAAGCGGTGAGATCTTTTCTTAAAGACCCAAGCAATGTTGGTTTAATATTTTATCCCAACTCATATATCCAATTCTATGGGTCTACCATCGGAAATGATACTCAAAAGCATGGATATAAAAATTGTATTTCCATCGGTTCAATAATGGATATTGGTTTTGACATATCTGATGCAGAGAACGGCATACATAAAGTTTATGAAGAAAATCTTGGTGACACAAAACTAACACTCTACCAACTCAAAATACCCAACGTATATTATAAGGCGAATTTTAAAAGGGGCGACAGCTGCTCGGTTATTGATTTTAGCAATATGCCGGGTGGTTATACGTTAGAAAAAATCATTGAAATTTCCAAATCTTTTGCTAGGTAATTAAAAATGGGAATCGGGACATGTATGCTCCGCGAGAAATTCCAATATTGAATGCTATACTCGTCGACATGAACATCGAGGATCAGAACAATAAGATCATCAAGCAACTGGAGATTCTGAATTCCGGCATTGAACGTCGGAACTCTATAAAATATATACTAGGTACTGGAATTATTTACGGCGTCGGATTTTTTATCGGTTCCGCAATACTTGCAACGATAGCCTTGGGAATTTTCGGCCCAATGATAGGGCAAATTTCATGGATAGGAGAGAATTTTGAACGAGGCACTTCGCTATTACAGCCTCGCTAGAAACAGACGGTAAAAACCTCTACCGAGTAGCTTATATTTGGGTGACTGTTTCTCCGTTTGAAAGATAGACGCCTTTGGGTGTGGAAGAAGAGATTGTGAGCCGTGTGGCGCCGTAAGAAATATCGAATGTTCCGAGCGAAAGAATAGTGATGGAGGTGTTCCCGAGCAAGAAGCGCGTGCCAGATTTTATGACAGTCTTGACCCGGTAGCGGCTCGTGACATCCGCCAGTCCACCAGCCGCACTGGTTTTCTCGCTGGTAAGCAAGACAGCGTCAATGGTGCGCTTCCATGGCGGCAGCTCACTTCCGAGCGCTCGCAGGATGCTCGCATCAGGGCCGGTATCAATGAGAATGGTTGCGCCGCTCGGGCTTCGCATGAGAACCGCACTCCCCTTCTTTCCAACCTCCAGTATCGATACTTTGAGTACTTCTGCCGCGAATATTTCCCGGTAGATGCTGACGTTTCCTAGAATGAGCACGACAAAAAGTAGGAGATAAAAACTTCTCGGCAGTTCACGCGGCATGTGATAGATTTTATCCTATGACCTATCCAATAAAAACATTTACCCTCCCTGTCCTTTCGGGGCTTTCAGAAAAACAGATCAAAGTGCACCTCGCTCTCTATGAGGGTTACGTAAAGCACGTGAATCTCCTTATGGAGAAATTTGCGGCCGTTCGCGCCAGCCAGCTTGAACTCGATCCGTATATTGTTGCGGAGATGCGTCGTCGTTTTGCATTTGAATTCGACGGGATGCGCATGCACGAATACTACTTCGCGCAATTTGAAGGCGGCTCAGCTCCGCTTACTGCAGATAGTTCTCTCGCGAAGGTTGTTGCAGAAAAGTATGGCGCGCAAGATCTCATCACTCATATAAAGGAGGTCGCAGGGAGTCGTGGTATCGGTTGGGTTGTTGTCTATGCAGATCCTTCCCTGCAGACGCTTCAGACTGTTTTCGTGAACGATCACGAAGTCGGTCATCTTTCAGGATTGCCAATCATCCTCGCGCTCGATCTCTGGGAGCATGCGTACATGGTGGACTACGTTCCCGCCGAGAAGAAGAATTATGTTGACGCCTTTTTTGCGAATCTCAACTGGAGCGTTGTCGAGAAGCGTTTTGATGAAGCGAAATAAATAAGTGCCGCGTAGGCAGCGAGTACAAGCCAGAACGGGAATAACGGAAGCGTAAAAGCCGCAAAAGGCAGTGCGGCAGATTCTTGCGCGATGAATATCAGATACGCATTCGCAAGGTATGCCGGCAGTGCAAGCATGACGGCAAACATGGGGGCGAATGTTCCGAAAATAATTCCTGCGAAACCGGCAAATGCGGAGAGTCCCATCGCGATAGGCACAACAGGCATCACGAGCAAGTTCGCAGGGAGCGCGACGAGCGATAGGTTCCCAGTGTCATATAAAAGGAGCGGTAGGACAGCGATTTGTGCAGCGAGAGTTGTCGCAATTGCATTCTTCCAGAATGCGTTTTTCATGAAAGCAAATATGATTTCGATGAGGGGCGCCAGCCAGATGAGTCCTGCGGTTGCGGTTACCGAGAGTCCGAAGCCTGGATCAAAAACGAGATAGAGAGAATTCCACACGAGCATGAGAAATACGACGAGCAGTAATGCGCGACCAGCTGCATACGTGCGGCCGGTTGCTCGCGCATAGAGTGCGATGAATGCCATGAGCGCGGCGCGAAGTGCTGTCGCGGAAGCTCCTGCGACACCGATGAAGATAAGGATTGCAAACGCACCCGCCACTGCCGCCCACCGCTTCCTGAGCTTGGTAAATGTGAGCGCGGCCATGACCCACTCAGCAACGATCATGACGTTATAGCCGGACAGAACAATTATCTGTACGAGACCTGAGCGAATGAATACCTCTTTGAGCTCGCTTCCGAGACCGGACTTCCCTCCTATCACGACACCGCCAGCAAGTGAGGCATACGGTTCAGGCAGTGTGGTCGAGAGGCCGTCGAGGAATGAATGTTTTATTCGTGCGAGTAAAGCTGGTATCGAATACCAAGGAGCTTTCTCGATGACACGCAGATATGCAAAGTTTAGAATGAAACGCACACCACTGCGCTCCAAATATTTATCATAACGAAAGACACGACCGTTCTCATCGAGAAATGCTTCAGGGACAAGAAGTGTGCCTGAGACATAGACACGATCACCAACCATAACTCTCGGATATCGCGGTGCGACCGCGAGCATAGTCGTCGACTCACCTTTTTCTGACACACGAATTTCAACGCGTTGATTCGCGTCGCGCACATCAGGATCGGAGACAATGACTCCTTCGTAGGAAACGCGATGTCGCAGATCTTTTGCGAAGATGTCGGGCAAGGGAGTCTCGGCGAGTGAGCTTCGCACCATACCGAGGGCAAGAAAAATACAGAAAGCCGCGCCAAGCCCCGTTAGAAATCTGATTTCTAACGGGGCAAGCGTGTACGCAGGATGAACGGCAAGTACTCTCGGGACTGCAAAAAGAATCGTGGCGAGCAAAAGTACGAAACAGATTACTGGCCATCCAAAACTAAAAACCGAGCGGAGAAATACTCCGCTCGCGAATCCCGACACGATGGCGATGAGATAGCTCATGCAAGTATCGTAACAGGCAATGCGTATCAGAGTTTCAAAAACTGTTCTATGGTAATCCCTGCCTGATCAATAATCTTTTTTAGCAGATTGCGGCCTATCGTGTTTCCTCCGTGGATAGGAATCGAGGTCATACGTTTCGTTATCGGATGAATGTAGTATTGATGACTTCCGTGCGATTTTTCATAGTGGAACCCTGCTCTGATTAGTTTGCGTATCACTAAACGCGCCGCGAGTATCGGAATGATACTCATGCAAAAGACGGAATGCGTTTCGCGTTAGCGGTGAAACGGACATTCCCTTCTTTTACAGCTTCTGAAATGATACGAGTCTCAATGGCCCCCTCGATGCACTCTACAATCATTTTTTTTGCATGAGAAAGGTTTTTACCCCATGAGACCGCTCCCTGCACCTTTGGCGCGGTAACAACATATCCGCCCATATCGGTTTCTGGCTCAAAGACCGCATTGAACGACCCGTATTGAGTTTTTACCAGCACCATTTTTTTAGAGATTTTCGCCACGCGTGCAGTATATCACGCGATGTGTTTTGGACATCAGGTGTCCGCACTTCTCCTATCCACAAGACGTGCCTAATATTCTTGTTTAAACTTTTCAAGCATCTCGTCCAGGAACATGCCCACATCGATCTTCCCCATCTTTCTGAAAGATCCTTTTCCGATTCCGACACTTTTTTCAATCAAACGAGCTATCTCAAGTGATTTCCCAGTAAACAGTGCCTGCGAAAAAAGTTGAAAGACTTCCTCGGGATTTTTAAATTTGTTTTGATTTTCTTGGTAGAGTACATGGACTATCCATCCAAGAGCGATGCGTTCTTTTGTGTAGGCATAAAATGACAGTTTGTCCGATGCTTCATGTAAGCCGACTAAAATGAGATTTCGCACCGGCAATTCTTGATTTTCAGGTTTATTTTCAAATGAATACTTTGCAAACTCAGTATTCACATGCGGAATATCCTTAAAATAACGTTCGCAGAAACGCCTCGTAAGTTCTTCAGTTACTGCCTCATTTAAATAAGTAAATAATTTACTTTCTCCCTTTTCAAACACTTCAAGACCAAATCTGCGATGTTCTAATGAAGCCTTCTCCTCGCGCCCATCAACAGTGCGTGTTAATGGGGCGTCTCCGGTACCCCCTACATTTGCGGAAAGGATTTTTAAAGTAGAGCTCTCGAAAGAATGGGCGTGCATTAATTCATGAACGAGCGCATGTGCAGTATGCAAATATTCCCCATCCGTTGATAAGATATCGATTCGCCCATTCGATGAATACGTACCCCCGATTTCATCCTCTAAGAAATGCTGCACTTGCTCCGAATCTTGTTTTGATCCATCTAAGATATGAATCTGGTTTTCCAAGACGAATTTGGTTCTCTCTGCGCCATATTCTTTTATAAAATCAGGAATTTTTTTGGTAATCTCATAAAATATTACTCGTTCTTCAAGTGTTTTTTCGCGTTCAAATGATTCAAATTTTTGGTCTCTTATTGTTTCTGTAAGTAGGAGTTTTAAATTCTTCTCACTAACCTCATCCGTTCCAACAATACGGTCGGGACCCGGTAGTTTTTCTGGCAATTTCTCAGGCCCTTCCATTTTGGTAGATTACAGCAAGATTGACTAACGGGTCCCTAAGGATTTGCGCCCCTATCCATCGCTTCGTTTGCGAGGGCGTCAGCGTCGGAGTTTTCGGCGCGGAAGACGTGTGTGAAAGTGATTTTGTTGAATGCTGCTCCGGCCTGTATGAGGCGTGCGTACTGTGCCTTCATGACTGGGTGTTTTATTTTGTAGACGCCGTTCATTTGTTTCACCACGAGCTCACTGTCCATTTTTACGATGACTTCAGTCGAGCTAAGTTTTTCTTTCGGGACGAGTTTCGCGAGTTCCTCGAATGCAAGGATGACGGCTTCGTATTCTGCAAAATTATTCGTGCGTGTTCCGAGAAATTTTGAAACGCTCGCGACTGAGTTGCCGAGATGGTCGCGTATCATCGCCCCGGCCCCGGAGGGGCCGGGGTTCCCTCGTGAACCTCCGTCTGCATGGATCGTGAAATGACTCATGCCGCTCATCATATCAATTTGATGTCGAGAAGTCGCAGGCGCACCGGATTCCCGCGCGAGAAGGTGTCGCGCTCAAGGTGTGCAAGTAGGTTCACGCGACTACCCGCAGAGATTTTCTCCGCTGCACGGGCGATCGATCCTTTTACGAAAAACGTAACCGCTTCGACACTTCGTCCAGTACCTTCGACGGAAGTTATTTTCAATTTCAAATGCTCCTCCCCTTTTCCGAAGCGTGAAATCTCTCGCACGATAATTTCGCGAAGCAGAAACACTGGCTTCGCATTCTGCTGACCGAAGGGTGCGAGCTTCTCGACTTTGAAAAGAAATGACGTCGTCGCTTCTTCCGGTGTGATGTGCGCATCGGCACGCATCGCCAGACTGTCTTCAGCGGTTTTTCCTTCCAGTATTTTTGCATGTGCTTCGACGAGTCGGTCTTCTAGAAAAAATACTTCAGTGTCGTGGACGGCAAAACCGCCCGCCGCCGCATGTCCGCCGAATTCGACGAATGCTTTTTCTGCCGCGCGCATGAGTTCCATAATATGCGTCGTGCCGCCACTCCGCACTGATCCTTTCAGACGCATGTTCCCTTCCCTTCCCCACAAAAATACCGGACGCTCATACTCGTCAGCAATCGTGTTTGCAACAAGACCGAGAAGCGCCGGGCGCCACTCGGGATCTCCGAGTGCGATGACGCTTCGCACCTCCCCGCGTTCCTTGAGTCGTGTGTGTACCGCGCGCGTGATAGCGCCCGCCTCTGCTTTCCGTTGACGGTTCGCCTTCTCCATTTTCTTTGAGAGTTCATCAGCTTCGTTTTCATCGGTCGTCGTGAAGAGACGGAACGCATCGCGTGCGTCCCCCATCCGGCTCGCGGCATTCACTCTCGGGGCTATCATGAACCCGACGTCGTCTTCGGTAATCGCACGCTGATCCACACGCATTCCGCGGCACATTTTTTGTAGCCCGATGCGTGGCGACTTCCGCATTACTTTCAATCCATACGTCGCGAGAACGCGATTCTCATCGACAAGCGGAACCATGTCAGCGATGGTTGCGAGACCGACCATATCAAGGAGCCACTTCTCCCATCCGACGGGTACCTTCTCGCGAAGAGTTGGTGCAATCGCGAGAGTCGCGCAGACGAGTTTCCACGCGACCCCTGAGCCGCAGAGACTGCGAAACGGATACGTTTCGTCGGCACTTGTCCCGTTAGAGACGCTCGCCTCCGGCGAGCCAGATGCTGACAACATCTTGTCTCTAACGGGACGAGCATTAGGATTAACGACCGCAAAAGCGTCTGGTAATTTTTCTCCCGGCAAATGATGATCGGTTACGATGACGTCCATGCCAAGTTCTTTCGCCCGGGCAACAGGTTCGATATCGGTGATACCAGAGTCGACTGTCACGATGAGTTTCACTCCGCTCTTTGCAAGCTTCTCAATTCCACTCACATTCATGCCATACCCCTCTTCATGTCGATGCGGAATATAATTTTCAAAATTCGCACCAGCTTTCGCGAGGAAATCGTGGAGGAGTACGCCACCCGGAATACCATCGCAATCGTAGTCGCTCCATACTGCAATTTTTTCTCCCGAGAGAATCGCCGCCGCAAATCGCTCCGCGGCTTTTCTCATGTCAGTCATCAGGAATGGGTCATATAGGTGACCTTCGTAGGAGGGGTTGAGAAATTTCTCAGCGTCTTCTTTAGTCAGGATACCGCGGCGCGAAAGCAACGCGGCAGTGAGATCGTCATACGATGCAAGTTCTGCTCGTAGAGGTTCAGTAAGCGGATCGTGGAGTGGGAACATGTGAGAGCTATTGTATACCCCATGAGATAATTCGCTCCATTTCTCTGCTTATGCGCTTACGTTGCCCTGCTCGATATTCGAGCAGGTAGCCCCAGGAACACCTATCTCACGGAGTATACTTACGAAATGGAAGACACCATTTTTATGAAGATCATCCGGCGTGAAGTTCCTGCTGATATTGTGTATGAAGACGACGATACTCTCGCTTTCCTCGATGTGAAACCGGTTACGCCTGGCCACACACTTGTGATACCGAAGAAATCAGTGAGAAATATTTTTGACGCAGATGATGCAACGCTTGCTGCTGTGATGCGTACCGTGCGGAAGATCGCTCCTGCGGTACGAGATGCTGTCGGCGCGCACGGTGTCCACATCAATTCCAATCATGAGGCGGCTGCGGGGCAGATCGTTTTTCATCTCCACTTTCACATCATCCCCCGTCACTCCCGCGACGAGTTCAACTTCTGGCCGCATAAGGATCTTCCTAAGGATGCTGCCGCAGTTTTAGCCGAAAAAATTCGCGCACACATAAAGTAAAACAGTCCGTTTCGCCATCCCCGCCGCAAGCGGACGGGGCATTGGCGAGACGGACACCAGGGTGTTTTGCTGGATAAAGATGCGGCCTCCGCCGCGCATGTTTAATTTCGGCCATTCATCCCCGCTGCAAAGCAGGCGGGGCGTTCTGGCCGATTCCAGTAAAGTGCCGACATCTTATGGATGCCGGCACTCGAACCCCCTTTTTATTCAGCGTAGTCCGATCGAAAAAATTTCCCAACGAAATAAAGCAGAAAGAACATGCCGCCAACCGGAATCGCCAGTAAGAGGATTTCGGGCATAAAGCTCCTTATGTGATGAGTGAGTTGCTCTCAAACCTGCATATATATTACACTAGTTGTGTGTTTTGTCAAGTACTGCAATGCCGGGAAGAGTTCCCTTTGCGAGGAGGTCGAGCATGGCGCCGCCGCCAGTCGAGACAAAAGAAAAGTGCGGAAGAAGGCCGAGGTTCTCTATCGCTGCGATAGTGTCGCCGCCGCCGACGACCGAGTGCGCTCCCGAGTCTGCGACCGCGCGCGCGAAAGCATTGGTTGCATCTACAAAGCCGTGCTCGTAATTTCCCAAGGGGCCGTTCCAGAGAATATTTTTCGCTTTTTCGGCAAGGTTAGCTAAGAGTGCTGAAGTGCCGGGACCATGATCGAGAATGACTTCATCGGGCCGTACTTGTCCGGCAGTTGCGACGCGCGCGTTCATTTTCGTATTCAAAGCGCCGATGCTCGTTGCTGGAACGACAAACGAGTCTACGGGTAATACCAGTTTAGGATTGGTGAGAAGTTTTTTAATAGAGTCTGAGTCAGCTCCTGAAACAAGCGACTTCCCTACCCCTTGTCCCGCCGCTTTCAGGAAGTCATTGGCAAGTGCTCCGCCGACAAACACATGATCATATGTTTTGAGAAGCGTAGTAAGCACTGCTTCCTTCGTGCTGAATTTCGCTCCGCCGATAACTGCAAGCGCCGGATGCTTCGGCATGAGCGCTTCCGAAAGTTCCTCGATCTCTTCCTCAAGAAGGAGTCCGGCATAACTTGGTAATAATTCAGGAACACCGATGATTGAGGCGTGACGACGGTGGCAAGTATCAAAAGAATCTTGAACGAAGACGTCAGCAAGCGCCGCAAGTTCTTTGGTGAAGGCTCGATCATTCATCACTTCACCTTTATTGCGGCGGAGATTTTCAAGTACCAGGATGCCTCCTGGCGAAAGTTCCCGTATGGCTCCTCGGGCCCGCTCCCCGATGGTCTCACCGAAGAACGAGACTCGGGATATGAGTTTCCCGAGAGCTTGCGCAACCGGTTCGAGTGTCTCAGTCCCCTGCTCTCCGATGTGGCTGATGAGAATGACTTTCGCACCTCGTTCGGAAAGAAATCTAATGGTTGGCAGTGCGCGTCGTAATCGGTAGTCGTTGACGACTTTCCCATTTTCAATCGGGACATTGAGCGCCGTCCGAACGAGTATCGGAATATTCTCGAATAGTCGGATGTCGCGGACGCTGCGCATCCCGTTAGAAATAGAATACGAACGTCGCATAAAGGGTGTCATATTTTATTTTGTTACTGCGGTCCATAACGTTTCGTGATCACTTTGATAGACGTGTTCGTGATTTCTAACGGGACGCATTATCAGGCAAGTTGTTTTACAAGAAGCGAGAATGCAACCGGATCTACCGAAGCATGACCGACAAGAAATCCGTCAACATTTGAGTCGCCTGCAAGTCCGCGGATATTTCCCGGTTCGACTGATCCTCCATAAAGCACGAGCGTCTGTCGCGAACTTTTCCCCGGCAGGAGTTCCGAGAGCACTTTCCGGATGTACAACACCATCTCTGCAAGATCGTTCGACTGGATTGCTTCGGCAGCTGTCTTGCCGATGGCCCAGAGAGGTTCATAGGCGACAATGACTTTCGAGCGCTCTTTTGGCGTGAGTGATCCGATTGCAGAAGTAAGTTCTTCACGCACATAGCTGAGATAGTGTCCTTCCCCGTCGCGTTCATGTTCGCCGACACAGAGGATGGGCGTGAGTCCGTGAGCGAGTGCATGCGCGATTTTCTCAGCAATTATTTGTTCCGTATCGCCGAGCGCTCGGCGCTCGGAATGTCCCAGGATCGCATACATTACCCCGATGGCTGCGTAGGCTTCAGCGGTCGACTCCCCAGTCTTCGCTCCCCCTGTCGTTCGAGAGACGTCTTGCGTCGCGAAAGCAACTTTTGATTTATTACGCACCGCGAGCGCTCCGAGAAGTGGCGACGGCGGAGCAAGCACAATATCGCACGAAGTCGTGCGCGCGAGCCGCTTGCTTACGGCAAGGAGTTTCTTTGCTTTTCCTAAATCTTCTACGTATGCCTTCCAGTTGGCTACAATAAGCATGCAGCTATCATATCAGTATAAAACCCCTATCGGGTAATGACGTAAGTGCCAGGAGTAAAGCTCCAGCTCCCGCCTGGGCCTGAATCGAATATGACGTTTGCAAGACCAGTGTCGTATCTTACATTGGCTGAATTTTTCAAATGTATTTTGTATGCAGTAACCTCTTTCAAAGAAATACTGTTCTCTAGTTCGATAAGTCCGTGCGCCGCGTATGCAATCATCGCCGAAACATTGTTTTCCAACTCGATTGCTCTTACTCCCCCAGCATTCTCGGCACTGTTGTTTTGAGAAACTAGCAGAATGAATGATCCGGCCGTTCCCGAATTTTGAAATGACGCAGTGTTTTTTACAGCTATCGTGCTGCTGGTAAGTCTGTTTGACGGATTGTCAGCTATAATCGTCACAGTCTCGGTTCCCAATGATGCTGCCATTTTTACGATAGCAGAATTTTGTATAACGATATTGCCAGTGACCCATATATGCCCGTTTAACGTTACAACGGAGGTGTTGCTGATGGTCAGGTCACAAGGAATCTTCACAGGCCCAAGACTCACATTCCCGGACGAAATATTATATGAGCCGTTTGTGCATGTCGCGGTTCCTCCTGCAGCCGCGAGGGTTTCCCACTCACCGATTTGGGCATCTGAAATCGGCAGCGATGTTGTGGCCTGGTCGGGACTGTTTGGGTACGAAGTTCCACTCACGGTTGTATTGGTCTTGGTGACGTAATAGGCGTTTCTGTCGATAATAGTATTTGCAGAAGCATTTCCGATAGTGTGAGCATACACCGAACTGGTTGCGTGAATACCGTACACTAGCCCGCTTGCTCCTGCAGAAATGACATCGCCGTATATGTAATTTTGACTGCTCCCGATGACCGATCCGCTCGAGTACACATTGCCGGTGATGGAAGAGGTATTATCAAGTTGGAATCCCCCGACTCCTGACTGAACACCGTAGTGGAAAGAGACGACATCATTATTAATACCCACGTTTGCTTTGATAATTCTTGTCGCTGTGGGGTTTGAACTATTTGGCACATATCCCGTTACCGTAATCCGTTTTGTAATCGAATCGATGTTCGAAACGGCTATGGTAAATACTCCAGGACTGAGCGCAGTATTGGTTTCCCCGCTGTAGGAAGTATTTTGATTTAGCTCATACGCTGCTTTATCCATGCCTGCTTCGGCCAGTGAGAGTGCCTGTGCGCTCGCTACGCCGTATCTGGCGTTTCGTGCGGAGCTGGTTACGGAACTCAAGTAGGCGCTACCAACCGTGAAAAAAATCCCAAGGAAAACGAGCGACATGACAAGCACATACCCGCGGGTGTTCTTGGACGGTTTGTGGATGTGGCGCATAGGATGTGTGTTAGAAATTACGTAATCTAATTTGCTCGCGCCGATGATCGTTCAAAATCTCTTGTTTTGCACGCGCTTGCGTCTGCAGGTCGACTGTAACAGTGTGTACATTGGTGAAATTGCTATCATTGTAGGTGAAGGTCAATGTGTTGATAGAGGAACTGAGTCGCTTTGTTCCTGAAACACGCTTACTCGCAGCATTTGCCTCAAGGAGGCGATACATTGTCGTCGTTCCGACGACATAGAATGCCGCGTAATCATGAGTTCCGGAAATTATATTTCCGGAACTGTCGACGGAAGGGATCTCAAGAACGAGCGAGGTCGAAGTTGATGTATACGTTGCGCTGGAAAACGTGTGAGTTTGAAGCACTGCATTCGCGGGGAATGCGAATAATTCTATCTCACGGATGGCCGCGTTTGCGGAGCCGGATGACTGTGCTGAGGTTCGATCATATGTCGAAATCTTATCGAAGTCATAGATCAAAAGGCCGAGTGCGGCCATCATACTGATACTGAAAGCTATAACGATAGTCGTTTCAATGAGAGTGAATGCTCGTTGTCGTGTCGGAGGGTGAAATGTCATGGAAGTCCGCCGGTCTCAGTGATAAGAGTTGAGAGTGAGACAGTGCTTGACGCGGTAGAGCCTGAATCCAGCCATATTACGCTTACTGAGACCTGTTTTGTTTTAGCATTGTAGGCACTGATGGCGAGCGTCGTCGTTGCTGCTCGGGGAAGTGTGCTTATGAGGCTATCTGAAAAGGAACCTCCCGATGGGAGGGTCGCATAGCCTCCGATGCGCAAACTCTCAATCTTATTGCTCGCGATTGCGAGAGCAATGCCCTGGTTTTTTGATGTTCTTACGAGCACGCTACTGCGTATAACTGCTTGAAGCAGAAGAAACATGACGCTCATAATGAGGATCGAGACGGTAACTTCGACGAGTGAAAATCCGCGCGCAGAAGACATGTTATATAGCCGATGAGAGCGAATAAATCGGTGCAATCATCGAGACTGCAAAGACGCCGACAAAGGCTCCGATAACGAGCATGAGGACTGGCTCGATGATAGTCGAAAGATCTTTTGTTTTTTGACCGACATCTTCTTCATAAAACTCCGCGATTTGTTTAAGCATCTCGGCGACTTTACCGGTCTCTTCCCCCACTGCGAGCATATCGCTCATTAAAATTGGATAGAGTTTCGCATGTTCAGAAAATGATGTGGAAAGAGGCTCCCCTTTTTTCACATGTTCTTCTGCTTCCTCGACCACTTTCGCAAATGCCTCCGCATGCACCACTTCTTTGGTGATGGAGAGAGCCTCAAGTACGGGTACGCCGGCAGAGAGAAGTGAGGAGAGCGTACGAGAGGCTCGGGCAGTATACGTCTCGCGTACGAGCTCATTTATAACGGGCATATACAAAGCACACGCCAGCACTATCCTGCCCCCTATTCTCGATCGGAAGAATGTAGTGCCGCCTATCACTCCTATAGTGATTGCCAGGAGGACAAGTTCGACATGAGCGACCATGAAATCCGACAACGCGACAATCATTCGTGTGGCGAGCGGTACTTGTACCCCGAGCTGGGTAAAGGTGCTCGTCAGGGTCGGTACGACGTAGATGAGCATGAGGATACCGACAATGATCACTGCGGTGACAACGATAGCCGGATAAATCATCGCGCCTCTGATTTTCCGTACTAACTCCTCGGAACGTTCCATCTGGAGAGCGACGACAGTAAGAGAGTCAGCTAAGGAGCCTGACTCCTCTCCTGCTCGCGCCATGGCGACGAATATCTCGGGAAATACTTTCGGGTAGGCAGTAAGAGCTTCGTGAAAGGAGGAGCCTTTTTTTATTGATTCAGAAAGGCCGGCAGCAATTGTCTTAAAATGCTTGTTGCTTGATTGGCGTTCAATGATAGAAAGCGCACGAGAAATGGAAAGGCCAGCGGAGAGCATCGCGGACACATTTTTTGCAGTGCGGATTATTTCAACACGCTTTATTCCCGTACCGATCGATATATTAAAGCGGGATAGGGTATCAAGATTAAATCCGCGCAGCTCTTCAATTGAAGTGACGGAACTGCCTTCACTATTTATCTGATGGTATACATCGAAGCGTGACGATGCTTCGATGTTGCGTATTTGGTCTGGTGCACCCTCTTTCCGTACGGTAACCCGAAATTTCATGGTCATTCAGTTATCGCACGCAGGACCTCTTCAATGCTCGTGATACCGCGCGCAGCCTTGTAGAGACCATCTTGAAACATCGTAAGCATCCCCTCTTTTTTCGCTTGTGCGTCAATAGCGTCACTCGTGCTTGATCGGAGGATGGTTTCGCGAATGGCCGGCGAAACAGCAAGCACTTCATGGATGCCGATACGACTTCGATAGCCATCTTCAGACTCAGATGATGCCACTGGTCGATAAAAAGGAATCGTGTCGAGCGTTGCTCCTTTACTGACGAGCTTCTCGTCTTCAAGAGCTTTGAATGCGGCATTAAAATCTTCTTCGCTCGCGATTTTCCCGCGCACGGCCTTGTCCAACGAATATGGCTCTTTATTTTCGATGAGTTTGCGTACGAGGCGTTGTCCTACGATAACGCGGATAGTAGAAACGAGGAGGAATGGCTCGATGCCCATATCAATAAGGCGAGGTATGGCGCCTGCCGCGCTGTTCGTGTGAATAGTCGAGAGTACGAGGTGGCCGGTGAGCGCGGCATTGATCGCGAGCGAAGCTGTCTCGCTGTCGCGAATTTCGCCGACCATGATGATGTCTGGATCTTGGCGCACGAGTGATCGGAGTCCGTTGGCGAAGGTGAACCCTATCTCTGGGTTAACTTGCGTCTGATTGACGCGCTTCATCTGATACTCGATAGGATCCTCGACGGTTGAAATATTCACGTCCGGTTGATTCAGGATATCGAGCATCGTGTAAAGCGTCGTCGTTTTTCCAGAGCCTGTCGGTCCCGAGATGAGGATGATGCCAGTCGTCTGCTTCAGAGCGTGATGGATGCGCTCCATATTTTCCCCATGGAGTCCGAGCGCATCGAGCGTGAAGCCCTCCCCTGTTTCGCGCAGAAGACGCATCACGGTTTTCTCGCCGAAGAATGTCGGGAGCATTGAGACACGGAAAGAAACTCGATCTGCATCGGTCTCCATTTTGAAACGACCGTCTTGCGGTAGGCGTTTTTCGTCGAGCTTTAGGTTGGAGAGCACCTTGATGCGCGCGACGATACCGGCAGCAGCTGGCTTGGGAAGCGTCATTGCATCGTGCAGGATGCCATCGATGCGATAGCGCACGAGTACCTCGTTCTCCATAGGCTCGATATGAATGTCGGAAGCACCCTGAACGATAGCGTGCCGCAAAAGCGTGTCGACGATGCGCACGATCGGTAAGTCCTCAGCCATTTTCTTGAGTTCGTCGCCCGAAAGGTCCTTATTGCCTGCAGAAACAGCACGGATTTTCCCTGCCTCGGTCGATATGATGTCGCCGAACTCATCTTTGAGTGACTTCTGATATTGCAGGAGCGCTGACTTGATACTTTCCGTATCGGTCAATCGTGATAATATCTTGAGGCCAGTCTTTTTACGTACAGAGTCGATAGAAGCGAGATCTTCAACGTCAAGCATTGCGACTTCGAGCGAATCTCCTTCTTTTCGGAACGCAATGATGTTGTGCGTGCGTGCGATTGGTTCTGGGATGAGTGCGAGCACATCGACAGGGACACGATGCTCTTTTAAATTTACAAACGGAATCCCAAGTACGTACGCTTGGATGCGCCGCAGAGCATCTTCGGTCAACGATCCTCGCGAGACGAGTATATCGCCAAGCGACTGACCTTTCTTTACGGCTTCTTCGCTTGCAGCATCAATCTCCTTCTTCACGACGAGACCGGAGTCGATGATGAATTCTTTCAGCTCCCCTTCCGAAACGTGCATATGCGCTAAAGTATACCCCGTGAGATGCCCAATGTTTATCGAGTTGTACACTGCATTGAAATGCTATCTCACGGGTATACGCGCTCTGCCTTCGGCAATGGCGGATTTCACCCGTACTGTGTTGCGTTAGCCGTAGTTGCAGACCGGCTGGAAGTCTTTCGGAAGATCAGGACGAAAACTCGCTCCTTCCCATATGCCATTTTTGTCACGCCCGTAGCCACCGATAAGGGATTTAAATGTTTCCGGGTCGGCGTTCGGAACCATTGTATGCAGAAAGAATACATATTTTGCATCTTTTACATAATGAGAGGACCCACATCCCTCATATATCGGCTGCCACAAGACCTGGACACTCAAAGGATTTAGAGTAGGAATTGTTGTAGTACCCTCGTATACTCTGTTCGTATCCTTACCATAGTAGTACGAAAATACTCCCCCATTATCGACTGGGACGAACGTTGCGGGGTCAGCCAGAGATACAGCGACGCCTCTGTAATATACGAAATTCTTATCCTTTGCATACGAATAGATTGGTCCGCTACCCTTCAATTCATGAAGCTTCGGACTGGTAAAGACGGCAAATGTTCCTAGATCCGCACCCACGATTTTTTCTTTTTGGAAGTAAGCACCGTTCTTATCTGTAAAGTACGCATTAAACTCGGAGTCAAGTTGAGCTATCTCTGAGAAAAAGGTAATCGGAGGCTCAAAAGGGGTGATGGTATAGGGTAAAGATTGTCCGGTGTATTCATATACGTGAAAAGAATCTTGAAAGACACCAGGATGCTGGGGTATGACGGCAACTGTTTTCGCATCAATTATTGGATCTAGAATGCCATCTATATACACATGGGTTTTATCTTTTGCGATACGACTAAGGTAGGGACTAATGCCCGGCATAAACGTAGAGGCATCAGCGCCGGGTATGCTCACAGGAACTGGGAGAAGTGATGTGTCAGGAGTGTGGACTATGTCTCCATATTTAAACATGTACACCGTATCTCCTGCCTGAAAGTAAGGGGTTCGCCCGCCATCAGGGTCCGTCAGTCTGTGAAAATCATCGGCATATGCAACTGCAGTGAAAACACCATTTTCATCTTTTTCATCCACACGTCGCACGATAATTCCACCAGGAACACGCTTGGCGATAAGGACACCTATGTCAATGGCAAGTATGTCGTTTGTGCCGTACGAATCGTATGCGCCTCTAGGGAGTAATGGAGGAGGGGGTTGTGGCGGATTTGGAAGGGGAGGAGCAGGAAGGAGAGGAAGATGATTTGGCGTGTCAAAAAAAGATGCAAGAAGGGAATAGTCTGGGGTGGTTTTGTGTAAAAGAAGTACGAAGCCGGATACAGCAAGGCTGATGAGAAGCACAAACAATGCTGTAAAGTGGCCTCTCATATTCATCATCGTAACTATTATGTCACAAAACAATTTAGTCCAGGCCCCAGTCAGTCGTTCATTTCACACCTCGTCTTCAGTTGTTATTCCGAGCACGGTCTTTCGGAGATCCTTTGTAGCCAACCAAAGTGCACGGACCTTTTTTCGCATAGCAACGTGCTGCGAGTACCCTTCATCAACAATCCCATCCATTAGATCGACATATTCAAGATTTAGTAGCTCGGTCAATGATTCCTTAATATCGTTATACTGCTTCTCGTCTAGCCCCTGCCCTATCAATTCATCATGCAATGCGTATGACGTGTAGAAATGAAGAAGCTCATGCATGATATAGGCATTCGGTGATTTTGCGTTTAAGAATACAAAAAAGTAATTGTCCTGAATATTGTAAGTACAACGGCTGTTAGTTGAGAGATAAGCCGTAATTGATTCGACCGGATACGTCGTGCCGAATAACTTTTCGGTTTTAGAGATAAAGTTTTCCTCTATCGGGCGCCAATCCCGTTCCATCGCAGTTACAAAACTTGAGAGATCAATATGATTATTTTGGATATAGGTCTCAATAAAATTCCTTACGATTTCTGAATCATAAATAGGACCGTGTTTTTCAATATAAAGCCGCTGCAGTTTCGTAGGAGCTTTGTTGTTTATTGACTGAGTGCCACGTAGAAAATTCTCCACGTCTTTCTCGAGATCGTACGCAAAGTGAACTTTGAGCATGGTGTTGTAAATCTTACATCATGATTTGTCCCCAAGCCTATTTTTTAAGGTAAAGAAAACGCCGCAGATTTTTTGTCTGCGGCGTTTGAACAAAGAGCAACTCACTAACGAGACTTAGGCAGGAACTTCTTCCAACCTGGGAAGTCAGCGTAGGAATCCGAAGGATAACTTGGAAGTCTCGGATCTTCCTTACGTCGTGACTTGTATTCCAGTGCGAGGTTTGAAGAAGTAAGACCAAGGGCGACTATGGCTTTGGATGCCTCCCGCCACGTCGGGTAAAGGCTCTTTGGTTGACGACCAAGAAAGACATCCCAACCTGGGAAGTCAGCATAGTGCCTTCCTGGTGTGCTATTGAGCCTCCTATCCTTCTTGTAATGTAATCCGTATTCCACTTGAGTCTTAATGCCAAGTTTCTTCGCTGCCTTTCCCGCCTCCTTCCATGTTGAGTAGTAGTAATTACCAAGAAAGACATCCCAACCTGGGAAATCTTTATAATATCTACTTACATTACTTTGGAGTCTCGAGTCTTCCGTGTAACGTGACCTGTATTCTACGGAGGTCTTAATACCCAACCGTCTTGCGGCTTTTGATGCAGCTTGCCACGTCGGATAGAAGTTCTTTGTTTGACCACCAAGGAACGTCACTAGGTCTGGGAAGTCGGCGTAGCGATAATCGAGATGGTTAGGGCTACAAAGTCGCGGATCTTCTTTGTACCGTAACTTATACTCCTCCTTGGTTTTGATACCCAATTTCTGTGCCGCCTTTCCGGCTTCTTGCCATGTTGAATAGAATTCACGCTCGCAGTGTTCAAGAATCTTCATCAAGTCCACCACCTCATCTGAGAAGGTGAACTCAAATCCTTTTCCTGACACTTCGAAGCGTTCACGGACGTAACCTTCGCGTGCAATCTCATCTTTGGGAGTAAACTGCTCGTGAAGATCAGAAATCTTGTTCATCATCTTAAGCACTAACTGAATGCGCTCAAGATTTCCGACAAAATCGAGAACGATGAGCTTGTCCTTCCCAGGACGAAGCCCACGTCCAAGCTGTTGGCGGAAGATGGTCAAGACCCCGGTAACACGACAGAAGGCGACTAATCCGACAGAGGGTACGTTCACACCTTCGTTGAAGGCGTTTACCGCACACACACGACGGACGATTCCGTTCTTCAGAGCATCGAGCGTTGCTTGGTTTTTATCCCAAGTATCTTTTTGCCCGCTGCCCTTTTGGGAATGGAATGTTGACGCCAGATCAAGCGACTTGCTCATCCGGTCGGCGTGAGTGATGGATTGGCAGAACACCACAGCCTTTTCGTTGTAGCCGTTAATGATCCGAGCAACTTCTTCGTCGCGCTTCTTGATGAAGATACGCCGATTCACTTCTGCCATCGTGAAGCGCTTCTTTCCTTCGCGGATTTCAGCCGCGATTTTCTGAAGAGCTTCTTCATCGAGACTCTCGTCAGTGATGACGTGATACTCAATGCGAGGCAGCCATCCGCGAGCGATCGCTTCCTCAAGCGTGACGTTGATTACTTCATGCCCGAAGACTTCGCGGATATCCGCTTCGTCCTCACGGTCTGGGGTCGCGGTGACACCAAGCTTTGGTCCGGTGAAATAGTTCAGAACCGGTTTATAGGTGTCGGCTTCGGAATGATGCGCTTCGTCCACGATGATGAGATCAAAGTGGTCTCGCGCCCATTGCGTGAGACTTTTACCCATTGTCTGCCACGTTGAGAATACAATGTGCGCTTTAGTAGCGCCCTCCTTTGACATACCGTTGTAAGTTGCCATTCTGGTACTCTCGTCGAAAACCAGACGGAACTCATCGAGGGCATGTTTGAGAATGAAGTTGTTGTGCACAAGGAAGAGAACACGTTTTACGCGGAACTGCTTTGTGATGAACGCAGCAGTCAAGGTTTTACCAAGACCTGTTGCGAGGACGACGAGGGCACGTTTCTGGCGGCCTCGTAGTCCTTTGAGAGCAGCCTTAACGGCTGTTTTCTGATAGACACGAGGTATAACCTGCATGGCTGACCCCTTTCTTTCGAGTTTGAAGTTTCGTTTAAGTGAGCATTGTCAAACAACAATTCTGATCTGATAGTACATCATTACTTAATTAAGTCAAATAGTTCATCCAGAGTTGACGCAACCGTATCTTTTTGCTATTATACACCGTATTGAATGCCTGCGCCGCAGGCTTTCTTATTAAAAAAGTGCGACATACATATTCCATATGATTGATTTAAAGACTATCAATGCAGTGCTCGGGGAGTTTGAGGATCGAGGCATCAGCCGCGCGACGATGATCGATGCTATCGAAAGCGCCATGGCGACCGCGTATAAGCGCGAATACGGCAAGCGCGGGCAAGTCATCCGTGCCAAGCTCGATCTCAACACCGGCACAATCTCCTTTGAACAAGTAAAAACCGTCGTAGACGACACAACGGTTCGTTTTCCTGCACCTGATGAAGTGATTCCTGAGGAGCATCATCATGCACACCCATTCCATACTGAGGAAGAGCATCTTGCGGAAGGCGAACTACCCCGCTTTGATTCTGAAAAACACATTCTTCTCGACGATGCAAAGCGCATGAAGCGCGGCGTGAATGTGGGCGAAGATATTATTTTCCCGCTTGAGCAGCAAGACGATTTTGGTCGCATTGCAGCTCAGACTGCAAAACAGGTCGTCATCCAGAAGGTTCGCGAGGCTGAGAAGCTCTCGATGATGGAAGAATTTGGCGAAAAGAAGGGTCAAATCGTAGGCGGCATCGTGCAGCGTGTGGAGCGTGGCGCGATATTTGTCGACCTCGGTCGCACAACTGGCATTATTCCGTACGAGGAGCAAATTCCAGGCGAGCGTTATCGCATGGGTGAGCGTATCCGCGCATATCTCTACGTGGTCGATGAGGGATTCCGCGGCGTATATCTTAGACTTTCCCGCGCGCATCCTCAGTTTGTCGTGAAGCTCTTCGAGCTTGAAGCACCAGAGCTTGCCGCTGGTTCTATCGAGGTTAAGGCTCTTGCTCGCGAACCAGGTAGTCGCACCAAGATCGCACTTGCGTCTCGCGAAGCGCACATCGACCCGGTCGGTTCTCTCGTCGGTCAGCGCGGTGTCCGTGTTTCGACGGTCATGAGCGAGCTTGGCGGTGAGCGCATCGACATCATCGAATGGAACGCTGATTCGAAGGAATTCGTGAAAGAAGCGCTCTCCCCTGCGACTCCGACTGAAGTGGTGCTTAACGAAGCGGACCATCGCGCAACAGTGACAGTCAGCGAGGACGAACAGTCGCTCGCTATCGGGCGCGGAGGACAAAACGTCCGTTTGGCGGCGAAACTCACAGGATGGAACATCGATATTATTTCTACAGGCGGCAAGGACATCGCTGAATCGAATGGCGAATCAGTTGCCGTTATTGCGAACAACGACGAAGGTCCGGCCGAAGAGGCAGGTGTCATGCCGACTGAGAGCATCGAGATGATTACTAATGAGGCTCCTCAGTCCACCGTTCTTCCTGCTGAAGAGGAATTGACTCCCCTTCCTGCGAGTGATGAGACTGTTGCTGATGCGACAGAAGATCGTGATAAAGCAAAAGACGATTAAAAGTATCAGTGATGTATAATCGATGCATATGAATCCCGTTAGAAATGGCGAGATTGTCGGGGGGGGGTGTAAAATAAAACAAGCAATGCTTTATTAAACTAATTTCTAACGGGATGAATCTTTTGCACGATATTGATCCGGGAACAAAAGAAGAGGTGAATGTCATCATTGAGATTCCGAAAGGTTCTCACAATAAGTACGAGATTGATAAGAAGACAGGAGTTATCAAGCTCGACAGGGTCATGCACAGCGCGCAGGACTACCCTTTTGACTACGGCTTCGTGCCGCAGACACTCTGGGATGATGGCGACGCTCTTGATGTTGTCGTGCTGACTACGCATCCGCTTGCACCCGGCATTCTCGTCCCGGTACGCATGGTAGGCATCATGCATATGATCGATGGCGGCGAAGCAGATGAAAAAGTTATTGCAGTTGCCTCCGGTGATCCTCGGTACGCGGATGTGAAAGATATTAAGGATGCGAACCAGCACGTGCTCAAGGAAATAGCACACTTCTTCGCTACGTATAAGCAGATTCAGAAGAAAGAGGTCTCAGTTGGTGACTTCGAGGGACGTTCGGCGGCAGAGGCTGCATACGAGCGTGCACGAAAGATGTACAATGACTCAACCCAGTAGGTGATTCTGCTGAATCAAATAATTAATTATGGAAAACGAACCCGTTCTCCCACCTGGCACACCTTCCCCGCAAGCTCAGTCTTGGGGCGCCTTCATCTCGATTATCGTTATCGTGCTTATGATCATCATTGGTGCTTTCTACGCATGGGGCAAAAGAATCGCTGACACGACCGTTCCTTCTTCTGCAACGACCGCGCAGTAAATTTGCGAAGCAAGGCTTTGTGGTATTCTGGCCCAGACGTAACTAACGTGTAATTTACTTTTACCTATGAAAATGCAAACATCCCGTGCCTCAATGCTCGTCCCGATGGTTATCGAGAAAAGCCAGTTCGGTGAACGCGCTTACGACATCTACTCGCGCCTTCTCAAAGAGCGTATCGTTTTTCTCGGGGGACCTATCGATGATGATGTTGCGAATCTTGTCATCGCACAACTACTCTTCCTCGAGGCGGAAGATCCGAAGAAGGACATCTCGCTCTATATCAATTCTCCAGGCGGTTCGGTCACGGCGACTCTCGCGATGGTCGACACTATGAATCATGTGAAGCCAGCGGTTTCGACCGTCTGTGTCGGCATGGCCGCTTCAGGCGCGGCGATTCTTCTTTCTGCTGGTGAGAAAGGAAAGCGTTTTGCGCTCCCGAATGCCGAGGTCATGATTCATCAGCCACATGGCGGTGCCGAGGGTCAGGCGACCGATATCGAAATTACGGCAAAGCAGATCTTGAAGCTCCGAGCCGTGCTGAATAAAATCCTTTCGAAAAATACCGGCCAGCCGCTCGCGAAGGTTGAGAAAGACGTCGAGCGTGATTTCTTCATGACCGCGGATGAGGCAAAGAAATATGGTCTCGTCGATAAGGTGTACGGTTAAGGTTTTTGAAGAAATAATAAAGGAGCCGCCCAGCTTCCCTTCGGAAGTCATGAGGCATGAGCCGGCGCGTTTCGTTTGTGCTAGAGTCCCCTCATACCGCTTCGCTGAACGACTGATCTGACCGCCCCGCCGCACTTCCCTTTTTAGAACTTTATCCTGTCCCCCTTTAGGGATAGATCTAACAAAACGGGCTATGTCACTCAAAATCATATTGATAATGCTTGCGCTCTCGGGCGTGGGCGGCATCGTGCTCGGCTACGTGCTGCGCGTCCTCATCGGGCTTGCTCAGCGTGGTTCGGTCGAGCTCGACACCAAACAGAAGATGCTTGCTGCCAAGGAACAGGCGGCGAAAATTATCGCTGCTGCCGAATTCCGCGGAGAAGTCATCGAGACGGAGCGTCTTGCGCCCATTGAGGAGCGTGAAGGGAAACTTATCTCCAGAGAGGAACGTCTTGCGACACGAGAAGAATTTCTCGATTCTCGACAGCGCGATCTCGATGAAAAGGAAAATGATGTGCGCACTCGAGAGCAAGAGACCGCGCGAGTGAAACATGAAGCAGAAAAATTCACCGCGGAACGCTCGAAAGAGCTTGCGAGAATTGCGCATCTTTCAGAGGACAAGGCGCGTCATGAGCTCTTCACTGAAATCGAGCGCGCGTATGAGGATGCGATTCTTCTCCGTCTGCAAAAACTTGAAGCACATGGTCGAGAGCGCCTCGAAGACAAAGCTCGGTCTATCCTCACGAGTACCATCCATCGTCTCGGGAACGCAGTGAACGCTGAGGTGATGTCTCTTTCGGTTACTCTCCCCTCGGAGGATATAAAGGGAAAGATTATCGGGAAAGAAGGCCGTAATATAAAGTCTTTTGAGCGTGCGACTGGTGTCGATGTTCTCATTGATGATGCTCCGGACAGGATAACCCTCTCTTCTTTTGACCCTCTTCGTCGCGCTATTGCGAAGATAGCGCTCGAGAAACTCATCGCTGATGGTCGCATCCAGCCGACGAAAATTGAGGAGGCGGTAGAGAAAACTCGCGCCGAGGTCGGGGAAATAGTGAAGCAGAAAGGCGAAGCCGCTGCGTATGAAACGGGCGTCATTGGTCTCGATCCGAAGCTCACTGCGCTTCTTGGACGGCTTCATTTTCGCACGAGCTACGGGCAGAACGTCCTCACTCACTCTATCGAGATGGCGCATATTGCCGGTATGCTCGCGGCAGAACTCGGTGCTGATGTGACAGTGGCTCGTACCGGAGCTCTTCTTCATGACATCGGGAAAGCAGTCGATCACGAGGTGCAGGGTACTCATGTGGAGATCGGCCGCAGGATTCTTGAGAAATTTGGTGTCGACAAGAAAGTTATCCTCGCTATGCAGTCGCATCACGAGGAGTATCCGTATGAAACGCCCGAGTCGGTCATAGTTCAGGTAGCCGATGCCATCTCAGGCGGTCGTCCTGGAGCACGCCGCGACACAGTAGACCGATACCTAGAGCGATTGGGCGATCTAGAACGCCTCGCAGGAACATTTGAGGGCGTTGAAAAGGTCTATGCAATCGCTGCCGGCCGTGAAATCCGCGTCTTCGTGAATCCGGGGAAGATTTCAGACATCGCGATGCACACGCTCGCACGCGACATCGCGAAACGCATACAAGATGAATTGAAATATCCGGGCGAAATTAAGGTCAACATCATCCGCGAAAACCGCGTTGTTGAATTTGCGCGATAACATTAAGAAAAACAGAAACCGCATGGAAGCAAGTGCTTCCATGCGGTTTTACAGCCAACCCCTCTTCTCAAGCATCTCGATAAGCCCGATTCGCGGCCTTATTAAGCATTGATAGAGCAGGACTGACGAGAATATGACCCCCAGAACATCGGGGATCATAATGTACTTACTCCCGATTAGGAGTCCGTACACTGCTCTTGATGTATAAACCCCGAGCGGGAGAATAACGAGCCATAAGGTTATTCCCACTCGATTATCCTTATGATTTTTGATGATTTGTTTTGGAAATGCGATTACAACCATCGCGATTGCCAGACTCATCGTTATCATCCCAATGAGATGTTCCATCTCGTCCTCCTGATGAAAGTTTTTGGAGCGATGTCGTTTCTGCTTTCTGCGGGATAAAGTAGCATACTATTATATAAAAGTCAAGTTATTTCGCACTATCCACTGGACCTTGGCAAGCCTCTTGCGTAACGTGGCGCATTTCCTATACTTTCCCCATACCCGCCTCATAGGCTGCGGGATTAGCAATTAGCAGATACTCATGGCAAATAAAGCAGACATTGTCGACAAGGTGCATAGCGTTCTTGGTACGACGAAAGCCGATGCCGAGCGCGCTGTCGAGACAGTTATCGACACAATCGTTTCCAGTCTCAAGTCCGGGGATGAGGTATCGATCGCTGGTCTCGGTATTTTTGCGACGAAGGCACGTCCTGCACGCCAGGGCCGCAATCCTCGTACTGGCGAGACGATTCATATCGCAGCTTCCCGCACCGCGAAGTTCCGTGCCGCAAAGGCATTGAAGGACGCAGTAAAATAAGCTTTTACGTATAAAAATCGCGATGCCTCTGGCATCGCGATTTTTATTTTAGGTACTTCTTTTTCTTTAATTTGTCCGGTAGATATGACTCATCGGTATATTTTTCATACCCTTTGCCGTAATTAAGCTCTTTCATGAGTTTTGTTACTGAATTTCTAATCTTTTTCGGTACCGGCAAATTGCCAAATTGCTGCACATCAGCCTGTGCTGAACGCAGTGCGTCGTAGGCGGAGCGGTCTTTCTTTGCCTGCGCGAGATACGCGACCCCATGAGCGAGATTGATAGCGCATTCCGGGTAACCGATAGTCTCGCACGCGCGAAAGACGGCGTTTGCGACGACGAGCGCGGTCGGCTGCGCAAGCCCGATGTCCTCACTCGCGAAAATCACCATCCTACGGGCTATAAATAGCGGGTCCTCCCCTGCTTCGACCATGCGTGCGAGGTAATACATCGCCGCATCGGGCTGTGAAGCGCGCATGCTTTTAATAAATGCGCTGATCGTGTCGTAGTGCTCCTCGCCCTTCTTGTCGTAGCGTAGATGTGGGGACTCAAGCGCTTTATTGAGGGTATCGACCGTGACTTCCCCATATAAGCTTTGTGCTCCTTCCATCATACCGAGCGCTTTACGCGCATCACCGTTTGCATAGTCCATGAGCCAATCAAACGCATCCTTCTTCATTTTTATCTTCGTACTTTTCGTAATGGCCCGTAGGGCTTCTTCAGAGAGAGGTTCAAGCACAAATACGCGACAGCGCGAGAGAAGTGGGGCGATCACTTCAAAAGATGGATTTTCAGTCGTCGCACCGATGAGCGTCAGTTCCCCACTCTCAACATATGGCAGGAGAAAATCCTGCTGACTTTTATTAAATCGATGTATCTCATCAAGAAAAAGCACTTTGTCCTTCCCTTTTGAATCCATCGCGACGATATTTCGGATATCGTCCTTCCCTGCCGACACCGCTGAGAGCTCGAAGAGTTCTGCATCGAGCGCTCGCGCATAGATGCGCGCGATAGTTGTCTTCCCTGTCCCCGGCGGACCCCAGAGGATGAATGAGAATTTATGTTTCTTCTCTACAGCGACTCGCAGTGGCTTCCCTACACCGACAAGGTGCTCTTGTCCGACGACAGCATCAAGTTTTTGCGGTCGTATACGAGCAGCGAGGGGTTCCATGTGTGCATGGTACTCCTCTTGAAGAGAGCACTTGATTTATATAATAAATAGTGTACAATGCACGGCAGAAGTAAGCACTCGTTCACTATATAGAAAAAAGGGGGGTGTTGAATGGACCTGAAATTGTTTGGAACGATTTTCACTGTGGGAATCATTCTGGTGCTCATTCAAGGATTTGCGTCTTGGTTCGACGGATATCTCACACAGGATCAAATGGTATCGCGTGGGATTATCGGTTGGTCGTTCATGGAGCATGGCGGAATGTGGGCTGATGTACTCGTCATCTCCCCGTTTGTCGCGTATCTCGTGAGTAGGTACCAATTCCCATATGTATCGAATCGCGGGATTATGCTACTTGCGATTGCCATCGCTCTCTCGCTTATTATGGGCCACATGTACCAGAAAGGGGGCATGCTTATACCCGAAGCGCATACGCATCACGGTACAACGACTATTGCGGGATGGATTCACGGAGTCTTCGCCGTCGCGGCCATTTGGATCTTTGCAATGGTATATCTTCCGGGTATGGCGACTCCGCCGGTCTCGAAAGTTGATCTCCTCGTGATTTCAATTATGCTGACACCGTTTTTTTACCTCGGTGTCGCAAAATTCAACCCTCGGTGGACATTCAGCGTCACTGCAAAGCTGCAGGTTCTCGCCGAGATCATCCTCATATGGGTGGTCGCTGCACTGAGAATCATCTAATTCGCCCAAAGGCCGGTCTTCTTGAAAGAAGGCCGGCCTTTATCATTTGTGCGGGATACCGGAATCGGACCGGTGCTATCAGTTTGGAAAACTGATGTTCTACCATTAAACTAATCCCGCTTTGAAAAGAGGATACCAGGAAATTGGCGTCCGTGCGAAGTCTTTTCACTCCACTGTCTTTCAAAACGATTATGCGTTAGCGTATACGAATGAATCGCTTTGAGTCTTATTTCGGTATCATCATAGCCCTTTTCTTCGGCGTCTTCATCGCAACTTTTTTCGGTGACCAGATATCTCTCCCGGCTCCTATAGTCGCTACGTATACCGCCTCGTCGACACTTTCTGTAGAATCCGACTCTTCTTCGCCGGCCCCATCACCTTCCTTAGTTTTGCCGAAAGAAAGTATTGTGGCTACCAGTAGTGCGGAAGCGACCTCTACCCCACATAAAAAGATCACGACGTCCGCGCCTGTGGCTGTTGCAGCTGTCGTACCAAAATCCACCTCAGTTCCCTCTCCTGCTCCCGTAAGTGCCGCCGAGCTCGATGCTTCTGCCGCACTGCTTCGCGCGGCACTCGTGAACATCCTCTGTTATGTGCCTCAGGGAACTATTCTACACTCCATTTCAGGTAGTGGCGTATTTATTGATCCAAAAGGCATCATTCTCACTAACGCCCATATCGCGCAGTATTTCCTGCTCGCCGACCGTGATGTGACCTGCGTCATTCGTTCGGGAAGTCCTGCGAGGAATAACTATTCTGCCGCGCTCATGTACATCCCGCCTGCGTGGATCAAGGAGAATGCGAATGTGCTCACCGAAGAAACTCCAAGCGGAACGGGGCAATACGATTTCGCCCTTCTCGCGGTCACAAAAAGCGCAACGTCATCTGCTCTCCCCGCGGCGTTCCCCTCCCTCCCGCTTGCACAGCAGCCGCCTGTCCCAGGAACGCCAATTGTCATCGCTTCCTATGGTGCGCAGTTTCTTGAATCAAGTCAGATACAATCGTCGCTTTTCCCTACGGTCGTATTCGGTTCAGTTAAAGATGTATTTACGTATGTAAAAAATACCATTGATGTCATTGCCCTTGGCGGTTCGGCCGCCGCGCAAGAAGGCTCTTCTGGTGGGGGTGTCGCCGGGGCGTCAGGCACGCTCCTTGGTACTATCACGACGAGCACAATAAAGGGCGACACTAGTACTCGCTCCCTCTCTGCTATTACGGCGTCCTACATCCGCGGTGAGTACGCGAGTGAAACCGGTGAAGCTATCGATATTCTTCTTGCTGCATCAACCTCCGCTTCTGTCGCCAATTTTGCCCCTCGCATACCATCGCTCGAGAAAATTCTGGCCTCTCAGTTGCCGTAAATTCTCATTAGTTTCTAAAATTGAGATGAAACGCATTTCTGAGTTTTTGGAGATTCTAATTGGGCACAAACTTCGTAATTTTTACCACCCGCTTGTAATTGGTATTGGTAAGGCTGTTTTGTTACAGGGTCTAGGGTGCTCGATAGATATTCTTGGGGCAGTTCATTTAGTGTAGATGGATATGTACCCGAGTGATCACCATAATACATTTCTAATGCGACTTGAATTGTCCCAATGTCATGTTGTCGTATAGAGTCACGACTCTTTGCTCTTGCCATACCAAGGCTTGAAAAAATAACAAAAGCTATTATCGCTGGGATAATTAACATGCCAAGAATTCCGACAAAAATAAAAGCTGCCTTTTTACCTCCGGTAGATACAAATGAAGCATCACTTTTTCTAGCTTGCAGATTGCTATATAACAAAAATAAATAGGTCAGTATGAGAGGAGTCATTAATATCGTTAAAACAAAACTGCCGAGCGTCTCCACAAAAGGAATATTTAGAGATTTAAATACAAACGTACTCGCGATAGAAGGAATAAACGAAAAAATACTAACGAAAAATAAACGCCAAAGAACATCACCCCATCTCCCCCTTACGTACTCGCGGCTCTTAAGGAGAGCATCCATTCCTTTTAGATCTTCAGCAATCAAAATGAACATTGCCATACTGAACCAAACCGCAAAAATTATTCCGGGAATTATGAATAAAAGAAATCCGCCTAATATAATAAATCCCATCAACAAAGTAATCCACCAATAGGAATACAATTTGTGCCAGCCTCTGCGGTACGCTTCCCACACCCCAATCTCTTCCGAGCTATCTTTTATCGCAAAAAGCAAAGAAGTCTGACCCCATGATTGACCAATAAAAATTACCGCGAAGGAAAACAGAACAAGCGCACCCAACATAAGAAGGAGAACCTCAATGCTGCTTCCGGCTAGTTTTTCTGCAAGGAAAATTCTACCCTTTTCGGACCCTATACTAATAACCAGCATTGCCACAAGAGCCATAGAAACCAGTATCGGAACTATCATGATTCCTAGAAATGTCGCAAATCTTTGTTTGTAGAGCGACCATGCCTGACCCAAGAGAGCTGTTACTCCTGGTAATGTGCCCGTGATCTGTCGTGGCGTTTGCGATTCAGGCATAGGAGCCGTGTTACCCGCAATAACGTTAAAAGCTGCGTTAATATCGGCTTCTTGCCAATTATTAGCTAAGAGTAGACTTTTAATTTGTTCTCGACTCACACCTTCTTTCAATTGCTGCTTAACGTATTCGAGAAGTTGTTGGTTTGGCATCATGTAAGTTAATTACTCACAGCTTACAGTCATTTCTAGACTGCATCCCTGTTATCCACATATATTTATTGATCAAGCCTCCCTCATTACATTCAGTCGGGCCGCCGAGAATTGAACTCGGTCTGTCTGCTCCCAAAGCAGATGTACTACCGGCATACTCCGGCCCGTTGTTTGCACAGCTTAACAGGTTACTACAAAACGAGCGAGTGGATGAAGAAGTTCTTGCCCTGTCACCTCCGAATGAGTTTTCCTCAAAAGCTCAGACGATTTGCGGGAGGTAGCGGACTTTTGCCATGCCGTCTGAACGGCGCAGCCACACGAGACAACCATCTACTTGCCAATCTCCTTCCCACCCCTTTTCAAGGACATACCATTCCCCTGTCCGTGCAACCTTTCGTATTTTCATTGCATGAAGGTTTAACGAAGGATCGTACTCATCGCTGGCGTGGTTTTCTTCACGGAATGCGTCCACAATCATCGTCTTAACTTCGACAAAATACAGCGTATCTTCTTTCTCTGCGATGATATCAAGCTCACCTGTTTTGCGTGCAACATTTCTATCACGGATAGCGAATCCATGTCGCTTGAGGTACTCGGCGGCAATATTTTCCCCAAGATTACCTATCTCCTTTCGAGACTTAGCAGAAATATCCACGGCTTTTAGAAATATGGCTCATTTGCTCAGTATACTCTAGGACCTTAAATTTGAATGCATTAGGAACAAGTGTCCTTTATCCCCAGTATGAACACCTTTATCAACAGTTCTCCACAGAAGACTTTTAGAAGAAAAACGGCTCAATCGGGCATGTTTTTGCGCGCGGGAACCTTTTTGATGTCAAATTTCGATTTTGGTGCGGGTAAGGGTAATCGAAACCCTGTCTCCACCTTGGCAAGGTGGCGTTCTACCACTAAACCATACCCGCGTATTTTACATGTTCTCATAGTATCGCAGATTCATCAATTCTTCCGGTAGTAACTTCAGCCACTCGAGCATTTTAACTTTGAAATACGTGCTCGATACGTAGACACTGCATACGCCGTGTCCCAATCGTCTCGTTTTGTGCCGTCCCTGTATAAGAACACTTTTTAGGAATTTCTCTGGGGCGATGCCCGATATTTCAGACCAGTATTGGCGGTTAGATTTGTCATCGATATCGGGGTACGTGAGAATATGAACGCCGACCTTTTCTCTCGGTATGTTGCAGATCTTTATTAAGAAGAAAACAAAAAGCCTGATCAGTTCCGGGTCGGTGTTCGCGAGTCTGACCTGAGCCTTTGTAGCCTTGTCGCCTTCACCCCAATACAGCATAAGACCAGCTATGAAAAGCGGGTTGTACTTGAGAATACTGAGATCCTCTCTAGCTTCGTTTCGTGCTTCTTCGTAGGAGCGAGCAAGATGTTGTCCGCGAATTCTATCAAGCTCGATTATTCTAACGGTATGCTGTACCTGTACTCTGGACGCGAGTTTTTTGGTCATATCTTTCGACCAGCCGATCTCGCCAAACCAGTCTGACAGAGTTGCTTTTGGAATTTTTAATGCAGCATGTATCTCACTGTAGCTCTTTCCACTTTTGCGCATTTGTAAAGCAGTTCCCTTATCTTTTCGCATACTGTAATAGTACACAATGAGAGTTCACTTATTGATAGAAACATCCTTAAATCAGTGAATATCTTATTCCGGCCGTCTGAAATAGAAATTCCGTGCAAGCATTCTCTTCATTTTTTCTGCTTTTGTTTGATTATTCTCAATCAAAAATCGAATTTTCCCTGGCTTCCGACATATCTGTACTATTTCCGGGAGGATGTTCTCTATCCCCTCCCCAGACGCATAGAGTTTATCAATTCGCTCAGCAATCCCCTTAGCCAATCGCACTGTAATAATCATTGATTTTACTATGGTCACATGGTCGGTCCTCCTAAAAAGCGTTGTATCTCTTAAGTCTATTTGCAAATTTTCGTTCTGATATCCTCTCTTGAACTCAATATCTGCTTGAGTATCCCCTCCTATCGTGAAAAATCCGTACTGTTTACCCGAAAAGTGTTGATAATACGCGTCCTCGCTCTGCTTGCGGGCCGGTAAATAAGCCCAAAAATTGTGTGGATTATAGAAGAATATTTCATCAGCTGAGTGGGA
Source organism: uncultured Candidatus Saccharibacteria bacterium (assembly GCA_964364605.1). Classification (GTDB taxonomy): domain Bacteria; phylum Patescibacteriota; class Minisyncoccia; order Phycocordibacterales; family Phycocordibacteraceae; genus C7867-001. The sequence continues at coordinate 5,836 of CAYIMJ010000001.1, read as the reverse complement.
GTGTTCCAGTGGAATCATGACAGTTTTCCAAAAAGCGTCTAGGTGTTCAAAGGAGGTAAATGTATAAACGGCACGTTCTTTAACCGAAAGAGCTGGAGCAGACACGGAACCTAGCATTTCTCCCAAGCGTTTTACCCATTCTTGGTCTAGCATGATCCGTCTCCCGACTTTCAATACAACTCCGGCATCAATTAGGCCGTGGACTGATTTATATATCGCTCGTAACGATACGCCCTCCTCCTTGTCGGCAAGGGTTTGATGCAGCGATGCTATCGATTTACTGTCCTCCGCAAGCAGTTCTACAACTCGATCCTCGAGATGTTTTTTGTTGCCATAAATCATGTCGATAAGATAGCATAGATTGTACTTTTAGTTCAATTTATCAATAAAAAACCTTTATTTTATTTACATCATATTTATTTTTTAATAAATTGTTACCGGAGTTCGGTATGGTATAAATCAAAAACAAAAGGAGGAAGTCATGCCCCCAAGTGGATTTAGCAAACGGACGGTAGTTGGCCTTCTCACGTTCGTAAAAGGTAATTACGAGGACTTGCGTGAAGAGGTCCGGTCTGGGAAACATCCGAGCGTCGAGGCCGCGATCGATTACGAGATCAAGCAGCTCGGGAAGGCGCTCAGAAAGCTCCACATCAACAAAAGCGGAAAGCTCGTCGAACGGTAGGCCTGACGCTCTTTTCCCAAAAAGAGGCGATCGAATTCGATCGCCTCTTTTGTTTTCCAGTGCCCCGACCAAGAATCGAACTTGGACCTACAGTTCCGAAGACTGTTGTGATATCCGTTTCACCATCGGGGCGTATCCGTCATAGTATGGCACAAATGCTAAAAAACCAGGAATGCTGTGCTACGATTCGCCCATGGCGTATCGTATTCCAAGCGAAATATCAGTAGTTAGCGATGGATTGCAGAAAGCGGGCTTCGAGGCCTATCTTGTCGGCGGGTGTGTCCGCGATCTTATCATCGGCAGAGAGCCAAAGGACTGGGATGTCACTACGAACGCTACCCCAGAGCAGATTCAAGTCCTATTTCCTGACTCTTTTTATGAAAACGACTACGGCACGGTAGGTATTAAGACGAATTCAGAGGATTCTCGCCTCGCTATTGTTGAAGTGACTCCTTATCGCACCGAATCTGCCTATTCCGACAAGCGCCGGCCAGACAAAGTAGAATTTGGCACTTCCCTGCTTGAGGATCTTGCTCGCCGCGATTTTACGATCAATGCTATCGCGCTAGATGACTCTATAGGACACCTGGTTGACCCGTACGATGGTCAAAAGGACATAAAGGACAAAGTGGTGCGGGCCGTGGGTAACGCCTCTGAGCGGTTCAATGAGGACGCTCTGCGCATGCTTCGTGCGGTTAGGTTAGTCGCCGAGCTTGATTTCGGAATAGAAAACAATACGGCTGCGGCAGTAAAAGAAAATAGCAAGCACTTAAGCCATGTTTCACGTGAAAGGATCCGTGATGAATTTGTGAGGATACTCAATTCAAAACAGCCGATGAACGCACTTGTTCTTGCACAGCAACTAGGAATATTGGAATTTATTGTTCCAGACCTTATTCGTGGCATCGGTGTCGAGCAGAACCAGGCGCATTCGTATGACGTTTTCGGGCATAACCTCCGCACTATGCAGCATGCGGCTGATAAGGACTGGGGATTCGATATACGCCTTGCCGGTCTCTACCACGACATATCTAAGCCAGAGACTCGTCGATGGGTGGAAGAAAAGAAGGATTGGAGCTTCCATGGCCATGAGGTAGTTGGTTCACGTGTAACGAAAAAAGCTCTAGAGGACATGCATTTTTCACGTGAAACAATAGATAAGGTCGTTAAACTGGTCCGTTGGCACATGTTCTTCTCGGATCCTGAGCAAATAACCCTTTCTGCTGTGCGCCGCATGATAAAGAACGTAGGGGAGGAAAATATCGTTGATTTACTTAACCTCCGCATTTGCGACCGCATAGGTACAGGACGGCCGAAGGAGCAGCCATTTCGCTTCCGTAAGTATAAGGCGATGGTTGATCAGGCACTTCGGGACCCTATATCTGTGGGAATGCTCAAAACGGATGGGGCACACATCATGGATAAGTTTCAGGTGAAACCTGGACCGAGGATAGGGTGGGCGCTTAATGCGCTTCTTGAGGAAATACTTGATGATTCCGGTAAGAATACTGAAGAATACCTTGATAAAAGGACTGAAGAGCTATTTAAAATGTCTGATGATGAGCTAAAGAAGCTTGGGGAAGCAGGGAAGCAGAGGAGGGAAGCTGCTGAAGATGAGGAAATAAAGCATATAATGGAGAAGTATCACGTCTGCTAGCTACTTGGGGGTGAAACCCCCAAGTAGCTAGCACGTAGGGGTAAGTCATAAGCATGGTTCATACTCATAAGTGCGGTGAAGCATTGTGTGGAACACGGTCGTCTCGTATAAAAACAAAAAAGCCACCCTGAGTGGTGGCCGGAGACAAAAAGGAGCAGGGCGTAGATGGGGTCTCCGACCCGAGAATGAGGGTAGCTTTTTATACTTAGCATACTGGCGCTTTTGCCAAGGAATACCGTGCGCAATACTTATACCGCGGATCGCCGCGACGTAGGCAGGCACCTCGAGAAGCGCACCGATGCCGACAGATGCTTTCAAGAACTATGTAAAGAACATCTCTTCCTTTGCCAATACTATTCTAGTAAAGGACATTGTAAAGGACACCCTGTGGACAACTTGTCCTTTAGGACACTGTGATGGAAAGAGGGCAGTGGTCGGAGCCATATATGTCAGAGTGGATTTCTGCTTTCTTCACGCGCTTTATGAATTCACTTGCAACAAAAAAATAATCAATTCTCCAACCGACATTTCTGTCTCGTGCGCGAGTCTTCATATCCCAATAAGTGTAAGCATCTTTGGTTTGTGGATAGAAGTGGCGGAAGGAGTCTATATATCCGGCGCTGACGACCTCGTCTATCCACGCGCGCTCTGCAGGGAGGAATCCGGTATTGTCCTCGTTCTCTTTTGGTCGCGCGAGATCTATTTCCTCGTGGGCGGTGTTCACATCGCCGCAGAATATGACCGGTTTCTGCTTGCGGAGTTTCTCTATAAATGCGAGGAATGCGTCATAGAAACGCATTTTATAATCGAGACGTTCTGGGCCCTGGCCTCCGTTGGGGAAGTATGCATTTATGAGCCAGAAGTCCTCGTATTCGGCCCCTATCAGACGCCCTTCCTGATCAAACTCCTTTATTCCCATGCCGTAAATGACCTTCAAGGGTTCGATTTTTGAATATATAGCGACGCCACTATAGCCTTTACGTACTTGGCACGATGAAAAGAACGAGCGGAATCCAAGAGGGGAGAGCATCTCTTCCGACACTTGCTCAGGGTTCGCTTTGGTCTCTTGGAGGCAGAAAATATCTGGCTTTACGCCTTTCAAAAAAGATTCCCAATAGCCGTTGTTTGCGAGGGAGCGCAGACCATTTACGTTCCACGAGACGATCTTCATGCGGGAACTATACCAGAACGCCATTAGCACCTCCTTGTACATTGTATGCATGTGGCAATCCTCACCTTGGAAAAAATACGGAATACACATGTCCAACACCGAGTGTTGGACACTGGGAGGATCAAAGTGATATCTCACGGGGTATACCAGACACTTCGTGTATTTTTTCGACACGTTTTTGAAAAAAGTTATGCACTTTTTTGTGCACAGGATGTAACCAGTGTCCACACTTGCCGCGCATACCAGTACGGAGCGAAGCTTCACATGTGTGTCGCGTCCGCGATACACGCGGCGCGATACTTTTGGTCGAGAATAGTCATCGCACGGCGCAGCACATAAAAACTATTAACCAAAACAACTCACTTAACACATAAATTATATGCAACGAATTCTTCTCTCGCTCGCAGTCATCGTCGCTCTTGGTGGTGGTGCTATTGCGAGCACGGGCGCGTTCTTCAACGATACTGAGACTTCAACTGGCAACACGTTTGCCGCTGGCGACATTGATCTCCAAATTGATAACTCAAGTTACGCAATCGACTTCAACATCCCGACATTCCAAGGAACAACAACAGGGGCGCTTGTCGCGAATCCTGCAAACTCATGGCAACTTGCAGACCTCGTCGCGGGAACTCATAAGTTCTTCACCTTCGACGATTTAAAACCAGGGGACTTGGGTGAAGATACCATCTCTATCCACGTCGGAAGTAATAATGCCTGGATGTGCGCAGCTGCACGACTCACGGATGACTCCGACCAGTCGCTCACGGAACCTGAGCTTGCAGACGATACTGCAACATCGACATTCCCTGGTGCAGGTCTCGGTGAACTCGACAACGGGCTAAACTTCGCTTTCTGGGTTGATGATGGCGACAACGTCTATGAACCAATAGCAGGACAGAGCGGTGGAGTAGCCGAGACAATCTTCCTCTCGGGCCCGCTTAGCAACATTGCTTCTACAACAAGCAACATCACTCTTGCGGACTCTTCGACAAGCATTCTCGGAGCAGCAAATCCAATTCCGGGCGGCACGACGTTCTACATCGGGAAGGCATGGTGCTTCGGCAATCCTATTTCGACTAACCTCGTTCAGGATGGCCTCAACACCGGGTCTCCACTCACGCTTACTCCAGGCTTTACCTGTGATGGTGCAGCCGTCAACAACGCAGCTCAGACGGACCGAGTAGAGGGCGATATGCAGTTCTACGCAGTGCAGTCGAGAAACAATCCGACTTTCACATGTGCAGCGAACTATAGAGGATTCCTGCCACCAATCTAGTTCTCTCTAGCCGTTCCGAGCCCCAACTGGTGGGACTCGGTGGGCTGGAAGGGAAACCAGTAAGGGATATTAATTAAATATAAATTTATGAATCGCATTCTTCTCTCGCTCGCAGTCATTATCGCTTTTGGCAGCGGCGCTGTCGCGAGTACAGGAGCATTCTTTTCTGACACGGAGACATCGACCGGCAACACGTTTGCCGCCGGTGACATCGACCTCAAGATTGATAACCATAGCTACGCGATTGACTTCAACATCCCGGGCTACCAGTACGTGCCGGACGGTGATTTGGTCGCAAATCCTGCGAACTCGTGGACCATCGCCGACCTCGTCGCTGGAACTCATAAGTTCTTCGACTTCACTGATGTGAAGCCGGGCGATTATGGGGAGGACACTATTTCGATCTACTCTCTTTCAAACGATGCATGGATGTGTGCGGCCGTTCGTCTCACCGACGACTCCGACCAGTCTTGTACGGAACCTGAATTGTCCGATGATCCTGCCTGTACGACTCCGGGCCTCGGCCAGGGCGAACTCGACAGCGCACTTACCTTCGCGTTTTGGGCAGACGATGGTGACAATGTGTATGAACCTGTAGAAGGTGAAGGGATGGGCACAGTCGAGACTATGTTCCTTAGCGGATCTCTTAGCGACCTTGCCTCATCGACACAGAAAATCGCTCTTGCCACGCCCTCAGGCGGTGTGTTCGGCACGGACCCGTTACCCGGTACGAACTCGTTAACAAAAAATCCGCATGTGCATATCGCTAAGATCTGGTGCGCGGGTGCGCTGACGCCGACAAACCTGGTGCAGGACAGCTCGGATAACTCACGCTCACCGCTCACGGGCACCGGCTTTACCTGTGATGGATCGGCTGTAAATAGCGCGGCGCAAACCGACCAGGTGCAGGGCGACATACAGTTCTACACGGTGCAGTCGAGAAACAACCCGGACTTCTCTTGCACGACGGACTACACACCTGTTTGGCCGACCCTAACGCCAATACCAACTCCAGATTAGTTCTCTCTAGCCGTTCCGAGCCCCAAG